>NZ_RKRA01000001.1:1274850-1593563 GCF_003814705.1 Georgenia muralis | reverse complement strand
GTACTACGTCGACGCCATCTGGGAGACCCTGGTGCTGGCCCTGCTCGTCATGGTCACCGCCGTCGTCGGCGGTTATCTCATGGCCGTCCCGCTCGCCCGGGCCCGCTCTCGCTGGACCCGCGCGGTCGTCCTCATCGCGGTGCTCTCCCCGCTGCTGACGAGCGTCATCGTGCGCAGCTACGGCTGGCTGGTGCTCCTGGCCCCCAACGGGGCGGTGGCGTCGCTGTGGGAGACGATCGCCGGTTCGGCGGCGCCGCAGATGCTCTACAACACCCCGGCGGCGTTCGTGGCCACCACGCACGTGCTCCTGCCCTTCGCGGCGCTGACGATCGCCCCAGGCGTCGCCGCCGTGCCGCGTGACCTCGAGACGGCGTCGACCAGCCTGGGGGCCGGGGCCGCCCGGACCTTCTTCCGGGTCACCCTGCCCCTGTCGCTGCCCTCCGTGACGGTCGCGGCCACGCTCGTGTTCGTGCTCGCCATGGGCATCTACGTCACCCCGCTCGTGGTCGGCGGCGACACGGTGCCCTTCCTGGGCATCCGCGTCTACCAGACGATCTTCCAGCTCGGTGACTACCCGACGGCGTCGGCACTGGGGTTCACGCTGGCCGTGGTCACGGCGGCTGGGACCGCCGTCCTGCTGGCCCTGTTCGCCTGGCTTCGACGGCTGGGAGGCGTCGGTGCGCGATAGGGCCTTCGTCGTTCTCACCCGCGCGGCCGGGATCCTCGTCCTCGTCTTCCTCCTCACCCCCCTGGTGGTCGTGGCCGGCGCCTCGGTGAACCCCGGCAGCTTCCTCACCTTCCCGCCCACGGGGATCTCCCTGCGGTGGTACGAGGCGATCCTGTCCGACCGGGCCTGGCTCAGCTCCTTCCAGCTCAGCCTCTGGCTCACGGCGGTCGCCACCCCGGTCGCCACCGTCCTCGGGACGTTCGCCGGCTACGCCATCACCCGGTGGGAGTACCCCGGACGGGGCGCGCTCGCCCTCTTCATGCTCTCGCCGCTCATGGTCGCCGAGGTCCTCATGGGACTGGCGTTCCTCTACTACCTCACCGCCTTCCGGCTCGTCGGCTCGGTCACGGGCCTGCTGGCGGCGTACGTGCTGGTGGGCGTGCCGTACGTGGCCCGCACCGTCGCGGCCTCGCTGGAGACCCTCGACCCCGATCTCGAGGTGGCGGCGGAGAGCCTCGGGGCGAGCCGGTGGCGACGGCTGCGGACGGTCGTCCTGCCGCACGTTCTGCCCGGTGTCCTCGCCGGTGCCACCTTCACCGCAGTCCTGGCGTTCGGCGAGCTCGCCATCACCCTGTTCATCGCCGGTCCGAGCACCACCACGCTCGCCATGCGGATCTACACCAACGTCCAGTTCGCCGCGAACCCCTCCGTCGCCGCGGCGGCCACGGTGGTCATCGTGCTCGCCGTCGTCGCCGTGCTGGCGCTCGAACGCTCGGGCCTGGCCACGCGCGGCCAGCAGATCGGGCGGACGCGCACGTGAGCGTCACCGGCCGGGAACGCGTGCTCGCCGCGCTGGCGGGCGAGGTGACGGACCGCCCGCCCATGACCCTGTGGCGGCACTGGCCGGTGGACGACCAGGACGCCGCCGCCCACGCCCGGTCCGCGGTCGCCCACCACGACTCGCTCGGCCTCGACCTTCTCAAGATCACCCCGTCCGCCTCTTTCATGAGCGAGGCGTGGGGCGCGCGCACCGAGTACCGCGGGGACGTCATGGGGGTGCGCGACTACTCCTTCCGACCGGTCGCCGGGCCCGAGGACTGGCTCCGCCTGGAGGCGATCGACGTCACCGACGCCCCCTCGCTCAGCCGGGAGGTCGAGGTCGTCCGGCTCCTGCGGGACAGGCTGGGCCCCGACGTCCCGCTCCTGCCCACCGTCTTCACGCCGCTGAGCGTGATCCGCTACCTGGCGGGCGAGCGGTTCGTCGCAGATCTGCGGATGCACCGGTCGGCAGTCGACCGCGCGCTCGACGCGGTCACCCGCACGACGGTCGACCTGGTCCGGGCGCTCCTGGGTGCGGGCGCTGACGGGATCTACTTCTCCCTCTTCCCTGCCTCCGCCGCCGTGCTCTCGCTTACGGAGTACCGCGAGGCCGTCCTGCCGTGGGACCAGGCGGTCATGGCGGCGGCCGAGCCGGCGCAGATGCGGGTGGCCCACTTCCACCTGCCGTTCCCGCTGCTGCCCCTCGCGCGGGAGCTGCCGGTGAACGTGGTGAGCTGGGAGCACACGTCAGAGGGCGGTCCCGGTCTCGCCGAGGGCAGGGAGCTGACCGGGAAGGCGGTCATCGGCGGGCTCGACCAGCACGGCGCCCTGGCACGTGGAGGCCCGGCGGAGGTGGCCGCCGGCGTGCGTGCAGCGTGGGCGGCCGGCGGCGCAGGGCTGACCCTGGCCACGTCCTGCTCGTACCCGCTCACCGCGCCGGTGGGAAACCTGCACACGTTCGCGGACACGGTCCGGTCCCTGCCGTCGGCCTGACGGCCCGCAGGGCGGGACCATCCTGGCTCGCCGAAGAGACCGTGCGGACCTGCCTGACGTCCTCCTCGGCAAGACGCGCTGGTGCGGCACGGCGCCATCACCGCAGCAACGGGCGCGACGCGGCGGTATCACCGCGGCCGCGGGCACCTCCTCAGGGTCAGCAGGTCCCCTGACCCCGGAGCAGCCATCATGAGTCCCAGCTTCGCCTTCCTCGTCCACCCGCGCACCTCCCTCGCCGAGGACCTCGGCCGGGTGTGGTCCCCGCTCGCCGCGGTGCCCGAGCGGTTCTACGACACTGCCCTGCGCCGTCTCGACCCCCCACCGGTGCGCATGGCGGGCGTGCGCATCGGCGGCCACGACGTCGGCCACGTGCTCCTCGTGCCCTACGGCGCCCGGCACCTCCTGGCGGACCCGGTCGAGGGCCGGCGCCGGGTGGTCCGCGCCGTGGACCGCGCCGTCCGGCTCGGCGCCGACGTCGTCGGGCTCGGCGCGCTGACCGCGACCGTGACCGGCGGCGGCCTCGCCCTGCGCGCCCGGGACGACATCGGCGTGACCAACGGCAACGCGTTCACCGCCGCCACCGTCGACGCCCAGGTCCGGGACCTGCTCGACCTGGCCACCCGCGGCGGCCGGCACGTGGCCGTGGTCGGGGCGACCGGCAGCGTCGGCTCGGCTGTCACGCGCCTGCTCGCCCGCGACGGTGCCGCGCACCGGCTCACCCTCGTGGCGCGCTCCACCGCCCGCCTGACGGCGCTGGCCGACGCCGTCCGGCCCACCGTTCCGACCGTCACGGCCACCGACCTCGCGGTCGTCGCCGAGGCGGACCTCGTCGTCCTGCTCACCGCGTCCACCGACGCGCTGCTCCAGCCTCACCACCTGGCTCCGGGCGCCGTCGTCCTGGACGCCACCCAGCCGCGGAACACCGCTCCCGGACTGGCCGAGGCCCGGCCCGACGTCCTCGTCGTCGACGGCGGCATCGTGGAGATCCCCACGCTGCGCCTGGTCGGCGGGGACATCGGGCTGCCCGACGGTCGCGCCTACGCCTGCTTCGCCGAGACGGCGCTGCTGGCCCTGACCGGGCACGCCGGTCACTTCGCGATCGGGACCCCCACGCTCGAGCAGGTGGACCACATCCGCGACGTCGCGGCCGACCAGGGGCACCTCGGCTTCCGGCCCGCGGCGCCGACCTCGTTCGGGGCGCCCCTGGTGCCCGCCCGGGCGACGGCGGTGACGGCATGATGCGGGTGGTGCTCCTGGGCGGCGGGTACGTCACGGTGCACGCCTACCGCTCGCTCGTGCGGCGGCTGGGCCGCGAGGTGCGGGAGGGCCGGGTGGAGATCGTCGTCGTCAGCGCCGACGACGCCCACAGCTTCCACGGCTTCACCGGCGAGGTGCTGGCCGGGCTCCTGCCCTACGAGCGCACCCGGACGCCACTGCAGGAGGCGTGTCCTCTGGCCCGGTTCGTCCACGCCAGGGTGCTCGCCGTCGACCCGGTGGCACGGTCCGTCACGTACGAGCACATCGCCGACGGCGTCGTGGAGCTGCTCTGGTTCGACCACCTCGTCGTCGGGACCGGTGCGCAGGAGCCGGTCGACGGCGTCCCGGGGCTGCGCGAGCACGGGTACACGCTGCGCGCACCGGGCGGCATCGCGGCGCTCACCCAGGCCGTGCACGCCCTCGCCCGCACCGCGCGCGACGACCGGAGCACCGGTTCGACGGCGGACCCGGCCGCCACCTCGGTGGTCGTCGCGGGCGGCGGGCTCGCGGGCGCGGAGATGGCCGCCGCCGTCGCCGACCTCGGCGGGGGCACCCTCGCCGTCACCCTCGTGCACGCCGGTGAGCGGATCGTGCCGGAGCTGCGGGCCGACCAGCCGGCCCTGGCCGCCCGGACCGAGCGCGAGCTCGCCCGGGCCGGCGTGGTGGTACGCACCGGGACCCGGCTCACCGCCGTCACCCCCGACGGCGCCCACCTCGACGACGGCACGTTCCTGCCCGCCGCGGTCGTGCTCGGCACGGTCGGGCAGGCGCCCGTCCCGCTGCCCGGGCTCGGGTCGACCCAGGACGAGCGGGGCCGGCTGGTGACCGCCCCCGACCTGTCGGTGACCGGCGACGTCTGGGCCGGCGGCGACGCAGCACGCGTCGTCCGTCCGGGCACCGACGCGCCGGTCCCGGCGAACGCCCTGTGGGCGATCAAGACGGGAGCCCACGTCGGTGACAACGTCGCCCGGGCCATCGCCGGCCGCGCCACGCGGCCGTTCACCTACCGCGGGCTCGGCCGTGCGGCGTCCTTCGGGCTCGGCCGCTCGGTGGCCGAGCTGTACGGCGTGGGGTTCACCGGCGCGGTCGCCTGGGTGCTCCGGCTCGTGTTCTTCCTGCGGTTCATGCCCTCCAGGCGCCGGGCGCTGGCCGTGCTCGGTGACCTCACCTCCCGTCGCGGGACCTCGGCCTCACGCGAAGCCGACCCCCTGCGGGCGAAGGTGGAAGTGAGCCTCTCGTAGACCGACAGGAGGGCACCATGACCGAGACGACGGACGGCCGCGCCGCGGACGCGTACGTCGCGGAGGAGATCCGGAGCCACCACGCGCTCATGCGGGCCGACCTCGACCGGCTCAGCGCCGCGCTCGTCGATGCGGCCGAGTCAGGGACCGACCCTGCGCCGGCGCGGGCCGAGCTGACGGAGTGGATCCGCACCACGCTCGTCCCCCATGCCGAGCAGGAGGAGGCGACCACCTACCCGGCGGCCGCGAACCTGCCGGAGGGACGGCTGCTCATCGCGGCCATGCTCGCCGAGCACGTCCTGATCCGGCGGTTCGCCGACCTGGCCGCACGCACGCAGGACCCCGCCGCCGCGGGCGCCTACGGGCGGGCGGTGTTCGAAACATTCTCCAGCCACCAGGCCAAGGAGAACGAGCACATCCTGCCCCTGCTGGTCGAGGAGCCCACGATCTCGCTGGCCGAGCTGATGGCCCACGGGCACGGGAGCCACCACGGCCACGGCCACGGCCATTGAGCAACCACCACTGAACAGCCGCCCGGACCCGCGGAGCGGATCCGGGCGACTGCGCGGTCACGTGGACGTGCTCGCGTCGCCGACGTGCAGGACCACGGTCGAGCCCATCGGCGCCGCCTGCACCAGCCGCAGCTGCGCCAGCGCCGGGTGGGCGTCGAGCAGCGCGGCCCCGTTCGCCATGGACCGCAGCGCGGCGGTCTCAGCGCGCGCCTGCTCCAGGACCGCCTGCCCACGCTGTCGAGCCGTGGCCAGCTCGGTCGCCGCGGCCCGCAGCTCGGCAGGAAGGATCACGTCCTTGACCACGACCTCAGCGACGGCGATCCCCACCGTGCGTGCGACAGCGTCCGTCGCGGCGGTGAGCTCGGCGACCGGCAGCGACGCACCCCGCCGCACGAGGTCCTCGACGGCGAGTCCGCCGAGCACCTCGCGGATCCCGACCTGGGCGGCGAGGTAGACCTGGCCGACCGGGTCGGCAGCGCGCTCGACGAAGACCACCGCGTCGGCCACCGCCCACCGCACGACGGCGCTGACCTTGACGGTGATGCCGTCGGCGGTGGGCACCTCCTGCGGCGAGAGGGGCAGGAGGTGGTCGCGCAGGTCGACGAGCAACCGGCGCGTGGCCCAGCCACGCGGGTGCCGCCCGCTCTCGAGCACGCGGTCGAGCCGGCCGTGCCGGTAGACGACCGCGCAGTGCCGCGCGGGCACCGTGACGGTGAACAGCGACATCTTCCTTCCTCCTCTCGTGTGCGTGGTGAACGCCGCCGGCCGGCACGGCCGGGTACGGGGACCGGCGCTCCGCGTTGGCAGTGCAGGCCCGCTGGCACCCGGCCGTGATGGCCCGGACGGCGGCGTCCTTCGGGGAGTTGAACCCCAGGTGCTCATCGCACCGTGCCGGATCTGTTCCGCAGACAGATGGCCCCGGTCGCCGACACGCAGGACCGGTGCCCGGCAAGCCGGACCGGCTGCTTGCTGACCGGGATGGTCATCGTGGCAGCACGAGCGACGGCGGCGCCAGGGAATTCCAGCCCGCATCACCTTAAGGAGCGGGGCTAATCACTACGGCGCGCCAGCGCGCCTGGTGGCGACATCTCTCTCAAACGTCCCGCATGCCAGCATGCATCCAGCGCGCCGCCCCGCGGACAAGTCCATCCGTCATCGACCTCGCAGACATTCTCGTTGCCCACAGCGGCTTCCCAGGCGAGGACCACGGGCGCCGGATGTGAACTGGGCGACACAGGTGGGTGGGAGTGGTCGACAGCCGAGCCCGGTGTCGAACGGCGCTGGATAGCAGCCGCTCTGGGCTGAAATCTGGGTGGCCAGACCTACACTTACCGAAACAGCCACTGACCTCCCGAGAGAACTCCCAATGACCCTCATCGAGCAGTTGCGTCCAGCAGAGTGGTGTACCGGTAGCTCGGTGAGCGTGTCGTCGTAGACGAGTGCGGTCACCGCGTGATCCTTCGAGTGAACCTTCCACAGCACTCTCGAAAAGGACCGACTGCGATGACCGCTCCTTCCAGTATCGACCCTGCCCGGATTCTCCAGGACCACCTTGCCCAGGCGTCCCCGGACCTGCTGCGCCAGCTGCTCACCACGTTCATCAACGCCCTGCTCTCCGCCGACGCCGACGCCGTGTGTGGTGCAGCGTGGGGGCAGGTCTCGGACGAGCGCACCAACCGGCGCAACGGCTACCGCCACCGCGACTTCGACACCCGCGCCGGGACCATCGACGTCGCGATCCCGAAGCTGCGCACCGGGTCCTACTTCCCCGACTGGCTCCTCGAGCGGCGCCGCCGCGCCGAGGCGGCCCTGACCAGCGTGGTGGCGACCTGCTACCTCCTGGGCGTCTCCACCCGGCGGATGGACAAGCTCGTCCAGACCCTGGGGATCACCGGGCTGAGCAGGTCCCAGGTCTCACAGATGGCCAAGGACCTCGACGCCCAGGTCGAGGACTTCCGCACCCGGCCGCTGGACGCCGGCCCGTACACGTTCCTCGCCGCGGACGCGCTCACGATGCGGGTCCGCGAGGGTGGCCGGGTGGTCAAGGTCGCCGTCCTGGTCGCCACCGGCGTCAACGCCGACGGCCACCGCGAGGTCCTCGGTGTCCAGGTCGCCACGGCCGAGTCCGGGGCGGGGTGGCTGGCGTTCTTCCGTGACCTCGTCGCCCGGGGCCTGACCGGGGTCAAGCTCGTGACGTCCGACGCCCACGCCGGCCTGGTCGAGGCCATCGGGGCGACCCTGCCCGGGGCGGCGTGGCAGCGGTGCCGCACGCACTACGCGGCGAACCTCATGGCCAAGTGCCCCAAGGCGTCCTGGCCGGCCGTGAAGGCCATGCTGCACTCGGTCTACGACCAGGTCGACGCCCCCGCCGTCCAGGCCCAGTTCGACAAGCTCCTCGACGCCGTCGAGACCCAGCTGCCCGACGTCCACGCCCACCTCGACGACGCCCGCGGCGACATCCTGGCCTTCACCGGCTTCCCCAAGGCCCTGTGGCGCCAGATCTGGTCCAACAACCCCAACGAGCGCCTCAACCGCGAGATCCGCCGCCGCACCGACGTCGTCGGCATCTTCCCCGACCGCACCAGCATCATCCGCCTCGTCGGGGCCGTGCTCGCCGAGCAGCACGACGAATGGGCCGAAGGCCGCCGCTACTTCGGCCTCGACGCCCTCGCCAAAGCCCGCCTGAGCCTCATCACCACCACCGAGACCGAACAGGAGGACCCCGCCATCGCCGGCGCCATCAGCGCCTAACACCCCACGAAGGAATCACGCCGAACCCGTACACCACCCCAGAGGACTTGACCCATCGAGCGCACTGACGCGCACCCAGAACTTCAGCACGAGCAGGACTACTTCGACGAAGCTCTGCGGTTGCGGGAGGAAAAGCGGCACTCACGGCAGTCAGCATTCATGCAGGCCGCTGACGCCAAGGCACGGGCGGCTCTGAAGAAGAATGCTGACTCCGACTCCACCCTCGGGAAGCCGACGGACGCGGTCGCCTTCACCAAGCTCATCCAGGATGACGGCACCGAGTACTACGTCGGGCAACACGCAATTACCGATTCCAAGCGACAGGTCAAGGTCTTCGCCTGGAAAGCTCCACTCATCATGCGGATGCGTGAGGCGACCGCCGAGAATCCGAGCAATGTCCGTAGCCGGCGTGACTTCACCACAGCCATCAACGAGAACCGGATCATCAACATTGATGACGTGGTCTTCGCGGAGCTCGCGAGCAGGATCGCCAGCCTTGACGACCCGGCGCTTGCGGTCATCGAGGGAGACGAACTCCTCCAAGAGGCACTCGGTCGTGGTCGGACGCCCGAGCTTCAGCAGATTGTCCAGACGATCCAGGCCGCCCAGAGCAAGCTCATACGGACGCCGCTCGAGCGTCTCCTCGTAATCCAGGGCGGACCTGGCACAGGCAAGACGGCTGTGGCCCTCCATCGCGTCTCCTACCTGCTGTTTACCTACAGCGACCAGTTGGACCCCAGGGACGTCCTAGTGGTAGGCCCCAACCCGACCTTCACGCGCTACATCAGGCAGGTGCTCCCCGAACTCGGCGACGAGAACGTCAATCAGACCGATCTCCAGGGGATGCTCTCGGTCACCGTCAGCGTCACTCGAAAAGAGGAGCCCGCCGTCGCGAAGCTCAAGGGGGACGGACGTATGGACGAGCTCATCCTCAACGGCCTGCGAAACCGGGTCCGGCGTCCCGCGGACGACACACGGTTTACCGTCACGGGACGCACGTGGGCGGTATCGATCTCGCCGGAGGACGTCGACGATCTTGTCGAAAATCTGCTGCCGTTGAACTACAACAACGGTCGCGCTCGGTTCCGCACCGCCCTGATGAGCCGCCTCGGCGTGCTCGTCCGTCGTGGATTCGACAACGACGGCACCCGGCTCGGCCGCGACCCGCAAGAGCTCCTCCGAGCGGCCGACATCGAGAACTTTGTCGAGCGGGTCTGGCCGCGCCTAACACCACCGCAGTTCCTGTCCGAGCTCTTCGGCAGCCTCGAACGCCTCGTCGCTGCCGCTCCCCGTGCCTTCGGAAGCGAAGAGATCCAACTCCTGAGGCGCCAGTCCGCCTCGCGGATCTCAGAGGAGTCGTGGTCGAAGGAGGACCTCGTCCTACTCGACGCCGTTCAGAGCGAAATGTCCGGTGCGACGGAGACGTACCACCACATCGTGGTCGACGAAGCTCAGGACCTCACTCCGATGCAACTCAAGGCGATCGCGAATCGTTCTTCGGGGGGCTCGATGACTGTCGTCGGTGACATCGCACAGTCGACGGGGAACTGGGCCCGCAACTCCTGGGACGACGTCGTCGACGAATTGGAGCGGAAATATGAGGCGGAAATCGTTGAGCTCTCGCACGGTTATCGCGTCCCTCGATCCGTCATGGACCTCGCTGCAGACGTCCTTACCCAAGCTGCCCCGGGAATCACTCCCCCGGTGGTCGTCCGGGACGTAGCGCCCGGCCCGCAGTTCCGTTCGGTCGACCTCGAAGAGGACTTTGACGCGGCAGTCCTTGAAGTCGTCAAGGCGCACAGCGGTGTGGGTCGATTCGTCGGCGTCATCTGCCCCGACTCCCGCCGCCAAGACCTCGAAGAGCTCTTAGATCGCGAGGGTGTGAAGTGGAACGACGCGGACCGCGGCGGGCTCAGCCAGTCCATCAACGTCGTCAGTCCGGTCGCGGCGAAGGGCCTGGAGTTCGACGCGATTGTGATCGCCGACCCCGAGCGGATCATCGAGGCGGGGCCCGAGGGATTCCGAATGCTCTACATCGCGGTGACCCGGACCACTCACTACCTCAACATCGTCCACCCTGCTGGGCACCTGCCCGAGGTACTCGGCGGTACCTCGCAGCCCGTGACGGAGAGTGTCGCGGTTCCGATCACGGGGGAACTGGATCTCGACGACGACGGCCCGTCGGCCGAGCGGAGCATTAACGGCAACGGCTCAATCGATGATGTCTCGATCTCCTCGCCAGAGCACTCGCTGCCGGTGACCGCCGACGACACCCGGCCTGCGCCAACAGATTCCTTCAGCGATGTGGCCGCCGGCGACCGGGCCAGCCGGCGTGCGCGCACCATCGACCGCCACGCCGAGGATGTACTAGACGACCTGAAGGACACGGTCGCGCCGCACCTGTGGCGTGCGGTGCTCGAAAGGGCACTTGAGCAGATGAGATCGGAGCCGTGACCACCTCCAGGGGCCGCACG
The DNA here is from genome assembly GCF_003814705.1 of Georgenia muralis. NCBI lineage: Bacteria > Bacillati > Actinomycetota > Actinomycetes > Allobogoriellales > Allobogoriellaceae > Georgenia > Georgenia muralis. The sequence goes on along the minus strand of NZ_RKRA01000001.1, from coordinate 1,582,849 downwards.
CGCTACGTCCGGGGAGGTACGCCGAACTGACCCCACATCACTAGCGTGTTGGTCAGACCTCGAATGTCCTGTACGCGCGACGAGGGCGCCTTGCTGGACTCCGTTGGAAAGTGCCCGGTGCTAAACCAGAGCTTCTCGATCGGGAATCCCAGCCGCCTGTCGAGAGATCCGAGAAGCCGACGGAAGACGGCAACGCCCTCAGGGTCCACTTGCGGACGGTCACGTTCGACTTCCGAGACCGCAAGCTCCCTGAACGCTCCCGCCAAACACCTCAAGATCGTTGGCGAGGCGATGAGGCTCCGCGCCCGGATCTCCGATGGCGTGACGTCGCCGGCTGCGAGCCGCCGAACGTCGCCGATCTCCGCCTCGAGCACCTCAAGGAACTGAACACTCACGACACTGACGTCGGCCGCCCGCATTCGCTCCTCGCGTCGTTGAGTGGCGCGGGACTCTGGTCCGATCGCGGCGGCGCGGATGACATCACCCAAGTTCTTGGCCGAGATGAACGACTCACTCTTGACGGTCATCCGGTCCTTCTCGAAGTCCACGAGGCCCTTCAGGAGGGGTTGGCTCTCGGCAAGGTCGGACGCGACTCGGTTGACGATGTCGCGCTGGTCGAGGCTTGCCAGAACCGACTTGTTGATGCCCTTGGCGTTGATGGCGATGTCCGAGAAGAACTGACCGTGCTCTACCTCGTCGATTTTCTCGTAGATCTCGACCGTCACGTGCTCATGCCGCAGCCGGTTCCGAGCCTGCTCGGCCCGCTCCAACCGAGTCTCGGCTTCGCGAATCCTCCGGGCCTCCCCTGCACGAAGCGCCTGATCGGCCAACCGCCGGGCCGTGGAGTACTCGGCCTCAATCTGCTCCACCGCGATGCTCCACCCAAGGATACGGTGCTGACCGTCAAGGATCTTGATCGCATCGACCGACGTGTCCGGCACCGTCAGCACTCCATGCGCAACACCGCCCGTGGTGTGGTTAACCGCGAACCACTTGCGCAGACTGACTCGGGAATCGAGCAGAAGCGGCGGAGCCGCCCACCGCTCATTCTGCTTCCAGTACTGGGCAAAACCCTCAGCGTGCGCACCGTCCACCCTTCGGTTTCCCTGAAACGGTTCCGTCGGATCCGGAATAGGGAGGTGCAGGGACACCGCACGAATGGGCATGGCGACGACGTAGACACTTACGCCACCTCGGTCAAAGCGGTAGGCGGGATACTGGCTCGTACCATGTTGCGGCTCGTTCACGTGATCGCCTCTGTCGTTTCTCTCGGGTGCCACTGATCATCGCAGAACTCGCCGCGACGGCGCTGTTCCGTACGCTGACCGTCACGGTCTTCTCTTGCTACCGGGTTAACTATCCGTCCCGGGCAACCTCCGCGGGACCACCAAGATGGTGATAGCCTCGTCGCCGAGCCCTGCGAGCATGGGTTGAGGGTCACAAGGCTTCCATCAGAGGTATGAGAAGCCTATTTCGGCGTCAGGTCGCGACCTTCCGCCATTTCGGATTCGGGAAAGCGGAAGTGCGCGGACTCAATCGGCACTCCACGTGCGTCACAGACTCCCCGCTGGCTCTTTGGACGTCTCCTGGACATTCTAATGTTAAAGGGTTATACCGGCGCAGTTCGAAATTGCTGGTACCGGGCTTCCAGCCGAACCTCATCAGGCCTCTCCCTCCGCGACCGGGGGACCATCATGAGCTTTTCGCCGTGGAGTGCCTGAATGCCATGCTTCAGCATCGGGCCATCTATCTCTTCGAGAATGTCCGGGCGCACCTCGATGACCAGGTCCGGACGGATACCCATGATGTTGGCATCGTAGGCCCCGTGGTGAATCTTGCAGAGGGCCAAACCGTTGGATGTCGCCGGAACTCCATCCTCGGTCGAATCAGGAGTGATGTGAGCCGCGTCGAGTAGGTTTCCGTGGCGGAACGCACAAATAGCACATCTTGTCTCATACGCATGCATAACACCCGCCCGAAAGAGCGGCTGGTGCAATCGGCGTTTCGTCATGGTTTCGACATAACGCTTGCGCCGCGAATTGACCTCCCCTCCGACATCGAGGACCAACTGATCCTCTCCGAGCGCCACAACAAACTGCTGCCGCTCAGGCTCCTCAGCCAGCAAGTAGACCGGTGCAATGGCCGTATAGAGGGCGGGAGCAAAGCCTTCGAACCAGATAATCGGAACCTGACGTTCCATCGCCTTCCGGAGAGCGCGGTTCTCTGGGTGGTTCGGGTCGCTGCCTCGCCATCTGTATCGCAATAGCCCGTCCGCGCCCATCCCGTCCTCGTAGGGGCGCATGGCCCCCTCAGGTCGAAATACGGTTCGTATGGCGAGTGCCGCATCAAAGCCCGCTGGCTTTCGTATCCCCCGCTGGCGGTCCATCAATGGAATCCGCGTACCGTCAAATGTGAAGAGTGAGAGATCCGCGTGCGTCCAATATTCGACGCCTGCAGCACGCTGGCGCGTTAACCAGTCGATGGCCGCGAGACGTGCGGCAAGTTCGCGTTCGATCACTGATTCCGACATGCCAGCCTCCTGAGGGGAAGCTTAGCCGGAGCAGCCGTAGAATTTTCCTGAGCCGAGAGGCCAATTGCCCGACGCTCGCGGACAAGGTCCTCTCACCTCCGTAGTCGATCACTGCCTCGCAGCGCCTACGTTGATACCAGGTTGCGACAGTGGACCTGCCAGCTCAGAAGCCTCACCGGCAGCCGACGTCCGCAAGCGCCTGCGCGATCAGCGGCACACAGTTCTCGACGCTGAAGCCATGGCATTCCCGCGGCTTCGTTGGGGGTGCGAACGGCCGATTCACGCCGGTCGGCTCCCGCGTCTCCCCGGGCCAGCGGATCTGCCGGTAGCCGATCGCGTAGTCCGTGGAGTCGAACGCTTCGTGAAGTACTACGCAGCCTCTCCCCGGACGACCTTCGGACCGTGTTGGCCCCCCCCAAGGCGGCTGTGATGCCGATGAACTGGCGAATGGAGCCCTGACATCCGTGCGGCGTACCCTGGAACCGGGCACCCGTCGTCATCGTGCCGGGGCCCGCCGGAGCCTCGATGACTGTGGAAGAGCTCGCCGATCTCGGCAGGCAGGCCCTCGCGCGCAAGGAGTGGGCGGCCGGCTACGCGGACCTGCACGCGGCACGCCTGCGCGGCGACATCGGCGCCGAGGACCTGCGCGAGCTGGCCCGAGCAGCCTTCCTGCTCGGCCGGGACGATGAGGGCTGCCAGCTCTTCGACGAGGCGTACCACGCGTTCGAGGCCGCCGGCGATCCTGAGCAGGCAGGTCGGTGCGCGTTCTGGGTCGGGTTCAGCCTCCTCAACCGCGGGCACCACGCGGAGGCCGGAGGGTGGTTGGCCCGCGCGCAGCGCATCGCGGAGGAGCAGCCCGGCTCCGGGGCGCTGGGCGGTTACGTCGCCATCCCCCACGCCATGCGCGCGCTCTACACCGGCACACCCGACGCTGCGTTCGAGGCCTTCGCCGGCGCACTCTCGACCGGCGAGCAATGTGGCGACAAGGACCTCATCGCCCTCGCCACCGTCGGCATGGGCGAGGCCATGGCACGGCAGGGCCGGGTCGCGGCCGGCATCGCCCTGCTCGACGAGCTCATGCTCTCGATGGGCGACGGCACGGTGTCCGAGATCCCCACGGGCATCGTCTACTGCGTGGTCGTGGGCCTGTGCGAGGAGCGGTTCGACGTCGGCCGGGCAGCGGAGTGGACCGCCGCGCTCGACCGCTGGCGAAGGCAGCAGCCGGACCTCGTCGCCTTCCGCGCCGAGTGCCAGGTCCACCGGTCGCAGGTGCTGCAGCGCCGGGGCAGCTGGGAGGAGGCGGTCACCGAGGCCGAGCGGGCCCTGGCCAGGCTGACCGGGGCAGACGACGCCGCGACCGGGATGGCCTGGTACCAGCTGGCCGAGCTGCACCGGGTCCGCGGCGATCTGCTCGCGGCGGAGGAGGCCTACCGGCGCGCGCACGAGAGTGGGCTGGAACCTCAACCGGGTCTCGCCCTGCTGCGGCTCGCGCAGGGTCGTCCCGACGTGGCGGCGACCGCCATGCGGAGGGCAATGGCCGAGGCCCCTGACGCCGTCTCGCGGTGCCGGCTGCTGCCCGCCGCGGTGGAGGTCCTCCTCGCCGCGGGTGACATCGACGCCGCCCGGCGGGTGGCTGAGGAGCTCACCCAGCACGCCGCGGACCAGGCGGCGACCCCCTACCTCGTGGCCGTGGCCGCCACGGCGCGCGGCTCCGTGCTGCTGGCTGACGGCAGGGCGACGGCGGCAGCCGGTGAGCTGCGGCTCGCCCTGGAAACCTGCCTGACCCTCGGCCTCGCGCACGAGGCCGGTCGGGTGGAGCTCAAGCTCGCCAGGGCCCGCATGGCGGCCGGGGACGTGGAGGCCGCACAGCTCGACCTCGACCGTGCCCGGCGGACCTTCGAGCGCCTGGGAGCGGAAACCGACCTGGCCGTCGCCGACGAGCTCTCGGTCCGCCTCGACGCAGCCGACGGGGAGCCGGGCGGACTCACCGCCCGGGAGGTCGAGGTGCTCCGCCTCGTCGCGACGGGCCGAACGAACCGGGCGGTCGCCGGGGAGCTGCACCTGAGCGAGAAGACCGTCGCGCGCCACCTCAGCAACATCTTCACCAAGCTGGACCTGCCCTCGCGGGCCGCCGCCACCGCGTATGCCTACGAGCACCGTCTGGTCTAGGCGCCCGCGAGCACCGCTGCGCCCAGCGGCGGACGGCGGGATCGGGCTTCGTCGTCGTCATCTCGGGGATGAGCATTTCTACCCATATCGTCCGGGCAAGGTGTGGTCATCCGCCCGACGTCGCCAGCGCCCCGAGTTCCTAGCGTTGAGGAATGGACATCCCCCTGCTGGCCGGCACCATCTCGACGGTGATCTTCGCCGGGAGCATGCTGCCGATGCTCGCCAAGGCGGCGCGGACCAAGGACCTCGGCTCCTACAGCCTGGGCAACATCGCGCTCATCAACGCGGGCAACGTCGTCCACACGCTGTACGTGGTCACGCTGCCGGTCGGGCCGGTGTGGGTGCTGCACGGCTTCTACGTGGTCAGCTCCGCCCTGATGCTCGCCTGGTGCCTGCGCTACCGGTCCTCGACACACGCGACGGAGCCGACGACGGAGCCCGCCACCCGCGTCGCCGACGCCGACCTGCCGGTCCGGCTGGGGGTCTGACCCACCGGGCCCACCCGGGTCCCGGTCCGCTCGTCACACATCGGAGGACGCCATGAGCACCGTCATCGTCGGAGCCGGTCAGGCCGGCCTCGTCACGGCCTACCACCTCGGCCGGCTGGGGCAGCCCGCCGTCGTGCTGGATGCGCGAGACCGGGTCGGGGACTCCTGGCGGGAGCGCTACGACTCCCTCCGGCTCTTCTCGCCGGGCATGGCCGACGGCCTGCCCGGGCTGCCGTTCCCCGGCCCACGACACGAGTTCCCGACGGCGCGGCTCATGGGCGACTACCTCGAGCAGTACGCGGCCACGATGGAGCTGCCCGTCCGCACGGGGGTCCGCGTGGAGCGGGTCAGCCGCCGAGGGGGTGGGTTCACCGTGGAGACGAGCCAGGGAGCGCTCGACGCTGACGACGTCGTGATCGCCACCGGCGGCCACACCCGCCCGTACGTACCCGAGCTTGCCCGCGACCTCGACCCCGGGATCCTCCAGCTCCACTCCACCGGCTACCGGAACCCGGGCCAGCTGCAGGCGGGTCCGGTCCTCGTGGTGGGCGCGTCCCACTCGGGCGCGGACCTCTCCCTCGAGTCCGCGGCGGACCACGAGACGTACCTGGTCGGCAAGATCCACGGCCAGATCCCGGTCGGGAACGGCGGCCCGCTGACCGCGGTGGCCGGCCACCTCATCATGTTCGCCGCCAGGCACGTGCTCACGCTCCGCACACCGGTCGGACGGCGGCTGGCGCCGCGGTTCCGCCACCACGGCGCCCCGCTCGAACGGCCCAAGAAGGCCGACCTCGAACGGGCCGGCGTCGTGCTGCTCCCCCACCGGGTCACCGGGACCCGCGACGGCCTACCGGTGCTCGACGACGGACGGGTGCTCGACGTCCGCAACGTGCTGTGGTGCACCGGGTTCCGGGAGGACTGGAACTGGATCGAGGGCCTGCCCCTGGCCGAGGACGGCTACCCCCGCCAGCGCCGGGGCGTGGTCGACGACGTCGAAGGGCTGTACTTCATGGGCCTGCCGTTCCAGTACGCCGCTGCCTCGGGTCTCGTCCTCGGCGCCAGCAGGGACGGGCGCTACGTCGCGGAGCACATCGCCGCCCGTCGGCGTGCCCAGGTCTCCGCTGGAGCCGCGGCCGCGTGATCCGCCGGGCACTCCTGTGCGGACGTCAGCTCACGTTGCCCTTGAGCAGACGGTGCCAGTAGATCTGCGGCTCGAGGTATCGGTCGAAGACGAAGGTGCTGCGCCGCGGCCGCACGAGGTCGGGGGTGCTGATCGTCGGCTGCGGACGCCCGTCTCGGTCGAACTCGGCGAGCAGGAGCTCCCGGCGGCTGGTGGTCACCGGTGCGACCGAGTAGCCGTCGTAGTGCCGCAACGTCCGCCCGGCACGGTTGGCGGCGATGTTGTGGGCCACCACCGGCACCTGCTTGCGCAGCGCCCCGCCGGACGGGAGCGTGTCGACGGTCGCGACGTCGCCGAGGCCCCACACCCGCGGGTGGACGCGGTGCTGGAGCGTGCCGGGGTCGACCGCGACGAACCCGTCGCTCTCGGCGGTGGCGAGACCGCTCTCGGCGACCCACTCCGGCGCGCGGTGCGGCGGGGCGACGTAGAGGGCGTCGTAACCCAGCTCGTCGCTGCCGCCGGCCGTCCGCACCCGCAGGTTCCGCGCCGCGGCGTCGACGGCCTCGACCCGCGCCCCGGTCCGCACGCGGACGCCGTAGTCGGCGGCCGCCGCGCGCAGCTCCCGGTCGGCGTCGTCGTGGTTGACGAGCCGCTCGGCCTCGACGAGCAGGTCGATCTCGATGGCGTCGAGCACGCCGGCGTCGCGCCAGTGGTCGGCGGCCATGAACAGCGGCTTGAGGCCCACCGGTGCGCAGGGCACGTGCCGGTCGGAGATGACGAAGACCGCCCGGCCCGCCGTGAGCGAGGACAGCATCGTCCAGGTCTTCTCGGCCATCTCGGGCAGGTAGTTGGTCGCGGCCGCCGTCGTCCCCACCGCCTCCCACGCCCCCGGGACGGCGTCCCAGTCGACCCGCGAGCCCGGGCACACCGCCACGTCGTTGTAGTGCAGCTCCTCGCCGGTCGACAGGCGCACGACCGCGCGGTCGGCGTCGATCGCCATGGCCTCGTCGGTGTACCAGGTGCACCCCTCGGGGATGCACCTGGACTGCTCGCGGGTGAGGTCGTCCATGGCGGCCAGCCCGCCGGCGACGTAGCTGAGCAGCGGCCGGTAGTGGTGGACCTGCTTGGGCTCGACGATCGCGACGTCGCGGCAGCCCATCCGGCGCAGCTTGGCGGCCAGTGAGATGCCGGCGTTGCCGCCGCCGACGATGACGACGTCGTGGTGACTGCTCATGACCGGATCACGCTCCGGGCGGTAGAGGACCAGGAACCTGCCACGGTAGGACGCCCGGCGCCGACGCGCGCGCGGGCGGCGGTCGTAGGGTCGGGGCCATGCACAGCGACGCGCAGGGCCGGCTCCAGGTGGTGTGCGGACCGATGTTCGCCGGGAAGTCCGAGGAGCTCCTGCGCCGGGTGCGCCGCGCCCAGCTCGCCGGGCTCGCCGTCGAGGTCGTCAACCACGCCCTCGACGAGCGCCACGGCGTGGGCCGGGTCGCCTCCCACTCGGGGCTGAGCGTGCCCTCGCACTCGGTGCCGGACGTCGCCGGTCTCATCACCGTCGTCGCGGGCCGCCGGCTCGACCTCCTGGCGATCGACGAGGCCCAGTTCTTCGGGCCGGACCTCGTGGGGGCGGTCGGTGAGCTCGCGCTCACCGGCACGACGGTCGTCGTCGCCGGGCTGTGCGTGACCTTCGACGGCCGCCCGTTCGAGCCGCTGAGCTCGCTCATGGCGCTCGCCGAGGACGTCACCAAGCTCACTGCGGTGTGCGCGGTCTGCGGGCGCGACGCCGCGTTCCACCAGCGCACGGTGGCGGGCGACGTCGGAGACGCCCGGGTGCCGACCGCGGCGCACGTCGGCGGCACGGAGGCCTACCAGGCGCGGTGCCGGCGCCACTTCGATCCGCGCAGCTGACCAGGACCTGGCCGGGGTCGGCGGTCGGCGGTCGGCGGCCGGCGAGGGTCAGCCAGGCGCCGGTCCGGTCGTCGCCCGGTCGAGGAACGGGGCCGGTACGCGCACCGCCTGCGGGTCCGTCGCCTGCCCCTCGATCTTCGCGAGCAGCAGCTCGACGGCGAGGCGGCCGGCCTCCATGCTCGGTCCGTGGACCGTGCTCAGCGGTGGGACGGTCCGCACGGCCAGGATGTCGTCGCAGCCGACGAGCGAGACGTCCGCGGGCACCCGGGCCCCGGCCTCCACGAGACCGGCGAGGAGACCCTGGGCGAGCACGTCGTCGAACGCCAGGACGCCGGTCACCCCCGCCGTCAGCACCGCCGCGGCGGCCCGGCGGCCCTCCTCGTGCTCGGGCCTGTGCGGCCCGAGCGAGATGACCTCGATGCCGAGCCGACCGGCACAGTCGGACACGGCTGCAGCCCGCTCGCCGTTGGACCACGACGACTCCGGACCCCCGAGGTAGGCGATCCGGCGGTGGCCCAGTCGCGCGAGGTGCTCGACCGCCTGCCGCATGCCCAGGGTCGTCTCGATGAGCACCCGGTCGACGCCCTCGACGTCGCGGTTGACCAGCACCAGCGGGTGACCGGCGGCCATCTTCTGGATGCGCGGCTCCGGCATCCGTGAGGAGACCAGCACGACGCCGTCGGTCCGCTGCTGCAGGGCGAGGAGCACGCTCTCCTCCTTGACCGGGTCCTCGTCGGTGTCACCGAGCAGCGTCCCGACACCGACCTCACCGGCCCGGGCCTGGACCGCGCGGATCACCGGCGGGAAGAACGGGTTGGCGATGTCGGGCACGACGACGCCGATGGTCGACAGCCGCCCGGTGATGAGCGCCCGCGCGGTGAAGTGCGGGACGTAGCCGAGGTCGTCGGCCACCTTCCGCACCCGCTCGACGGTGTCCGCCCGGAGGAGGTGGGGGTGGGAGTAGACGCGCGAGACGGTCGACGCCGAGACGCCGGCCGCGGCGGCGACCATCTTCAGCGTGGGCGCTGCCGGCCGCACCGCTCGTCGTGCCACGGACGACACTCTACGAGCAGACCTGGGCGCTCACCGACGTCCCCCGTACGCGCCAGGTGCCGCGGGACGCAATGCGCAACTTCTTGACCGGTTTGCCGGGAACTCTTGACGTGCAAACGATTGCACGCAACCATCGCTCCCCAACGAGGACTCCGACCGCGGCGTCCTTCGAGGCAGGAGGAACACATGGGCGTGCTCGACTGGCTGGTTCTCGGCGGCTACTTCTTCGTCATGGTGGCGATCGGGCTGTGGGCGAAGTCCCGCATCCACGACTCCAGCGACTTCTTCGTGGCCGGCGGCAAGATGCCGTGGTGGCTCTCCGGAATCTCCCACCACATGTCCGGCTACAGCGCCGCCGTCTTCGTCGGCTACGCGGCGATCGCCTACGACCAGGGGTTCGTCCTGTACGTCTGGTGGGCGTTCGGCATCACCTTCGCCATGCTCGTCGGCGCGTTCGTCTTCGTGCCCAGGTGGCCCCGGCTGCGGCAGCGGCTGGGCATCATCTCGCCGCTGGAGTACCTCAAGATCCGCTACAACCTGCCCACCCAGCAGCTCCTCGCCTGGAGCGGCACCGCGCTGAAGGTGTTCGACGTGGGCGCCAAGTGGGTCGCCACCGCCATCCTCCTCAACGTCTTCGCCGGGGTCTCCCTGCCGGTCGGCATCCTGCTCACCGGCGGCATCACCCTCGTGTACTCCACGATCGGTGGCCTGTGGGCGGACGCCCTGACCGACTTCGGCCAGTTCGTCATCCAGCTCATCGCCGGGATCGTCATGTTCGTCAGCGTCCTGGCCACGCTCGGTGGCGTGTCGAGCATCTGGACGATGTGGGACGACCTGCCGGAGGGCAACGCCAGCTTCTTCAACGGCCAGTACACGGTCCTGTTCGTCATGGTGTACCTGCTCATCAACACCATGTCCTACAACGGCGGCACGTGGAACCTGGCGCAGCGCTTCATCGCCTCCCCGACGGGCAGCACCGCACGTCGCGCGGCCCTGCTCTCGGCCGGCCTCTACCTCTTCTGGCCACTGGTGATGTTCTTCCCCATGTGGGCCGCCCCGATCATCCTCCCCGGGCTGGAGGACACCTCCCAGGCCTACGCCCTCATCACCCAGGAGCTGCTCCCGGCGGGTCTCGTCGGCCTCGTCCTGGCCGGCATCTTCTCCCACACGATGGCGATGACCGGCTCGGACGCCAACGCCATCTCGGCCGTCGTCACCCGCGACATCATCCCGGCCATCTGGCGGCGCGAGAAGCCCATCGACACCCGCACCGAGCTGACCATCGGCCGGATCTCGGTGTTCAGCTTCATCGCCCTGAGCATGGTCATCGCGCTGAGCGCGGACAGCTTCGGCGGGGTGCTCGGCCTGATCATCCTGTGGTTCGGCGGCCTGGTGGGACCCATCGCCATCCCCATGCTCCTGGGCCTGCTGCCCACGTTCCGCCGGTGCGGCCCGATCGCGGCCATCACCTCGTGGGCGGCCGGCCTGCTCGTGTTCGTCCTGACCCGCTACGTCTTCGTCGGGCAGATCGAGCAGCTCGCCCCCGACCAGGTGACGGCCGTCCAGGTCGGCGGCCCCGTGGTCGTGTCGATCATCGTGTTCGTCCTGCTCGGCAAGGTCTTCCCCTGGCACGACGCAGCCTCCGACGAGCTCATCGACGCGATCTCCGCCGACCGCGAGGTCCCCGCCGACTCCATCGACGCGCGGACCACGTGACCCGGTACCGCAACCACCTCGTCGACGACGTCCTGCGGTGGTGGATGGCGAACGGGCCGGACGAGCAGCACGGCGGGGTCCTGACGTGCTGGGACAACGCCGGACGCCGTCTGCTCTCGCACGACAAGTACACGTGGTCGCAGGGGCGGTGGGCGTGGCTGATGGCTGAGGTCGCGCTCGCCGCCCCCGGCCTCGGCATCGACGCCGGCCCGTACGCCGAGCAGGCCAGGCGCACGGCGGTGTTCCTGCGGGACCACGCCGTCCTGCCCGACGGGACGACGGCCTTCGTCACCGACCGGGCGGGGATGCCGCACGAGAGCGCACCCGGCGCCGGTCTGCACACGAGCGTCTTCTCGGACCTCTTCGCCTCCCTGGGCTGGGCGGGCGTGGCACGGCTCGAGCGCGACGGCGACTGGGGCGCCCTGGCCCTTCGGATGCTGCTCGACGCCGCGGCGCGGATCCGTACCGGGTCGTTCCGGTCCGAGCCCTACCCGGTGGCGGCGGGACACCGCTCGTTCGGTCTGCCGATGATCCTCCTCGGGGTGGGCGAGCAGGTGTACCGCGCCACCGGGGACCCCCGGGCAGCCGCCGTCGTGCGCGCGGCCGGCGACGAGATCGCGGAGTACCACCTCGACGGTGACGACGTCGCGGAGATGCCCCGGCTCGACGCCGCGGACGACGGCTCGCTCCTCACCCGGCACCGCACGCCGGGGCACGTCCTGGAGTCGCTGTGGTTCGCGCATCACGCGCGCGACCTCCTCGACGGCCCGCTCGCCGAGACGGCCACTCTCGGGCGTATCGCCGTCCATGCCCTACGGCTCGGCTGGGACGAGGACCAGGGCGGGCTGCTCCGGTACGCCGACCGCGACGGCGGTGTACCCACGGGCACGCGCACGGCCGACCGGTACGAGCAGCTCGTCGTCGACACCTGGGACACGAAGCTCTGGTGGCCCCACGCCGAGGCGCTGTACACGACCCACCTGCTCGCAGGCGCCGCCGACGACACGGACCTGGCCGCCTGGTCCCAGCGGGTGGCCGACTACACCATGCGCACGTTCCCCGACGGGCCCGGTCAGGAGTGGACGCAGATCCGCACCCGGGACGGCTCGCCCCTGGACGCCACCGTCGCGCTCCCCGTCAAGGACCCCTTCCACGTGGCTCGCGCCCTGCTGCTGCTCGCACAGCTCGAGCGCGACCACCTCCCCCACCACCTGCAGGAGGCACGATGAGTCCACGCCTACGCGTGTTCCCCGACCGCACGAGCATGGGCGCGGCGGCCGCGGCCGACGTCGCCGCGGAGCTGAGGGAGCGTCTCGCGCGTCAGGAGAAGGTCCGCATGGTCTTCGCCGCCGCCCCCAGCCAGAGCGACGTCCTGGCGAGCCTGCGCCGCGCCGAGGGCATCGACTGGTCCCGCGTGACCGCGTTCCACATGGACGAGTACCTCGACCTGCCCGCGGATGCGCCCGAGCGGTTCGCCACGTGGCTGCGGGAGGCGATCTTCGACCACCTCCCCTTCGCCGCGGTCCATCTCATCGAGCCGGGCGACGACCCGGCCGCGACCGCGGAGCGCTACGCCGAGCTCCTCGCCGCCGGGCCGATCGACATCGTCTGCCTGGGGATCGGCCAGAACGGCCACATCGCGTTCAACGACCCCCCGGTCGCCGACCTGGACGACCCGCTCGACGTCAAGGTGGTCGAGCTCGACGAGGCGTGCCGCCGCCAGCAGGTGGACGACGACTGCTTCGCCACCCTCGCGGACGTCCCGCGTCGGGCGATCACCCTCACGGTCCCGCGACTGCTCGCGGCGGACCGCCTGTTCTGCGTGGTGCCGGGCGCGGCGAAGCGCGACGCCGTCGAGAAGGCCCTGCACGAGCCGGTCTCCGCGGCGCACCCCGCCACCGCCCTGCGCACCCACCCCGACGTCACGCTGTACGTCGACGCCGAGGCGGCCCCGCGGACCGCCGACGCCCAGACCGCCCCGCGGGCGGCAGGCACGGGGACGGAGGTGGCGCGATGACCGCCGACCCCACGTTCGCCGGGTACCTCGCCCAGGTGGACGGGCTCCTGGGCCGGATCCTCACCGAGGAGAGCGCGGCCATCCGCCGGGCGGCCGAGCTCCTGGCCGACCAGGTCGCCGCCGACCGGCTGGTCCACATCTACGGCCCCGGGGGCCACTCCAACCTCGCCGCGCAGGAGGTCTTCTTCCGGGCCGGGGGGCTCATGCACTTCGCGGCGATCCTCGACGAGGGCACCCTGCTGTCCAACGGCGCCCTGCGGTCCATGGCGATCGAACGCACGCCCGGCTACGGTCGCGTCGTCATCGAGGACCGGGAGCTCGGCGAGGGGGACCTGCTCGTGCTGGTGAACGCCTACGGCATCAACGCCGCGCTCATCGACGCCGCTCTCACCGCCCGTGAGCGCGGGGTGGCCCTCGTGGGCGTCAGCTCGCGCAGCCACGCGGAGAACACGGCGGGGGACCACCCCGCCCGCCACCCGTCCCGGCAGAACCTCCACGACCTGGTCGACGTCGCCATCGACTCCAAGGTCCCCATCGGAGACGCCGTGGTCGAGCTCGACGGCGTCGCGGAGAAGGTCGCCGCCGTGTCCACGTTCGCCAACGCCTTCGTCCTCAACTGCCTCACCCTCGCCACCGTCGAGGCGCTGACCGACCGCGGGGTCGAGCCGCCGGTGTGGCGCAGCGGAAACGCCCCCGGCGGTGACGCCGCCAACGCCCGGTTCCTCGGCCGGTTCCGCAGCCGGGTGCGCGCCCTGTGACCACCTACGTCGGGCGCGACCCGCGCACGGGCCGGCGGACCGAGGTGGCGGTCGAGGGGGAGGTCGTCACGCACGTCCGGACCACCGGCGACGCCGACCCCGACCTTCCGCTCATCGCCCCGGGGCTGGTGGACCTCCAGGTCAACGGGTTCGGCGGGCACGACGTCAACGGTCCGGACGTCACCGCCGCCGAGGTCGCCTACCTCACCGCCGCGCTCACCCGGGCCGGGACGACGACGTACGTGCCGACCGTCATCACGGGCAGCGAGGCCGACATCGTCCGCTCTCTCCGCGCGGTCGTCGACGCCCGGCACGAGGACCCCGCGACCGAACACGCCGTCCCGTTCATCCATGTCGAGGGTCCCCACCTCAGCGACCAGGACGGGCCCCGTGGTGTCCATGCCCGGGAGCAGGTCCGTCCCCCGGACCTCGAGGAGTTCCGCCGCTGGCAGGACGCCGCGGATGGCCTCGTGCGGATGGTGACGATCTCCCCGCACCACCAGGGATCGGTGGCCTACACCGAGGCGCTCACCAGCGACGGCGTCATGGTGGCGGTGGGTCACACGCACGCCACGGCCGACGAGATCCGGGCAGTGGTCGACGCCGGCGCCAGCCTGTCCACCCACCTGGGCAACGGCGCGCACGCCGTCATCGCGCGCCACCCGAACTACATCTGGGCCCAGCTCGCGGAGGACCGGCTGGTGGCCGGGTTCATCGCCGACGGGCACCACCTGCCCGGGGACACCCTCATCGCGATGCTGCGGGCCAAGGGGCTCGACCGCTCCGTCCTCGTCTCGGACTCGGTGGCTCTCGCCGGGATGCCCGCCGGCCGGTACGCCACCCCGGTGGGCGGTTCGGTCGACCTCTCCGAGGACGGCCGGCTGTCCGAGGCGGGGACGCCGTACCTGGCGGGAGCCGCGCGCTCGCTCGCCGAGTGCGTGGCGACCGCGTGCCGGTTGACCGGTCTGGCCCTGGCCGACGCCCTGCTCCTGGCGACCGTCAACCCCGGTCGCCTGGCCGGGGGGCGCGGCCGCCTCGTCCCGGGTGCCGCGGCCGACCTGCTCCTGTTCGACCCCGGGACGGACGGCACCTCGCTCGAGCTCCGTCAGGTGGTCGTGGCCGGGCAGCCGGTCGGATGAGGGCGGGGGTCGCCGTCGCCGAGGTGACCCCCCGGTCGCCGGTGGCGATGTCGGGGTTCGCCGCGCGGACGGCGCCGTCGTCGGGTGTCCACGACCCGCTGCTGGTCCAGGCGCTCTGCGTCGGCGACACCGCCCTGGTGACGGTGGACGTCGTCGGGCTCGACGAGGCGGCGTGCGCGGAGATCAGGAGGCGCTGCCCGGTCCCGGCCGACCGAGTCGTCGTTCACGCCACGCACACCCACGGCGGCCCGGTGAGCATGCCGGGGCGGCTCGGCCCCGGGCTCGACCCGACCTGGCTCGAGGAGGTCGTCGGCACGTGTGTCGACGCGGTCGGCCGAGCGGCGGCGGCACAGGTGCCGGTCACCGTCCGCGCCGCGGCGGGCGAGCGGACCGGGGTGGCTCGCAACCGGCGTCGCCCCGACGGCCCCGTCGACGACGTCGTGCCCGTGGTCCAGCTCGTCCGCACCGACGGCACCGTCCTGGCCACCGTGGTCTCCTACGCCTGCCACCCGGTGGTGCTCGGGGCGGACAACACCCTGCTCACCGCCGACTACCCCGCTGTCGTGCGCCGCCGCGTCAGCGCCGCGACATCGGCGCCGACCCTCTTCGTCACCGGCTGCGCCGGGGACGCGAACACCGGCCACTCGGCGCAGTCGTCGATCTCCACCGCCGCGGCGCCCGGCCGGACCTTCGAGACCTGCGAGGAGGTGGGCGCACGGATCGCCGACGCGGTCCTCGCCGCCAGGCCCGTGGACGCCCCGGGGCCGGTCACGGCCGCCGGCACCGAGGTACGGCTGGCGTACGACCTCCCACCGCTCGACGACGTGGCGGCCGACCGCCGCCGGTGGGCCCGGGAGAGGGCCGCCGCCCCGCCCGCCGAGCGCGCCCTCGTCGATGCCTGGATCGCGTGGGCCGACCGGTGGCTCGCCGGGGCGCCGCGGTCCTCACACCACCTGGCCACGGTGAGCGTCCTGCGGTGGGGCGGGGCACTCCTCGTCGCCCTGCCAGGTGAGCCGTCCGCCGTCGCCGCCCGAGCGGTCCGGGAGTCCGTGCGGGCGGTGCGGAGGTCAGCGGGACGGACGGGCGACGGCGTCGTCCCGGTGGTCGCCGGCTACAGCAACGGCTGCCCCGGGTACCTCCCGTCCGCCGACGAGTACGCCGTCGGTGGCTACGAGGTCGAGGACGCGCACCGGTACTACGGCGCTCCGGGACCGTTCGCCGCCGGATCGCTCGAGGGGCTCCTCGACGCGACCACCGAGCTCGTCGGGCGGGTGCTGGAGCGCCCCTGACCGCACCGGTCACGGGCGGGTGACGCTCGGGTCCATCCGCCGGGCGGGGAGCCGGGTCCACGTCCGCGCGGTCTCGAGCACCCAGAAGATCGCGAACAGCGCCACCTCCAGCCACTCGACGGCGATGACCCGGTACTCCCCCGCCACCAGCGCCAGCACACCGGCGCCCGCCCCCATGAGGAGCAGGATCACGGCATAGGCCGACCGGTACGTCAGGCCCCGGATCGCGGTGGACCGGTAGCTCGGGTGGTCCTCGGCGCCGAAGAAGCCCGGTCACAGGTGGCTCGCGACGGCGATGGCCAGGCTCACGATGAGCAGGGCCGCCGCCCCGGAGTGCACCCAGTCGAAGGCCGCGCCCTCGACGACGCGCCAGGCGACCAGGCCCGCGAACGCGACTCCGAGGGCGTTGACGACCCAGAACGCGGCGTGCGCCCGCGGCTCCGCCGCCACCTCGGGGGCGGGGAACCTGCGGGTGCGTCGCAGCACGTAGACGAACAGCACGGCCACGGCCAGGGCCGCACCGGCGGAGATCCTCAGCGGGTCCACCGTCAGCTCCTGGACCGTGCCGGCCGTGACGTCGAGCGAGCCCAGCGACGGCTCCTCCTGCAGGGCGTCGCTCACCGGCGTCTCGGAGCCGAGCTCCTCGATCGTCTTGCCGAGGTCGGCCGGGACGAGGGCCACGAAGACGGCGTAGAAACCGGCGACGTTGAGGATGTGGTCCTCGAAGGCCGATGCGCCCTGGTACGCGACGAGGCAGACGGCGATGCCCACCATCGCGCCGACGAAGATGTCCCGGATCGGCCCGAAGTAGTAGGCGCTGATGGAGGTCTCGATCTCACCGGTGGTGAAGAAGATCAGCAGGGAACCGACCAGCAGCAGGACCGGCAGCGTGACCAGCATGAGCCGCAGGGTCCGGTAGGTCTCGCGGGCCACGCCGTCGGTCGCCTCTGCTCGCTGCTGCCCCATGCACGAATGCTCCGACCACGGGGGGCGCCGCGTCCAGTGGCGCGCCCGACGACGTGAGGCGGGCCCGCCGACGGCGCGAGGGGTCGACCGGCCCGGCGAGGAGTCAGAACAGGTGCTCGTACCCCAGGGCCACGAGGTTCTCGCGAGAGGTCCGCAGGCAGTCGTACGGGTCGCGGCCGTACTGCTGGTCCTGCTCGATGAGGAGGTACTGGGCACCGGAGGCCAGCGCCTGGTCGATGATCTCGGTCCACTCGAGGTTACCCTCGCCGACCTCGCCGAACTCGACGACACCGGCGAACGCCTGCATGAAGGCGGCGTAGTCCCCCCGCTCCAGGGCGCCGAACGCCGAGGGGTCCATCGCCCCGATGCGGTAGTCCTTGAGGTGGACGAGGTCCACCAGCCCGGCGTACCTCTCCAGGGTGCGCACGGGGTCCTTGCCGCCGCGCTGGACCCAGTGCACGTCGATCTCCAGGCGCATGGCCGGCGCCTCGGCGCGGATGACGTCGAGGAGGGTGGTGGCCCCGACCTTGGCGAACTCGACGTGGTGGTTGTGGTAGTAGAGCGTGAGGCCCTCGTCGGCGAGCCGGGTGGAGACCTCCTGGGCCTGGTGGCAGAAGTCCAGCAGCGCCTCGTGCGAGGCCATCGCGGAGAACGGCATCATGCCGATGCGCAGCCGGGACGCCCCCAGGGTGCGTGCGTCGTCGACGACCTTGTCGAAGTCGGTGAGCAGCGAGTCGTTCGGACCGGCGCCGAGCCCGGCGGACAGGGCACCGAAGTCGGTGCCGAGCTCGTCCTTGGCGCGGCGCATCTCGGCCACGTTCTCCGCGGTCATGGCGATCTGCGAGACCTCGACGGCGGTGAAGCCGGAGTCCTTGAGGCGCCGCAGCACCTCGTAGGGACCGGTCTGGTCGACCTTGTCCTTGAGCATCATCATCTGCACGCCGATCTTCGGCATGGGGAACTCCTTCGTCCGTTCGGGGCCGGCCGTCGCGCGGCCGGAGGGTGGGTGCGACGGCTCAGCGCGCGAGGGCGACCTCGCGGTCGAGGCCGAGGCCGCTCTGGGCGTAGACGTCCTTGAGGATGCGCAGCGACTTCATCGCCTCGCGCGGGCCGATCCAGAACGGGTCGGGCTCGCCGAGCCGGGCGTAGAAGTCCCGCACGAGGACCTCGTGCGAGACGCCCCAGTAGGTCCGCCCGCCCGACGGCGCACGCCGCTCCGTCACCGTCTCCACCCGTCCGTCGGCGTGGGTGACGGTGAGGTCGCCCCGGATGGCAAGGGTCCCCCGCTCGGCGGTGATCTCGATGGTGACGGGGGCGTGGACGACGTTCGTGAGCGCGCCGAAGACGACGCTGCGCGCCCCGCTGTCGTGGGTCAGGAGCATCTCGGCGGTGTCCTCGACCTCGATGACGTCGCCGTACAGCCGGGTGCTCGCCCGGCCGCTGACCTCGACGACGTCGCCGACGAGCCACTGCACGAGGTCCAGGGTGTGGATCGCCTGGTTGATGAGGAGGCCGCCGCCGGCCCGCTCCCACCGCCCGCGCCACGGCTTGGCGAGGTAGTAGTCGGGGGTCCGGGTCCACATGACCGTGGCGGTCGCACCGAGGACGGCGCCGAGCTCGCCGGAGTCGAGGACCGCCCGGGCGGCCTGCGAGGTCGCGTTGTACCGGTTCTGGAAGCACACCCCGAGGCGGGCGTCGGAGCGCTCCGCGGCCCCGGCGAGACGCTCGGCGTCGGCGAGGGTGTGCGCGACCGGCTTCTCGGTGAGCACGTGGACCCCGGCGTCGAGGAGGTCCAGCGCCACGGGCACGTGCTGGTCGTGGGGGGTGCAGACGTGCGCGACGTCGGGCCGCACGTGCGCCAGGAGGGCGCGGTGGTCGGCGAACCCCGGCACGCCGTACCGCTCGACGGCGGCCGCGAGCGCGACCGGGTCGGTGTCGCAGACGGCGACGAGCTCGATGTCCTCCACCGCGTCGATGGCCTCGAAGTGGATCGTGGCGACGTCACCGCACCCGATGACAGCTGCTGTGGTCATGATGCTTCCTTCACGTGAGGGCGGCGGCGAGGTGGGCGGCAGCCCACTCGTGGGCCTGGACGTAGGAGTGGTACACGGAGTCGGTGCTGGGGCGCTCGATCTCGACCATGAGGTCGCCGTCGAAGCGCGGCGGCAGGGCCGCCAGGACGGCGTCGAGGTCGACGACGCCGGTCCCCGGCTCGGCCCAGACCCGCCGGGTGGCGACGAGCTCGGCGTAGCTCTTGCCGCGGCCGCGGCGGGTGGGGCGGGCGTAGTCGGCGAAGACGTCGGAGAGCTGCACGGCGCCGACCCGGTCGGCGTAGCGGGCCACCAGGGCGGCCGGGTCCATGCCGGCCCAGCGCAGGTGCCCGGTGTCGGGGCCGAAGCCGAGGAGCGCGGCGTCCAGGGTGTCGAGGACCCCCAGGACCTCCGCCTCGGTCTCGACGAGCCCGCCCACCTTGGGGTGCAGCAGGGGCCGCAGGCCCTCGGCCACCAGGACGCCGGCGGCCGCCGCGATCTGGGCGACGGCGCGCGCGAAGGTGCCGGGGTCCGCGCCGGCCCCCACGGCCGGCCGGGCGAGCCGGTACGGCACCGGGTCGGGGATGAGCATGACCCGGTCCAGCCCGAGGGCCGTGTGCTGGGCGGCCGTGCGCCGGGCCCGCTCGAGGATGTCGGGCAGCGCCTCGGTGCCGTCGAAGGTGGCCGCGAAGATGCCGGTCGCGGGCGTGAGGTCGTAGATCCGGAGCCAGTGGGCGTAGTCGTCCACGGGCAGGTCGTCCGGGACGTCGACGCGCACGGCGGTGAAGCCGATGTCGTGCAGGTCCGCGTACGCCTGGGCCATCTGCTCCAGCGGGGTCGCGTCGACCGTGCCCCAGAGGTAGCCCAGCGGGCTCACGGCGATCCGGGCCTGCCCGGGTGCGGCCGAGCTCATCGGTACTCGATGCCCTCGGCCCGCAGGAGGTCGGTGAACGCCTGCCACGCCTCGGTGAACAGGTCCGGCCCGGAGAACCCGCCGAGGCTGTGCGCGGCGGACAGGTGCGGCTCGAGGGAGAAGAAGCCGTCGAAGCCGTCCTCGCGCAGCGCGCGGATCGTCTCCACGACCTCGCCGTCGCCGCGGCCGGCGGCCACCACCTCGCCGTCGGCGAGGTGGGCGTCCTTGATCTGGACGTACTCCAGGTAGGGACGGATGGCGGCGAAGCCCTCGGTGAACGGGCGGACCCCCACCTGCACGAAGTTGGCCGCGTCCCAGGCGGCGCGCAGGTTCGGCGAGCCGACCGACTCGAGGATGTCGACGCAGCGGCGCGGGACGTCGCCGTAGATCTCCTTCTCGTTCTCGTGGAGCAGGACGACGTCGCCCTGCTCGGCCACGTCGGCCAGGGCGCGCATGCGGCGCAGCACCTCGTCGCGGTGGTCGTCGGGGTCGTCGCCCGGACGGATGAAGAAGGAGAAGATCCGGATGTACGGGGCACCGAAGTGGTGGGCGACGTCGACGGCGTGGCGGGCCCGGTCGAGGTGGGGCCCGAAGTCCTCGTCGATGAAGATCTTGCCCAGGGGCGAGCCGATGCTCGAGACCCTCAGCCCGTGCTCGTCGAGGATCCGCCGGGCCCGGGCGAGCTGGTCGGCGTCGAGGTCCAGGACGTTGGTGCCCCACGCGCTGCGGAGCTCCAGGTGGGTCATCCCGAGCGTCGTCACGAGGGCGGCCTGCTCCTCGAGGTCGGGCGAGATCTCGTCGGAGAATCCGGAGAGTGTCCACATGGGGCGTGCTCCTCACTGAGCGTGGGTCGAAGGGGTCGCACAGCCACCATGGGGTGGCCGGCACCACACCTCCTACCGGTTGCCACCTGTTGCCGCGCAGTCGCCGGGAGCGATGGCAACTCGTGGCAACAGATAGGAGGTCGCGGCGGGTCCACCCACAGTGGTGAACGCAACGGAGCCGCAGCGCGACCAGCGCTCGAGACCAAGGGACCTGATCCAATGACTGCATCAACCGCCCCGACGACGACGGTCGGCGCACCGACCAAGAAGCTCAGGCTGAGCGCCTACCTCGGCTACGCCACCGGGGACGCCGGCAACAACCTCGCCTTCACCATGGCGTCGATGTTCCTCCTGCTGTACTACACCGACGTCGTCGGCATCCCGCCCGCCTACGCCGCGCCGATCTTCCTCATCGTGCGCATCTGGGACGGCATCGGCGACGTCATCGTCGGCCGCTGGGTCGACCGGACGAACACACGCTGGGGCAAGTTCCGCCCGTGGATCCTGTGGTCCTCGCTGCCGCTGCTGCTCTCGAGCGTCTGGGTCTTCTCCATCCCGCAGGCCGACAGCCTGACCATGAAGCTGTTCTGGGCGTACCTCTCCTACGGCGTCCTGGCGATGTTCTACTCGATGGTCAACATCCCCTACGGCTCCCTGGCCGCGGCGATGACCCAGGTGCCCACCGAGCGCGCCAAGCTCGCGACCTTCCGCTCGGTCGGCGCGGCGGCCACCGGCCTCATGCTCGCGCTCGTCGTCGCCCCGCAGGTCAAGCGGTGGAGCTCGGCCAGCCTGTACCAGTAGAAGGTCGCCGAGCTCGGCGGGGAGGCCGCGGCCAGCCCGGCCCAGCTCGCCGCCGCCCAGGCGGCGGCCCAGGCCGAGGCCGCCACCGGCCTCCAGGGCTCGCTCACCACGCTGACCCTGATCTTCGTCTTCGTCGGTATGGCGCTGTACCTCACCACCTTCTTCACCGCTCGCGAGCAGGTCGTCCGGCCCGCGCAGGACCGGGCCACCCTCCGCGAGGCGACGGACACGCTGCGGCAGAACAAGCCGCTGCTGTGGCTGTGCGTGGGCTCGCTGCTTTTCCTCACCTCGTTCATCACGTTCAGCACCATGGGCATCTACTACGCCCGCGACGTCCTCGGCAACGCCGGCCTCTTCGGGATCCTCTCGATCGTGCAGACCGGTGCGATCTTCGTGCTCGCCCCCTTCATCGCCAAGATCGTGGCGCGGTTCGGCAAGCGCACCGGCTACCTCGCCGGCACGGTCGCGTTCATCGTCGGTGCGCTCCTGCTCTTCGTCACCCCGGCGTCCGCGCCCTGGATGGCGATCGTGGCCTACTTCCTCGTCGGCACCGGCCTCGGCCTGGTCAACACCCTCATGTGGGCGATGGAGGCCGACACCATCGAGTTCGGCGAGTGGAAGACCGGCCGCCGGACCGAGGGCACCACCTACGCGGTGTTCTCCTTCATCCGCAAGCTCGGCCAGGCCTTCGGCGGCTTCGCCGCCGCCGGCATCATCGGCCTGACCGGCTACGTCGGCACCGCCGCCGTCCAGTCCGACGGCGCCCTGCAGGGCATCCGGGTGGCCACCGGGCTCGTCCCGGCCGTCCTCGCCCTGCTGACCCTGCTGGTCATGGCCAAGTACCCGCTGACCGACAAGCGCTTCAAGGAGATCACGGCCGAGACCGAGGCCCGCAAGGCCGCCGCGCTCGCCGCGGCCGACTGACCACCGCCACCCTGGGAACGCACTGACCACTGCCACACCCTCAGAACGAACGGAGAACCACCATGGCCGACAAGGTCAGGCTCGGGATCATCGGGCTCGGCGCCCAGGGATCCATGTACGCCCGATTCATCCGGGACGGCCTCGTCCCCAACATGGTCATCGGCGCGATCGCGGACACCGACCCGGCCAAGCGGGAGCTCGCCGCCCGGGAGTACGGCGTGCCGGTCTACGAGGACCACACGGCCCTGCTCGCCGGCGGCGACGTCGACGCTGTCGTGACCTGCGTGCCGCACTACCTCCACCCGGAGATGGGCATCGCTGCGCTCGAGGCCGGCGTCCACGCCCTGGTGGAGAAGCCGGCGGGGGTCTACACCCGCCAGGTCGCCGAGCTCAACGAGTACGCCGCCCAGCACCCCGAGCTGACGTTCGGGATCATGTTCAACCAGCGCAACAACCCCTTGTACCAGCGGATCAAGGAGATCGTCGACGCCGGCGAGATCGGGAAGATCCGGCGGACCAGCTGGATCATCACCACCTGGTGGCGCCCGCAGGGCTACTACGAGCAGTCCGACTGGCGCGCCACCTGGGGTGGTGAGGGCGGCGGCGTCCTGGTCAACCAGGCCCCGCACCAGCTCGACCTGTGGCAGTGGATCTGCGGCGTGCCGCAGTCCGTCTACGCCAAGGTCGCCTACGGGTTCCGCCGGGACATCGCCGTGGAGGACGAGGTCACCGCCGTCGTCGACTACGGCGACGGCGCCACCGGAACGTTCGTCACCGCGGTCCACGACCTGGTGGGCACCGACCGGTTCGAGATCCTGGGCGACCGGGGCAAGATCGTCGTCGACGGCTCGAAGACGGCGACCGTCACCCGCCTCGTCAAGGACGAGCGCGAGCTCTCGGACGCCATGGGCATGGACGACGTGCGCAAGCTGTTCATGGGCGAGATGGACCCGGCGGAGTACTACTCCCAGGAGACCATCGAGTTCGAGTCCGCCTGGGGTGCCCAGCACTCCGGCGTGCTGGAGAACTTCGCGGCGAACATCCTCGACGGCACCCCGCTGCTCGCCCCGGGCAGCGACGGCATCAACGGCGTGCGCCTGGCCAACGCCATCCACCTGTCCAGCTGGCTCGGCCAGGAGGTGCCGCTCGACTTCGACGAGGACCTCTACCTCACCGAGCTCAACCGGCGCATCCGCGAGGAGGGCACGTTCCCCGAGCGTGAGACGGCGGCGGTCAGCGCCCGCTGACCGTCCCGGGTCAGCCGCTGAGCCGTCCGCCCGGCGTCGCCTCCGGCGGCGCCGGGCGCCGGTCTGCCGCCGCGGGCCCGGACAGCCGCAGCTCGGTGACGAGCGAGGCCAACGAGGCACGGGAGTGAATCCCGAGCCGGGCGTAGACGTGGTCGAGGTGGCTGGTCACCGTGCGGACGCTCAGGCCCAGACGGCGAGCGATGGCTCCGTTGGCCAGGCCGCCGGCCACGAGCTCGGCCACCACCTGCTCCCGCGGGGTGAGGAGTCGGAGCGCCGGGAGATTGGCGCCCGCAATGTCGGGTCCGTCACCGGCCGGGAGGCGGAACCGGAGGACGACGACCATCTCGCCGTCGTCCTCGCGCACCTCGAAGCCGGTGACCTCGAAGCGGGGAAGACCCGGCGGCGCGTCGGGGCCCAGCGCGAGCGCCAGCAGCGCGGACGACGGGACACCCCTCGTGGACCCCATGTGGTTTGTACGGTTTACGTAGTCCTACGGATGGCGGGGCGCGGCGCCGGGCGAACAATGGGCGCAGCCGGCGCTCGCCGGCGGACTCGAGGAGACGTCATGAAGCGCACCGTCCTCACCCTGCTCGGCACAGCGGCCCTCGTCGGCCTGGCGGTCCAGCCCGCGACGGCGACCGTGCACGAGATCACGGGCATGTTCTGCTCCGAGCACGGCAACCCGTTCCCGGCGGGCCTGTCGGACCCCACCCGCGGCAACTTCGCCCAGCCACTCGTCAAGACCGGGTTCATCGAGTCGATCACCCCGTACGACGACGGCGTGAACGGCCCCGGGATGCTCGTCAACTTCGACTTCGAGCACCCGGCGTCCAAGGTCGTCGGGGCGGGCGGGATCATCTTCGTCGGCGACGGGACCTACCTCGAGGGCTTCGTGCTCGACCCGGACGCCGGGTTCACGAACTGCAAGCTCCTGCGGGGCTGAGCCGCTCGGCGTCGTCCACTCACCGGCGGTCTGCCGGCTCGCGCGCGGTCGTCCTAGCTCCCGCGGGGCTACCCGTCCGCGGCCGGACCGCCCGGCGCCCGGACGACCACGACCGCGATGTCGTCCTCCGGCTCCGGCGGGAGCAGGCGGAGCAGCAGCGCGTCGCACAGGTCCTCGACCCCGCGGTCGGCCAGGTCCGTCAGCGCGGCGCGCAGGTGGTCCAGCCCGGCGCGCAGGCCGCGGTCGCGCCGTTCGGCCAGGCCGTCGGTGTAGAGCACCACGGCGGCGCCGGGCTCGAGGGTGATCTCCTGCTCGCCGCGCCGGGCCTCGGTGTCCATGCCGAGCACGAGGCTGCGGGCGTCGAGGGATCTCACCGCTCCGTCGGCACCGATGACCATGGGCGGCGGGTGCCCGGCGTTGGACCACCGCGCGACGACGCTACCGTCCGCCGTCGGCCGCAGGGTCATGACGACGGCGGTGGCGACCGTGTCCTGCCCGAGGACGCCGAGCGCGCGGTCGACGAGGGTGAGGATGTGGGCGGGGCCCGGCTCGGTGCTCACGGCGATCCCGCGCAGGAGCGACCGGAGCTGGCCCATCGCGGCGGCCGCCTGGAGGTCGTGCCCGGCGACGTCGCCGATGACGACGACCGTCTCGCCGTCGGGGTGGGGGAAGACGTCGTACCAGTCCCCGCCCACCCGGGCCGCCTCGGAGGCCGGCACGTACCGCACGGCGACCTCGAGCTTCTCGAGGACGGGCGGGTCGGTGAGGAAGGAGCGCTGGAGCTCCTCGGCGACGCGCCGCTGCCGCGCGTAGAGGTAGGCGTTGTCGAGCGCCATGCCGGCCCGGCCGGCGATGTCCCGGGCGGTGGCGAGCTCCTCGACGTCGAGCTCGGGGCGCCCGCGGCCGTTGAACAGCGTGATGGCACCCATGGTCCGGCCCCGCCCGCGCAGCGGCAGCACCGCCGCGGAATCCGGCGCGAGCTCGGTGATGAGCTCGTGGGCCCGTCCCGGCCGCAGCACCGACTGGATCCGGGCGGTGGCGTCGGTCGGGATGGGGATGACGTCGGTCGTGCGCAGCGCCTCGTAAAGGAACGAGTGGTCGGTGAGCGAGGCGAGGCGGTGGAACGCGTACTCGCGCACGAGCGGCAGGGCCTCGGTGTCCCGGTGCCACCAGCCGATGTCGCGCAGGACCTGCCGGCCCGCGTCGTCGACGTCGGCGAGCGTGACGACGCACCAGTCCGCCAGGACCGGGACCAGTGTGCGGGCCAGGGCAGCGACCGCCTCCTCGGCGTCGAGGGTCCGGGAGAGGTCGCTGGTGACCGAGGCGGTCAGCGCCGCCCGCCGGGCGATCCGCTCGGTCTCCTCCTGGAGCCGCCGACGGACGGTGACGTCGATGAAGTACACCGACAGTCCCTCCGGCGTGGGCCAGGCCCGGACCTCGAACCACGTGTCCAGCGGGGCGGGGTAGAACTCGTCGAAGCTCGCGGGTTCCCCGGTGGACATGGCGGCCCGGTAGTGGCGCTCGAAGTCGGTGCCGACGGCGGCGGGGAAGAGCTCCCACACCACGCCACCGAGCAGCTCGGGGCGGGGGCGGCCGAGGAGCCGCTCGGCCTCGGCGTTGACGTAGGTGAACCGCCAGTCAGGGCTCAGCGCGAAGAACGCCGTCGGGATCGAGTCGAGGATGCGCTCGGCGCTGGTGAGCGCGTCGACGCGAGCGGGACCTGGTCCCTGCGCCGTGCCCATCGCGTGCCCGTCAACCACGGCGCCGTCCCTCCCCGGGCTACGGTCTGTCCCCGCGCCGGTGTGTCAGCCTACTGAGCCGCACGGGAAACGTCCTGCGGGGACCGTTCCGGTCCGAGGACCGGTCGCCCCGAGCCGCCCCCGTGGTCCCGGGGTGCGCGACGGCCGGGAACGGCGCAGGGTAGGGGCGACGGGCGGAACGAGGGGAGCGACGATGGTCCGACCGGGGCGCCCGTGGACCAACTGGTCGGGAAGCCTGAGCTTCACGCCGGCCCAGGTCGCCCGGCCCCGCTCGCACGAGGAGGTGGTCGAGCTCGTCGGCGCGGTCGCGCGCGACGGGAGGAAGCTCCGGCCCGTAGGCACGGGCCACTCCTCCAGCCCGCTCGTCGCCACGACGGACGTCCTCGTCTCGCTCGAGCACCTCGCCGGACTGGTCGCGCACGACACGGCCGCGGGGCTGGTGACGGTCCTGCCCGGGACCGGCCTGTCCGACCTGTGCAACGGCCTCGCCGACGTCGGGCTGGCGCTGGAGAACCTGGGGGACGTCGACTACCAGTCGATCGCCGGCGCCGTCGCCACCGGGACCCACGGCACGGGTGAGAGGTTGGGAAACCTCTCCTCCGCCCTCGCCGGTGGCACGCTCGTCACCGGTGCAGGCCGGACGCTCGCGTTCGGCACAGCCGGCGACGGCGACACCGAGCTCCTCCGGGCCACCCAGGTCTCGCTGGGCGCGCTGGGCGTGATGACGTCGATGACCCTGCGGGTCCGCCGCGCCTACCAGCTGCACCGGCGCAACTGGTGCACGCACGTCGACTGGGTGCTCGAGCACCTCGACGAGCTCGCCGCCCGTCACCGCCACGTCGACTTCTACTGGTACCCGCGCAGCGACCTCGCCCAGCTGCGGGTCATGGACGAACCTGGTGACGAGGGCGACCTGGACGCCCCCGGACACCTGCGTGCGGACGAGACCGGGCCGGCCCACACGATCATCCCCAACGAGCGGGACCTCCGCTTCGACGAGATGGAGTACCTCCTCCCTCGCGAGAACGGGCTCGAGACCTTTCGAGAGGTGCGGGAACGGGTCAAGGAACGACATCGGTCATCCGTCGGCTGGCGGCTGCTGGTGCGGACCGTGGCGCCGGACGAGGCGATGCTGAGCACCGCCCACCGGCGGCCGACCATGACGATCGCGCTGCTGCAGAACGCCGACCTCGACCACGAGGCGTACTTCCGCGACATGGAGCCGCTCCTGCTCGAGCACGGCGGACGCCCCCACTGGGGCAAGAAGCACACGCGGACGGCGCCGGACCTCCGGGCGATGTACCCCGACCTCGGCGCCTTCACCGACATCCGCCGCCGGCTGGACCCCGGCGACGTGCTGCTCACCGAGTACCTGCGCACACTCCTGGAGGACGAGTCATGACCGACCGCGAGCTCGGACGCCGCACCTGGGTCTTCGCCGCCGGCCACGTGCCGGAGCGCACCACCGGACACGAGCCGGAGCTCACGAGCCGAGACGAGCTGTGCCTGCTCAACAGCGCCGGCGCCGACGCCCGCGTCGAGCTCACCGTCTACCACCCCGACCGCGACCCGGTCGGGCCCTACCGGCTGACGGTGCCCGCCCGTCGGGTGCGTCACGTCCGCATCAACGACCTCATCGACCCCCAGGCCGTGCCGCTGGGCGTCGCGTACGGGCTCGTCCTGGACAGCGACGTGCCGGTCGTCGCGCAGCTGCGCCACCTCGACACCAGCCAGGCCGCCCTCGGCGTCGCCATCACCTCGGGCCTGCCCGTGGACGGGTGAGCTCGAGCCGTGCACCGCAGCGTCGCAGCCGCCCTGCACCGGACCGGGACCGTCGCCACCACGGCCGCGCGCCGGCTACGCGTGCACGGCCCGTCGTTGCTGCTGGGGGCGACGGCGGCCGGGCTCGCCTATCTCGTCGCCGGGGCGCTGTTCGGGCTGCAGAACGCGGTGTTCGCACCCGTCGCCGCGGTGGTCGCCACGGGTCTGTCGGCCGGGCAGCGGGTCCGCCGCGCGACGGAGATCTCCGTCGGCGTGGTTCTCGGGGTCCTCGCGGCGGACCTGCTCACCCGCTGGCTGGGGACCGGGCCGTGGCAGCTCGCCGTCGCGGTGCTCGTCGCCATGGCCGCGGCGGTGGTCGTCCGTCCGAGCGGGCTCCTCGCCAACCAGGCGGCGGTGGCGGCCGTCGTCGTCGTCGCCCTGGTGCCCTACCTCGACACCGGCCCGTGGATCCGGTTCGGTGATGCGCTGGTGGGCGGCGTGGTGGCGGTGGTGCTCAACGCCGTCGCAGCACCGGACCCCCACCGGGCGGCCCTGGCGGTGACCGGGGACGTCGTCGGACGCCTCGCGGCGGTCGTGGGGCGGGTGGGTGCGGCGCTCAGGACCAGCTCGCTCGCCAAGGCGGAGGCAGCCCTGGAGGACGCGGCAGCGCTGGACGGCGTCCGCGGTGAGATCGCCGACGCGCTCGCCGCCACCCGGGAGCGGGTCGCCTGGCGCCCGTCCGAGCGGCGCGGACGACGAGCGGGCCTCGAGGCCGCCGAGGGCGTCGCGACGCGGGTGGCGGTCATGGTGTCCACCACGCGCGGGCTGTGCCGGGCGGCGGCCAACGTCGTGCGCCACGCCGAGCTCGACCCTGAGCCACGAGCAGGGCTCGCCCACGCCACCGAGGAGCTCGTAGGGGCGCTGGACGAGCTGCGCCGCTGGGTGGAGGGAGCGGGCCGGGCCGAGGTTGCGCGCCGGCTGGCCCTCGACGCCGCCACCACGGCGTCCGCCCAGCTGCCTGGGCCCCAGGCACGAACGGTGTTCGTCGGACAGCTGCGCAGCGCCGCTGTCGACGTCCTGCGCGCTACCGGCGTTCCGCAGACAGAGGCCGTCGCGGCGCTCGAGGCGGCCGCGGGGCGGGCCGACGACCTCGGACACTGACGGTCCGCTCAGGGCCCGAGGTGCTCCTGGGGCCGCACCGCGTCCGATCCGGTCGTCGGTCCGGCGACGGCGTCCGGCGCCATGGTCGGTCCGGCGACGGCGTCCGGCGCCATGGTGGGCGCGTCGGAGAACCCGTCACGGGTTGCGCCGAGAAGCCTCGAGGGTCCGTCGTCGGTGCCGGAGCCAGGTGGGGCGGCGGCCGCAGCGAGCGCTGCGAGGACCTCGGCGGTCTCCGTGGCGGAGGGACGGCGGTCCGGGTCCTTGGCGAGGAGCTCGGCGACCAGCTGGTCGAGCCCGGCCGGGACGCCCTCGAGGAGGCTGCTCAGGCGTGGCGGCTCGATGTAGACGTGGTGGTGCAGCACCGAGCCGGCCCGGCTCGCCACGAAGGGTGGCCGGCCGGTCGCCATCGCGGTGAGCAGGCACCCGAAGGCGTACATGTCGGTGTTGCGCGTGGCGGTGGCCTCCGCGCGAGCCTGCTCGGGCGCCATGTACTCGGCGGTGCCGAGCGTGGTGCCCGGGGCCGCGAGGGAGGCCGCGGTCTGGTACTCGAACGCCGCGATGCCGAAGTCGACCACGGTGACCTTCTCGCCGTCGACGAGGATGTTGGCGGGCTTGACGTCCCGGTGGACGATCCCGACCTCGTGCGCGGCCGCGAGGGCCCCGGCCACGCGGCTGCCGACCCGCAGGGCCTCGCCCAGGGGCAGGGGGCCGCTGCGCAGGGTGGCGGCGAGGTCCTGGCCGCGCAGCCGCTCCATGACGATGTAGGCGGTGTCGCCGTCGACGCCCGCGTCGTGCACGGTGACGATGTCCGGGTGCTCCAGGGCCGCCGTCGCCACCGCCTCGCGGCGTAGCCGCTCCTCCAGAGTGGGGTCGGTCGCGTCGGCGAGGCTGACCGTCTTGACGGCGACCCGCCTGCCCAGGACGCGGTCGATCCCGCGCCACACCTCGGCCATGCCGCCGCGGCCCAGCCTCTGGTCGAGCTGGTAGCGCCCGGCGATCACTCTGGTTGACATCCCCTCGATTGTTCCCCAGGTCGCCGCGCGGGGCATCGCGGCGGGGTGTGGCGGCGGACCTGCCGGGCGGAGCGGGGCGGATCGGCCAGGAGAGTCGGGTCAGGCCGGGCGGTAGGTGAACTCCTCGAACCCGAGCGCCTCGATTTCCTCAGCGAGCAGTGCGGCGCGGTCGTCCCACCCCGGCGCGCGGGCAGGGAAGGGCCGCGCGCCGGTCTCACGTGCCTGCTGGAGCGCAAACGCGCGGACGCCGAGGTCGCGGCACCGGCGCGCGATCTCCACGGCGTGGGTGGTCGCGGGCGAGCCCGGGTGGATGGTGGTGCGGACCTCGTGGTCGACACCGGCCGCGAGCACCAGGTCGAGGGACTCCCAGGCGGTTGCTCCCGAGCCGGCCCGGCGCACGAGAGCCGGGTAGTCCTCCGGCAGCGCCTTGACGTCCAGGCCGACCCAGTCCACCAGCGGCAGGACGTCGGCGAGACGGCGCGGGTAGGCCCCCGCGGTGTGCAGGCCGACACCGAGGCCGAGCGCGCGCACCTCGGTGACGGCGGAGACCAGCCCCGGCTGGCGGGTGGCCTCCCCGCCGGAGAGGACGACGGCGTCGAGCAGCCCGCGGCGCCGGGCCAGGAACCTCATCACCTCCGCCCAGGGGATGCTGCCGGGGGTGCGCGGGGCGATGAGGTCGGCGTTGTGGCAGTAGACGCAGTCCCACGGGCAGCCCTGGAGGAACACCGTCGCGGCGAGCCGGCCGGGCCAGTCCACGGTGGAGAGCCGCGACAGGCCCGCCACCTGCAGGTCGTCCGCGCGCGTCGGCCCCGAGGGGCGGGCCACGGCCGCGGACCCGCCCCTCCTGGTCCCGGTCAGCGTCGCGGTCACGCAGCCGGCTCCGGTGCGCGAAGGTCGGCGACGCTCGACCTCGTGCCGGTGGCGGCCTCGGTGAACATCTCCCGCTCGGCGTACTCGCCCTTCTTGCCGATGTTGAAGGAGGAGACGGGGCGGAAGTAGCCCATCACCCGCGTCCACACCTCGCACGCGGCCCCGCACCGCTCGCACCGGGTGTGCTCCCCGGCGAGGTAGCCGTGGGCCGGGCAGATCGAGAACGTCGGTGTGATGGTGATGTACGGCAGGCGGAACGTGCTCAGCGAGCGTCGCACGATCTCCTTGCACGCCTGTGCCGTGGAGATCTGCTCGGACATGTAGAGGTGCAGCACCGTGCCGCCGGTGTACTTGGCCTGCAGCTCTTCCTGCCGCTCGAGCGCCTCGAACGGGTCGTCGGTGAACCCCACCGGCAGCTGCGAGGAGTTCGTGTAGTAGGGGTTCTCCTCGGTGCCGGCCTGGACGATGCCGGGGAACCGCTTGTGGTCCTCCTTGGCGAAGCGGTACGTGGTGCCCTCGGCCGGCGTCGCCTCGAGGTTGTAGAGGTGCCCGGTCCCCTCCTGGAAGTCGACCATCCGCGTCCGGACGTGGTCGAGCACGCGCACGCACAGGGCGTGCCCGCGAGGGTCGGTGATGTCGTACGCGTCGAGGGAGAAGTTGCGGACCATCTCGTTCATGCCGTTGACGCCGATCGTGGAGAAGTGGTTCTCCAGCGTCCCGAGGTAGCGCCGCGTGTAGGGGAACAGCCCGCCGTCGATGTGCTCCTGGATGACCGTGCGCTTGAGCTCGAGGGTGTCGCGGGCGATCTCCATGAGCTCGTCGAGCCGGGCGAGCAGGCCGGCCTCGTCGGCGGCATGGAGGTATCCGAGCCGGGCCATGTTGACCGTCACGACGCCGAGCGAGCCGGTCTGCTCCGCCGAGCCGAACAGCCCGTTGCCCCGCTTGAGCAGCTCGCGCAGGTCCAGCTGGAGGCGGCAGCACATCGAACGGATCATGCCGGGGTCGAGCTCGGAGTTGACGAAGTTCTGGAAGTAGGGCAGCCCGTACCTCGCGGTCATCGCGAAGAGCCGGTCGGCGTTGGGGGTGTCCCAGTCGAAGTCCTTGGTGATGTTGTACGTCGGGATCGGGAACGTGAACGCCCGCCCGTCGTCGTCGCCGTCGGACATGACCTCGATGAAGGCCCGGTTGAGCAGGTCCATCTCGGCCTGCAGCTCGCCGTAGGTGAAGTCCACCGGCTCCCCGCCGATGAGCGGGGTCTGGTCGGCGAGGTCCGCCGGGCAGGTCCAGTCCATCGTGAGGTTGGTGAACGGGGTCTGCGTGCCCCACCGCGAGGGGATGTTGAGGTTGAAGACGAACTCCTGGACGAGCTGGTGGACCTGGTCGTAGGTCAGGGACTCCAGGCGGACGAAGGGGGCGAGGTAGGTGTCGAAGGAGGAGAACGCCTGCGCGCCCGCCCACTCGTTCTGCAGCGTGCCGAGGAAGTTGACCATCTGGCCCAGGGCGGAGGACAGGTGGCGGGCGGGGCCCGAGGAGATCTGGCCCGGGATGCCGTTGAAGCCCTGCTCGAGGAGGTTGCGCAGCGACCAGCCGGCGCAGTAGCCGGCGAACATGTCGAGGTCGTGGATGTGGAGGTCGCCCTCGCGGTGCGCGGCGCCGGCGTCGGGCGCGTAGACCTCCGAGAGCCAGTAGTTGGCGATGACCTTGCCCGAGGTGTTGAGCATCATCCCGCCGAGGGAGTAGCCCTGGTTGGCGTTGGCGTTGACCCGCCAGTCGGACCGGTCCAGGTACTCCTCGATCGTGGCGACGGCGTCGACGTCGACGCGGTGGGCGGGTCCGGGACGGGACATGCGGCGCTCCTCGGTGTGGTGGGAACGCCGACGCTACGGCCACCGCCGGGCACGGACACACCATGTTGTGGCGTGTCGCGGCGCCGACCACAACATCTAGTGCTCGAATTGTCCGGAGTTCGGCTCCCGTGCAGGACGATGGTCCCGGCGGGCGCCTATGGTTCTGCCATGCCCGACGCGACCCCCCTCACGGCCACCACACTGCGGATCGGCGCCCACGTGCGCCACGACGACCCGGTCGCCGCCGCCCGCGAGCGCGGTGCGACGCTCAGCCAGTTCTTCGTCGGCGACCCCCAGGGGTGGAAGAAGCCGGTCCTGACCTACGCCGGCGGCGCCGCGGCGCTGCGGGCCGACGCCGAGGCCGCCGGGGTCGACCTCTACGTCCACGCCCCGTACGTCGTCAACGTCGCGACCCTGAACAACCGCATCCGGATCCCCAGCCGCAAGATCCTCCAGCAGCAGATGGACGTCGCGGCCGAGGTCGGCGCCAAGGGGCTCATCGTCCACGGCGGCCACGTGGGCTCGGACGCCGAGCTGGAGAAGGGGTTCGACAACTGGCGCAAGGCCGTCGAGCAGACCGACCTCAAGGTGCCCCTGCTCATCGAGAACACCGCCGGCGGCAACCACGCGATGGCGCGCCGGCTCGAGCGCCTGGAGCGCCTGTGGGAGGCGATCTCGGGCGCCGAGGGCTTCGGCTCGGTGGGCTTCTGCCTCGACACCTGCCACGCCCACGCCGGCGGCGCCGACCTCGCCGCCGTCGTCGGGCAGGTCCGGGCCATCACCGGCCGGATCGACCTGGTCCACCTCAACGACAGCCGCGACGCCGCGGACTCCGGCGCGGACCGGCACACGAGCCTCGGCCAGGGCCAGATCGATCCCGACCTGCTCGCCGCCGTCGTCCGGGACGCGGGCGCGCCGGTGGTGTGCGAGACCCCGGGCGGGGCCGAGGAGCACCGGGCCGACTTCGACTGGATCCGCTCGCGCCTGTGAGAAGGGCGCTCGCACCGGTGCCGGCCGGCGCCGGACGAGGCCCATCTGCGGCGCGGACAGCACGGAGGAGCACGAACGACGGCGCGGACGTCGCCCTGCGACACCCGCGCCGTCGTCGGCCGGCCTCAGGTGACCGGCGTCAGGTCACTCCTCGTCGTCGCCCCACAGCGAGACGACGACCTTGCCGGAGCGCTCGGAGTCCTTGGCCGCGGCGAAGGCCTCGAGCGCCCGCCCCGCGGGCAGCGTGTGCGTGATCACCTGGTCGATCGACGGGGTCGCGTCGAGGATCGCCACGGCCTCGTCGATCTCGTCGTCGAAGCGGAACGTCCCGCGGAGCTGGAGCTCCTTGGAGACCAGCGGGGCCAGGTTCACGGGCCTGGCCTCGTTGGGCACCATGCCGACCTGGACGACGATGCCCGCTCGGCGGGCACCGACCAGGGCCGGGCTGATGGCGGCGGGGACGCCGGAGCACTCCAGGACGACGTCGAACGCCGCGGCGGGGATCTCCTCGACCCCGACCTGGACGGTGCCGTGCACGCCGAGGGCCCGGGCCCGCTCGAGCGGGCCGGTGAGGACGTCGGTGGCGACGACCTCGGCCGCGCCCTTCGCCAGCGCGGCGGCCGCTGCGAGCAGACCGATGGGCCCGGACCCGGAGACGAGCACCCGCTTCCCCGCCACCCCGCCGGCCACCACGATGGCGTGCAGGGCGACGGCGAGCGGCTCGGCGAGGGCCGCGCGCCGCAGCGGCAGGGAGCCGGGCAGGACGCGGACCATGTCCTTCTCGACGACGAGGTACTCGCTCATGCCGCCCTGGGTGTGCGGCCAGGTCGAGGCGCTGCCAAGGTAGGAGCCGCCGGGCCACAGGTGCCTGCGGTCCTCGATGCCGTGCTCGGGGGTGCCGAACCGCGCGGGGTGGACGGTGACCGGCGTGCCCGGGGCGAGCTCGCCGGACGGGTCGAGGTCGACCGTGCCGGAGACCTCGTGCCCGGGCACGAGGGGCTCCCGGACGACGTACTCGCCGTTGGCGCCCTCGTTGTAGTAGTGCAGGTCCGACCCGCAGATCCCGCCGAAGGCCATGCGCAGGCGCACCTGCTCCGCCCCGGGCTCGGGGGTGGGGACCTCGGCCTCGGTGAGGTCCAGCCTGCCGTTGATGACGATCGCTCTCATGGTGATCCTTTCCTCAGACCACGGAGGTCATGCCGCCGTCGACGAAGATGTTCTGGCCCGAGACGAAGCTCGAGGCGTCGGACGCGAGGTAGAGCAGGGTGCCGACGAGCTCGTCGAACCGGCCCCAGCGCTGGGCCGGGGTGCGGCCCACCACCCAGGCGTTGAACGCCTCGTCCTCGACCAGCGCCTTGTTCATCTCGGTGGCGAAGTAGCCCGGCGAGATGGCGTTGACCTGGATGTTGAACCGGGCGAGGTCGGCGGCCATGCCCTTGGTGAGCATGGCGACGCCGCCCTTGGTCGCCGAGTACGGGGCGATGGTCTGGCGGGCGAGCATCGCCTGGACCGACCCGATGTTGACGACCTTGCCCGACCCGCGCTCGGCCATGCCCCGCGTCACCTGCTGGGAGACGTAGAAGACGCTGGAGAGGTTGGCCGCGACGAGGTCGTCCCAGTCGGCGGGCGCGAACTCGTTGAACGGCGCCCGCCGCTGGATGCCGGCGTTGTTGACGAGGATGTCCGGGACGCCGTGCTCGGCGACCAGCCCCGCCACCCCCTCGCGGACCGCGACCTGGTCGGTCACGTCGAAGGAGACGGCGGGGGTGGCGGTCCCGGTCAGGGCCGTGAGCCGCTCCTGCGCCTGCGCCAGCGCTGCGCCGTCGCGCCCGTGCAGGACCACCCGCGCCCCGGCCTCGGCGAGGCCGGTCGCGAGGGCGTTGCCCAGGCCCCGGGAGGAGCCGGTGACGAGCGCCAGCTTCCCGGTGATGTCGAAGACGCCGGCCACCACGTCAGCCGATCCAGAAGATGACGAGCGTCAGGAGGAAGCCGAGGACCGACTCGATGGTCTGCTGGACGGTCCAGGTCTTCAGGGTGGTCTTGACGTCCATGCCCATGAGGCGGCCCACGAGCCAGAACCCGGAGTCGTTGACGTGGCTGGCGAAGACCGAGCCGGCGGCCGTGGCGAGCGTGATCGCCGCGATCTGGATCGCGCTGTAGTCGCCGGCCGCGACGGCCGGGGCCATGAGCCCGGCCGCGGTGACGAGGGCGACGGTGGCCGAGCCCTGCGCCAGGCGCAGGACGACGGCGATGACGTAGGCGGCGAAGATCACCGGCAGGCCGATGTTCTCCAGCGTGCCCGACAGGGCGTCGCCGATGCCGGATGCGCGCAGGACGCCACCGAACATGCCACCGGCGCCGGTGATGAGGATGACCGAGGCCACCGGGCCGAGCGCGGAGTCCACGACCTTCTCCAGCGCCGTGCCGTGCTCGCCGCGGCGGGTGCCGAGCACCCAGACGGCCACGAGGACCGAGATGAGCAGCGCGACCGCGGAGGATCCGATGACCGTGAGGACCTGGGCCCAGGTGGCCTCGCCGTCGACGACGCCGGCGGCGTCGAGGAAGTCGATCCCGGTGTTCATGAAGATGAGGACCAGAGGGACGAGCATGACCCCGATGACGGTGCCGGCCTTGGGCGGGTTGGTGGGCTGGTCGGCGTCGAGGGAGCCGAACAGCGCGGGGATCGGGTAGATCCACTTCCGGCCGACGTACTTGCCCCAGAGGTAACCGGAGACGTACCACAGCGGGAAGACGATGATGAGGCCGATGAGCAGCACCATGCCGACGTTGGCGCCGTAGAGCTCGGACGCGGCGACCGGGCCGGGGTGCGGCGGCACGAAGACGTGCATGACCGAGAAGGCCGCGGCGGCGGGGAAGCCGTAGAGCAGGACGTTGCCGCCCATGCGGCGGGCGACGGCGAAGATCACGGGCAGCATGACGACGAGCCCGGCGTCGAAGAAGATCGGGAAGCCCATGATGAGCGAGGCGATGCCGAGGGCGAACGGCGCCCGCTTCTCGCCGAAGATGTCGACCATCTTGTCGGCGAGCACCTTCGCGCCGCCGGAGTGCTCAACCATCTTGCCGAGCATGGCGCCGAGGCCCACGAGCAGGGCGACGGAGCCGAGGGTGCCGCCGAAGCCCGTCACCAGTGTGCTGACGATCTGGCCGACCGGGATGCCGGTGGCGAAGGCGGTGGCCAGCGAGACCAGGATGAGCGTGAGGAACGCGTGCATCTTGAACTTGATGACCAGGATCAGGATGAGCGCGATGGCGCCCGCCGCGATCCCGAGGAGCGGGGCCGCTCCCAAGGTCTGTGTCCAGTCTTCCATGAAGGATCTCCGTTGATTTCAGGGGGCTCGTGCGGCGGCGCAGCGGCCCGGCAAGCAGTTGCCATCAGTTGCACCCGCGAGGCGTGCGGCGACACCCTCACACAAAGATCACACCTTTGTCAAAGGTCACATCTTTTGGTTGGATGGGCGCCACACAGGGCGGTGGACCTCACGGCCGACGGCGACGAAGAGGACGCATGACAGACCGAAGCGCGCGGGACACCGCACCCGTGCTGCACACCGACGTCCTGGACGACCTCGGGCGCGCGATCACCCACGGCTCGCTGCCCGCGGGGAGCGTGCTGACCCTCGCCACCCTCGCCGAGGACCACGGGGTCTCGCGCACCGTGATCCGTGAGGCCGTCCGCGTCCTGGAGTCGCTCGGCATGGTCGAGTCACGCCGGCGCGTGGGGGTGCGGGTGCTGCCGGCGACGCACTGGCAGGTGCTCGACCCGCGCCTGATCCGGTGGCGGCTCTCAGGACCCCAGCGCGACGAGCAGCTGCGCCGGCTCACCGAGCTGCGGCTCGCCGTCGAGCCGACGGCCGCGCGCCTGGCCGCGCTCCGGGCGACGCCCGCGGCGGCGGCCCGGCTGGTCGAGCTCGCCGCGACGCTCCGGCGGCTGGGCGAGGAGGGGCGCGGCACCGACCCGGGCTACCTCACGGCCGACATCGACTTCCACGCCCTGCTCATCGAGGCCAGCGGCAACGACATGCTCGGCGCGCTCGCCGACGTCATCGCCGAGGTGCTCGCCGGTCGCACGCAGCTGCACCTGTCGCCCGAGCTCCCGGTCGCCGAGGCCCTCGACCACCACGAGCGGCTGGCCCGCGCGGTGGCGACCGGTGACGTCGACGCCGCCGAGGACCACGCACGCGGCATCGTCATGGAGGTCTGGCACGAGCTGCGGGACGTCACCTTCACGGCCGACTGAGAAGCCCGCACGCCGAGGACCGCTACCGTGCGGCCATGACCGCTCGCACCGCGCCCGGCCCGCTCGACCTCGCCGCGGCCGAGATGATGTGGGCCGCGTATGCCGCCGCCCACCCCGCCGTCGTCCGCGCCTGCCCCGAGCACGTGGTGGACCGCTTCGGCGACTCCGCCGAGCTGGCCGACGAGCTGCTCGGCCTCGTCCTGGCCGGCCCGAAGCGGGCGACGGCGGAGCTGGTCGGGGAGTTCGCCGCGCGCGGCGAGCCGCTCCCGCGGGTGGGCTCGCACTGGATCGCCTGCGACGGGGCCGGGACCCCGAGGGTCGTGCTGCGCAGCACGGAGCTGCGGATCGCGACGATCGCCGATGTCGACGAGGCCTTCGCCCGCGACGAGGGCGAGGACGACCGCACCCTCGCATCGTGGGCGCGGGAGCACCGCCGGTACTGGGAGCGCACCTGCGCCGCCCGGGGGGCCGTCTTCCGGGACGACGACGAGATCGTCCTCGAGCGATTCGCCGTCGTGTGGCCGGCGGAGCTCGCGGACTGACCCACGTCCTACATCGGCTCCGCGGACGTCAGCCGCCGTCGGACCCCTTCGCCGCCGACGCTCTCGACGAGGTCGCGCGGCCCCACGAGCACGAGCAGCGACGTCGCGCGGGACATCCCGGTGTAGAGCCGCTCGCGGGCGCGGTCGCCGGTCAGCCCGTTGACGCACAGGACCACCACCCGGCGCTCGAGGCCCTTGAACCCGAGGACGTGCCCGTAGAAGACCTCCTCGCCGTCGAAGTACTCGTCCCAGTAGGCGTCCCAGCCACGCCCCTCGACGAGCTCCTTCTGCACGGGGTGCCGGTGCGCCGTCGTGATGAGCGCGACGTCGCCGGGCTCCCAGCCCTGGTCGAGGAGCTCAGCGACGATGCCGTCCGCGGCGTCGAGGGCGTTCTCCGCCGGGACGTCCGCGACGCGGACCGGCGGGCCGGGGAGGCCTCGGGGGATCATCGCCACCGCTGACATCGAGCCGATGAGCTGCCCGATCTGCTTGGTGTTGCGCAGGTTCTTCGACAGCTGGAACGGGTCGAGGCTGATCGGGTCCTGGCCCTGGCGCGGGAAGACCTTCTGCCCGTCGTCGAGGAACACGAACAGGCCCCCGCGCTCGTCGTCCCGCAGGCAGGCGAGCAGGGCCGGCCACCACGCGTCGGAGAAGTCCTGCGCCTCGTCGACGACGATCGCGTCGAACTTCTCGGCAGGGGGCATTTCGGCGGCGAGCTCGCGCAGCCGGCGCGGCAGCCGGGTCTCGTAGTAGTCGGAGTCGTCGTCGCCGCCGGGCTCGGCGCCCCAGCGCACGGGCAGGTCGTGGAAGAGGCCGACGTAGGCGGGCCGCTCGGACCTGCGCCAGGTCCTGGTCCGCCGTTCCAGGTAGCGGGCGAGGCCCCGGCTGTAGCAGACGAGCGCGACCCGCTCGCCGCGACCGGCCAGCCGCCGGGCCTGCTCCATGGCGAGCCACGTCTTGCCGGTGCCGGCGCCGCCGATGATCCGGGCGCGCCGCCAGTGCTGGATCGCCTCGAGGATCATGCCCTGGTCGGCGGTGAGCTGGTCCGCGACGGTCTCCTGCTCGCGCGCGCGGGTGCGCGGGTCCTGCCGGTCGGCGAGGACGGCGGCGAGGGCCTCGGCGACGGCACGGACGTCGTCACCGTCGGGCGGGGCGTGGCCCGTGCCGTGGAGGTTGATGGCGGCCCTGATGCGCTCGGCGACGTGGTCGAGGTCGACCTGGTCGATGACGATGCCGCGCGGGCAGCCGGGCATCTCCCACGACGGCGGCACGGTCATGGCCGGGAAGGCGACCACGTGGACCCACCGGGCTGCCACCGCGCGCTGCGCCGCGACGCCGTGCTCACGCAACCGGTTGGTGAGGTGGTGGCGGGCGTCCTGGACCTGGGCCACCGGGTCCTCGATCCGGTGGGACCCGCCCGCGCCCGAGGAGTACCAGCCCTCCTCGGTCCGGCCGACCCGCCCACCCTTGACCTCGATGGCCGCGAACCCCACGCCGGGCCAGCCCACGAGGAGGTCGATCTCCCGCTCGCGGGCGCCGTCAAGGACCCGCACCGAGTACCAGACCACGACCTCGTCGGGAAGCTGGTCGCGCAGCGCCTCCCACACCGTCCGCTCGCCGTGCCGGCCGGCGGGGAAGTCGACGTCGGTGGGGAACATGGTGGCCACCGGTCATTCCTATCCCACCCGCAGGCGCCACGGGCCCGGGATGGACCGGTCGCGGGTGTGCGAGCGGTGACGGCTCAGGCGGCGCGGGCACCAGCGACGAGCCCGCGGACGACCTCGGCGAGCGCCGTCGGCCTGATCCCGTAGGCCTGGGCCAGCGGGGCCGTGTCGAGCAGGGAGTCGTACGTCTCGAGCGCTGCGAGGAGCGGTTGGACGACCTCGGGAACCCCGGAGACCGGCTCTCCGGGGGCCACCGTCTCCACCGGCACCTCGCGGCCCAGCTCGTGGGCGAAGGTCGCGACCACGTCCCGCCACGAGAGCGGCTCGGGTCCACCGACGACCAGGGTCCGTCCCACAGCCGCGGGATCGGCGAGCGCGGCGACGGCGTAGGCCGCGACGTCCGCGGTCGCGACGAGCGAGTGGCGGCGTCGTCCCTCACCCACGAGCACCACCGGCCGGCCCGTGAGCGCGGGGAGCCCGACGACGAGCATCGGCAACCGGTCCATGAAGAGGTCGGACTGCAACACGGTCCAGGCCATGGGGCTGCGGCGCAGGCGTTCCTCCACGGCACCCTTCGCTCGCATGAACGGGTCCGGGTGGTCCGGCGCCGCGCCCAGCGGCGAGACGAAGACGAATCGCCCGACCCCGCCGGCCTCAGCAGCGTCGACGAGGTCGAGGTTTCCCCGGAGGTCCACGGCCGCCACGGCCTCGGGCGACCCCTCGGCCGCCGACGTCGCCGTCGTGATGACGGCGTCGACGTCGCGGCACGCGGCGATGAGACCCTCGGGATCACGGAGGTCGCCGAGGACGGGCTCGGCGCCCATGGCGCGCACGACGTCCAGCGCCTCCCGGCGGCGGACCAGCGCCCGGACGACCTCGCCGCGGTCGAGCAGTGCCCGGGCGATCCGGCCGCCCAGCTCCCCGGTGGCGCCGACGACGAGGATCATGAGGTCACCCCGAGGATGCTCGCGACGGCGGCGTCCGCGTCGCCGGCGGCGTCGTCGACGGGCTCGAGGTAGAACCGGGCCCAGGAGAACCTGCCTCCGGCCAGCCCGAGGATGACCACGCCCCGCATCCGGTGGGTGACTCCGTCACGGCGCGTGCCGACGTGCTCCCACTCGGTCCAGACCTCCTCGCCCGCCACCGCCGAGCGGAGGACCCTGGCCGTGAGGTCGGGGACCGCGGCGAAGATCTGCTCCCAGTTCCGGCGGACCTGCGCCGCCCCGCGGAACCCGCGACGGGGGTGAGCCGGCGTCTCGTTGCGGTAGTCCGGCGAGAAACAGGCGACGAGCGCGTCGAGGTCGTGGGCGTTCACCGCCGCGGCCAGTCGGTCCACCAGGACTCGTGCGGACTCACCGTGGCGTTCGCCCATCGGTCTCACACTTTCCGATACAGTTGACTGTACTGATTACAGGAGTATGGAACGAACCATGGACCCGGTCAAGAGCCGACGGCGGTACGACGCGTCCCACCGTCGGGCCCAGGCCGCGCGCGCACGGGAGGCGGTGCTGGCCGCAGCCCGGAGCAGCTTTGTCGACGTCGGGTACTCGACGACCACGGTCGCCGCGATCGCCCGCCAGGCGGGTGTCTCGGTCGAGACGATCTACAAGTCGTTCGGCGGGAAGGCGGCGCTGGCCCGAGCCCTGTACGAGCGGGCCCTCGCCGGCCAGGGGCAGGTGGCGGCGTACGAGCGCTCGGACGCGGTACGGCTGGAGCAGACGGACCCGCGGGCCCTCATGCGGGCGTGGGGCACCCTCACGGCCGAGGTCGCCGAGCAGCTCACGCCGGTCCTGCTGATCGTCAGGGCTGCCGCCGGTCATGACGCGTCGATGGCCACCCTCCTGCGCGACAGCGACACCGAACGACTCGAGCGCATGCGCCACAACGCCCGGTTCCTGGCGGAGCGTGGCTACCTGCGCGACGGCGTGACCACCGAGCACGCCGCCGACGTCATGTGGACGTGCAGCTCGGCCGAGATCTACGAGCTGCTCGTCCTGCGCCGCGGATGGTCGTCCGAGCAGTTCGCCACGTTCGTCGCCGAGACGATGGCGGCGGCCCTCCTGCCCTGACCTCAGGGTCGGTCGAGCCGGAGGTCAGGGCCGGTCGAGCCGGACGTCGTCGAGGACGACGATCCCGCGCTCGTCCGCGCCGCAGAACGTGCCGAAGGCGCGGAAGTAGCTGTCAGTGAGCTCCCAGTCGGGCAGGGCTGCGGCGTCGGCGCGCAGGCCCGTCCCGGTGAGGGTGTCGCCGTCGGTGATCTCGTCGCCGTCCTCGAGGCGCACCCGGTCGCCGTCCTGCTCGGCGCCGCGCGGCCAGACCACCCAGCGCCGTTCGTCGGTCTCGCTGTCGCCGTCGCCGTCGCCGTCGCCGGTCCAGGTGAAGCAGCCGTCCCGCTCGACGTGCACCACCCCGGTCAGCTGCTCGCGCTCGCCCGGGACGTCGTCGGGGTCCACGACCGGCAACCCGAAGCCGCCGAGCGCGTCGTCCGTCGCGTCGGTGCACCCTGCGAGGACGGCCGCCGCGGTGAGCCCGGCGGCCGCGGCACGAGCGACGACCGCACGGTCGACGCCGCCGCCACCACCCGCCGCCCGCCTCACGCGAGGTCCTCACGCAGGCCGCTCGCGCGGCGCACCGGTGTCGTGACCGCCTTGCGGACGGCCTCCTCGGTGCCGACGACCCGCACGGTCGTCGTCGCCCGGGTGACCGCGGTGTAGAGGAGCTCGCGGGTCAGGAGCGGGGAGGTGGCCGGCGGCAGGACGAGCGAGACCTGCTCGAACTGGCTGCCCTGGCCGCGGTGGACCGTCATGGCGTGGACGGTCTCCACCTCGGGCAGGCGGTGCGGACGCACCGCCAGCGGGGCGGCCGGGTCGCCGAACACGGCGATGACCCCGCCGCGACCGTCGGCGACGACGACACCGGTGTCGCCGTTGTACAGGCCGGAGTCGCGATCGTTCGTGGTGACGAGCAGCGGCCGGCCGGGGTACCAGGGCGTGCCGGTCGGGCGCACCCCGGCGCGCGGGACGCCGTCGTGGGCGCTCCGGGCGCGGGCACGCTCGCGCGCGCCCATGGCCTCCTCGACCCACTGCTCCACCTGGTGGGACCAGTGCGCCACCCCGAACGGCCCGCGCCGGTGGGCGACCATGACCCGGTGGCGGGCCAGCGCCCGCAGCGCCGCAGCGGCGTCGCCCGCCCCGGCGGCGGTGACGATGTCCGCCCCGGCGCCGGCGACGTCGGCGCGCAGGGCCGCGAGCTCGGCCTCCGTGGGTCGCTCCCCCGACGTCTCGACGAAGCTCACCCCGGCCCCGCCGGCGCGCAGGAGCCCGAGGACGGCGTCGGCGTCGCCGGCGCGGACGGCCGCCGCGAGCGGCAGGATCGCGGAGTCGCGCTCCTGCCGGTGGACCTTCTCGAGACGCACGACGCCGGATCGCAGCACGCGCAGGTCCGCGGCGTCCTCGGGCATGTCGCCGGGGACGACCGCGCCGAGGGCCTCGGCCGGGCCCGGACCGGGCCGGCCGGCGCGGTGGACGAGGTCACCCAGGACGGCGCCGGCCTCGACGGAGGCGAGCTGGTCCGGGTCGCCGACGAGGACGAGCCGCGCGTCGGGGCGCAGGGCCTCGAGCAGGTGTGCCATGAGGGGCAGGGAGACCATGGAGGTCTCGTCGACGACGACGACGTCGTGGGGCAGGTGGTGGCGGTCGTCGTGCCGGAACCGGGTGGAGCTGTCCGGCCGCCAGCCGAGGAGGCGGTGGATCGTCGTGGCCACCGCGGCAGGTGCGCTACCGCTGATGGTCGCGGCGTCCCGGCTACCAGCGTCGCGGCCCTCCGCACCGCCGGCGAGGCGGACGAGCTCGGCCCGCACGGACTCCTGGAGCCGGGCGGCGGCCTTGCCGGTGGGGGCGGCGAGCGCCACCCGCAGTCCCGGGCCGGCGACCTCCTGCAGCACGGCGACCATGCGCGCGACCGTCGTCGTCTTGCCCGTGCCCGGCCCGCCGGTGAGGACGGTGAACCGGCCGAGCGCGGCCGCGGCCGCGGCCAGGCGCTGGCGGGCGTCGTCGCGGGCGGGGAAGAACCGGCCGACGGCGGCCGCGAGGGCGGCGCCGTCGACGTCGAGCACGCCGGCGCCCAGCCGGGCGTCCACCGCGCGCCGCACGAGGAGCTCCTGGCGCCAGTAA
The DNA here is from genome assembly GCF_003814705.1 of Georgenia muralis. NCBI lineage: Bacteria > Bacillati > Actinomycetota > Actinomycetes > Allobogoriellales > Allobogoriellaceae > Georgenia > Georgenia muralis. Next base: position 1,537,973 of record NZ_RKRA01000001.1, on the reverse strand, counting down.
CGGTCGAGGTAGAGCCGGTCCCCCGCCCAGCGGACGGGTCGGCTGTCGTCGCCGTCGACCCCGACAGCCACGAGCCGGCTCGCCTCGATGGCCCGCACCCAGGCGTCGCCGTCGGGCCAGGGCAGGTCCTCGACCGCGACCTCCTGCTCCGCGTCCGCGAGGGCGGCGCGGTCGTCGAGGCTGACGCACACCGAACCGGCCCGGACGCCGCGGACGGCGAGCGCGACGGCCAGCAGCACGCGCTCGTCCGTCTCACCGGTGAGGCGGCCCAGCCGGCTCGCGACGTGGACGTCGGCGGCGCCGAGCACGCCGGCGGTGTTGAAGTCCGCGAGCAGGCCGGTGGCGCGCAGCGCCCGCCGCGGGTCGGCGGCGTCGGCCGTCGCCGTCGTTGCCGTCATCGGGTCCCCCCCTCGAGCAGGGCGGAGAGCTCGACGACGAGGGCGGCCGGCGGCTGCCATGCCATCACGCCGTGCGGGGTGCCGTCCGCCACGGGCGTCGCGGGCCCGGCCATGCCGCGCACGAACAGGTACAGCCCGCCGCCCAGGTGACGGGCGGGGTCGTAGCCGCGCCGTCGCCAGCGGAGGTAGCGGTGGAGGGCGGCGAGGTAGAGGAGGAGCTGGAGCGGGTAGTGCGACCGCATCATGGCCGTGGCCATCGCCGCCGGGCGGTAGTGCCCGGTGGTCAGGGGCTCCTCGAAGGAGCCGAGCCGGTTCGTCTTGTAGTCGACGACGACGTAGCGCTCCTCGTCACCGGCGACGCCACCGGGCGCGGACCCCCGCAGCCGCAGAACGGCGTCGATGCTGCCGGTGAGGTACCCACGAAGCCGCGCCTCACCCAGACCCTCGAGCTGGTCGGCGTAGTCGGCGAAGACGTCCCCCGGGCGGAGGTGGCGCCGGAGCAGGGCGGCGACGTCGCCGAGGGTGGCTGCCGCGCCGGTGGGACCGTCGCCCCCGGCGAGCGGGAGCTCGAACTCCAGCTCGGCGAGGCGGTCGGCCGGGGCGACGTCGGCGAGGGTGCGGTCGTCCGCGAGCGGGCCGAGCGGGGTGGCGAGCACGGGCGCGAGGGCGGTCGCGAGCGCACCGGGGTCGAGGCCGGGCACACGGGCGGTGCCGACCTCTGCGCAGCGGCGCCGGAGCTCGTCGCCGAGGTCGGCGGCGCCGGTGTCCACCTGCTCGAGGACGGCGTGCACGATGGTGCCGAACGCCGCCCCGGCGGGCAGGTCCGCCATCGGCGAGGCGAGCTCACCGGCCGGATCGATCACGTCGGCGCCGGCCGCGGCCCCGGCCCCCGCCGCACCGCTGCCCGGTACGACGGCGTCGTCGCTCTCGTCCTGCACCCCGGTGGTCTCGGGCTCGCTGGACACCCCCGCGGTGTGCGCCGCCGCGGTGAGACCGGTGTAGGAGGTGCGTCGCCACGAGTGGTCGAGCTCGCGGCCGAAGACCGCGACGTCGAGGTGCGGCAGGTCCCGGCGGGGCGGGGTCCACCGGGCCGGTGCGGGCCAGGCGGTGACGTTCTCGATCTCGATGGTCCCGCCGCTGCGCGCGGCGAGGTCGGCGAGGATGGCGGCGGCCTTGTCGTCGGTGCCCAGCGCCACCCGGGGCGGCGGTTCCTCGCCCGGTGTGTGGCCGCCGAGGAGCACCCGGCTCAGGGGGCCGGCGGAGGAGTTGGTCGACGGGGCCCAGTGGACCACCACCTGGCTCGCGGCGCGGGTCAGCGCCACGTAGAGCAGGCGCAGGTCCTCCCCCCGTTCCTCGGCGAGGTGCCGTTCGCGGGCGGCGGCGTAGCCGGGGTCCTCGGTGCCGCCGACGTGCAGCACGCGGGTCCCGGCGTCGTCGTGGTGGCCGAGCAAAGGCGGGTTCTTGCTCTCGAACCGGTCCCACCCGAACGGCACGTACACCACCGGGAACTCCAGGCCCTTGCTGGCGTGGACCGTGACGACCTGGGTGGCGGCGGCGTCGGTCTCGAGCCGCCGGCTGCGGTCCTCGGCGTAGTCGCCGTCGGCCTCGTCGATGCGCCGTCGGAGCCAGTCGGTCAGGGCGGCGACGCCGAGCCGGTCGTGGACGGCGGCGAGGTGGAGGGACTGGCCGATGTGCCGCAGGTCGGTGAGGGTGCGCTCGCCGGTGGTCGTGCGCAGGAGCCGCTCCGCGACGCCCTCGGGCCGGCCGCCGCCGACCGCCTGGCGGGCGCCCACGGCCTCGAGGAGGGCCGCGACGCCGCGGTCGGCGAGGACCCGTGCCCATGTGCGCACGTGGTCGGACAGGTCGTCCCGGGCGGCGTCGTCGGCGCCCGCGAGCCGGGCCGCGTCCCACCCGACGAACGGGGTGAGCGCGAGGGCCGCCGCACGCCCGGCGTGCCCGGGCTGCTCCAGCGCGGTGAGGAGGGTGAGCCAGTGCCGGGCGGCGGGCGTGCCGAAGACCGAGACGAGGCCGGAGATCACGGCCGGCACCCCCGCGTCGGCGAGGGCCTGGCGCACCGCGGCGGCGTCGGCGTTGCGCCGCGCGAGGACGGCGACGTCGCCGGGCTGGAGCGGGCGCCAGGTCCCGCCCTCACGGATGCGGGTGCTGCCGAGCCGGCGCACGACGTCCGCGGCGACGTCGGCCGCGACGAGCTGGCGGACCTCGGGCACGCGCGGGGAGCCGGTGCCCTTCTTCCCGAACGGGACCCGGGTGACGTGCCGCAGCCGGACCGGTGCCCCGGCGCCGTCGAGCCGGGAGCCCTGGTGCTCGGCGCCGACGGGCCGGACGACGATCTCGGGGTCGCCCAGGGCCGCACCGCCCAGGAGCGTGCCGAGGCCGTCCACGAGCGGGGCGTCGCTGCGCCAGTTGCGCCCGAGGGTGGAGGTGTCGGCCGCGTCCCGGCGGGCGTGGAGGTAGGCGACGACGTCGCCGCCGCGGAACGCGTAGATGGCCTGCTTGGGGTCACCGATGAGGACGAGCGTGCGGTGGCCGTGGAAGGCGGTGCGCAGGATCTCCCACTGGACGGGGTCGGTGTCCTGGAACTCGTCGACCAGGACGACGGCATAACGGGAGCGGACCCGCTCGGCCGCGGCCGGGCCGTGCTCGGGGTGGACGAGGGCGTCGCGCAGCAGGACGAGGAGGTCGTCGTAGTCGAGGAGCCGACGGGAGCGCTTGCGGCGGACCACCTCGGCCGCGGTCTCGCGGGCGAAGGCGTAGCGGTGCCCGGGCAAGGAGTCGGCGGGGGCGTCGGCAGGCTCGAGGCGAGCCTGGTGGTCCGAGACGGCGGCGCGGCCGAGCTTGCGGGCCTCCGCGGGGGTCAGCGCCGGGGAGCGCTCGGCGGCGTAGTGGCGCAGGTACAGGTCGTCGACCACCTCGTCGACGAGGTCGGCGATGTCCGCGACGAACGTCGGGGTGGCGTCGACGTCGCCGGCGACGCCGAGGGAGGTGAGCATCTGCTGGCAGAAGCCGTGGGTGGTGGTGATCGTGGCGGCGTCGAACTGGGACAGGGCCGTGGTGAGGCGCCGGCGCCGGGCCTGCAGCTCGGTGTCGTCCACGGCGGCGAGGTGCGCGACGAGGGCGTCGTCGCTGTCCCGGGCCGCGGGGTCGCGCAGCGCCCGCTCGGCGGAGACGAGCCGCTCGCGGACGCGGTCCCGCAGCTCCGACGTCGCCGCCCGGCCGAAGGTGACGAGCATGAGCTCGGCGAGCTCGGCCACGCCCTCGGCGACGTACCGGGTGGCCAGGGCCGCGATGGTGAAGGTCTTGCCCGTCCCGGCGCTCGCCTCCAGCACCGTGGTGCCGGTGGGCAGGGCGCCGCAGATGTCGAACACGGGGGCGTCGGTGGTCGTGGTCACGCGGGCTCCGTCTCCTCGTGGGCGAGCAGGGGCTCCCACACCCGGCGGGCGAGGACCCCCAGGCGGCTGCGGTCCTCGGGCCACCAGGGCCGCTCGTCGTCGGTGGGCTCGCCGAGGATGTCGGCGAGGGAGGCCCCGGCCCCCCAGCACAGGTCGTGGTGCTCGTCGGGGAAGCGGGCCGCGGCCGCCCACTCGCGTCCCGCGCTCTCGAGGGCCTGGACCTCGCTGTCCCCGGCGAAACGGCTGGTGCCGTAGGCGCAGGAGACGGGCACCGGCATGGGCAGCGGCTCCCGGGCGGCGAGGGCGCGGAGGTGGACGAGCTCGTCGAGCCGGGCGAGGGCCTGCGCCTGCGCGGGAGCGGTCACCGTGGCGATGAGGGCGCCCGGACGCGTCCCCGGGGGGCGCCCGACGGTGACGGCCCGCCACTGCCCGCCCTGCGCGGCGGCGAGCGCGAGCGCCTGCACCCAGGCGCGCAGCCGGTGCTTGGGCGCGAGCTTGGAGTACGTGGCCCGCACCACCGTGGTGCCGTGGACGCCCGGGACGGTGCCGGTCAGGACGGTCCCGGAGGGCAGGGAGAGCGTGAGGTCGACCGCCCGCGCCTCCCCGGCGGTGTACCGGCCGGCGGCCACCGCGACCGGTTCGACCCGCCCGCCGACGTCGAGCAGGACCGCGCGGCCGAGCTCCTTGGGGGGCACCTCACCGCGGCGCCACTCGGCGTTGAACGCCCGGTTCGGGTCCGCGCCGTCCAGGCGCGCCGTGAGGAGCCGGTCGCCGATCTGCCAGGCCTCGAGCGGGTCGAGCTCGAGCGGGAGCCGATCCTCGACGTCCTCGGTCTCGCCCGCGAGGGAGATCTGGAGCCGGCGGCGCAGGAACCACTTCACCGGGTGCTCGAGCATCGCGACGAGGTCCGCGAGGTCGACGACGGGGCTCTCGGCGCCGGCGTCGCCGTTCGACGCGCGGGAGCCGGGGACGGGGCGCTCGGGCGGGAGCGGTGCCGTGAGGAACGGCCCGCCGCCGCTGCGCTCGCCGCGTCCGGCGAGCGCAGCGGCGTGGGCGACGGCGTCGAAGCTCAGCGGCCCGGGGCGGCCGAGCGCACCGGGGAGGAAGTTGCGCTCGTCGACGACCTGGAGCGGGTGGCGGACGAGCACGTGCTCGCGCACCGGCCGCCCGTCGGGCGAGGCTGCGGCCTGGTCGACGGCGTCGAGGAGCTCCCCGACGGGGACGGCCGGCGGGCGGGCGGCGCCGGTGCGCTCGTCGGCGCCGGAGTACAGCACGACGAGGTGCTCGCCGGCCGCGGCGACGGCGTCGAGGAAGATCTGCCGGTCCTCGCTGCGCCGGTCCCGCTCGCCCACGCACGGGTCGCGCAGGAGGACGTCGTCGCCGTCGGCGGAGGTCCCCCGCGGGAACGTGCCGTCGTCGACCCCCAGCAGGCACACGACGCGGTGCGGGACGGCCCTCATGGGCTCCATCGAGCACATGGTCAGCGCCCCGGTGCGGAAGCCGGCGCGGGTGGGGCGGCCGGCGAGCCGGTCGTCGAGCAGCGCCCGCACGTCGGGCAGCCGCAGGTCCGCGCCCTCGTAGTCCTCGCCGGCGGGGTGGGCGGAGTCGCGGACGTCACCGAGAACCCAGCGCGCCTGGACGCCCTGCCAGTCCTCGGCGGGGTCGGCCAGGAGGGTGAGGGCCCGGTCGAGGTGGTCGAGCCAGGTGCCGAGCGGGTGCGGACCGGCGAGGGTGCGCAGGACGTCGGCGAGGCGGTCGAGCAGCTCGGCGAGCCGGCCGGCGAGGTCGACGTCGGTGCTGTCGACGTCGTCGAGCGGCAGGGCGTGGCCGACGAAGCGGTGGTCCTCCTCGGCCATCGCGGCGCCGAGGAGCACCCGGTCGAGGGCGACCTCCCAGGTGCCCTGGCGCAGGTCGGGCAGGCCGAACCTTGCCCGGCGCGCGCCGTCCTCACCCCAGTGGACGCCGGTCTCGACGGACCAGTCCCGGACCCGCGCGAGGTCGTCGTCGGAGAACCGGAAGCGGCGGCGGACCGGCTCGCCGGCGGCGAGGTCGAGCACCTCGGAGACGGTCACCCGACCGTCGGCCAGCGCGAGCAGCGCCGCAAGGAGGGCGAGGAGGGGGTTGGTGTGGCTGGGCGAGCGGTCGGCCAGCCGGACGCGGAGGAGCTGCCCGGGGTGGGGCTCGGCCGCCGGGCCGGCGGCCGGCTCGTCCACCGCGAGGCCGAACGTGGCGGTGACGAGCGGGGCGATCGTCTCGATGTCCGGGCTCATGACGACGACGTCGCGCGGCTCGAGGGTGTGGTCGTCGGCGAACAGGCCGGCGAGGACCTCGCGGAGCACCTCGACCTGCCGGGCGCGGCCGTGGCAGGCGTGGACCTGAACGCTGCGGTCGTCGGCAGCGAGGCGGTGCGGCCCGGGCCGGGGGTCGTCGGCGCGCAGGCGCTCCTGGAGCGCACCGAGGAGGGTGTGGGTGGGCGCGGACGCGGGGTGGTGCTCGACGACGGCGCCGCCGGGCTCGGCGGTGAGCCGCAGCTGGAGCTCGGTGGCGTCGCGGGCCATCGACGCCAGGAGGGGGTGGTGAGCGTGGGTGCGCTGGTCCCGGCGGCGGGGCGAGGCCGGGCGCGGGGCAGCGGCCACGCGGTCCCACAGCGCCGGGGAGGGGTGCGGGAGCCAGAGGTGGACGTCGCGGTGGACGGCGAGGGCGCGGAGCACGCGGAGCTGGTCCTCGGGCAGCCGGGTGGGGCCGAAGACGGACAGCCGCGCGGGGAGGTCGACGGACGCCGGCCGCTCCGTGAGGGCGAGCAGCGCGTCGGGGAGGTACTCCCCCGGGCTCGGCACACCGATCCGCTCGCGCAGGCGGCGCCACAGCTCGGGCTGCCAGGCGAGGTCCGGCGGGACGGCGGCGCCGGCGCCGTCGTCGTCGAGCCCACGGGCCCAGGCACCGGTCATGCCCGGCCGCTGCGCGGCGTAGGAGTCGAACAGCCGAGCCAGGTGACGGGCGAGGGCGAGCCGCCGGCCGTGACGGACCTCGTCGTCCTCACCCGCGCCGAGGTGCCGGTCGAGGACCGCGCACCACGGCTCGCCCGCGGAGGCGTCGACGACCTCGAGCAGGGGCCAGGTGAGCCGCTCGGTGCGCCAGGGGTCCTCGTCGGGGTCGACGCCCGCGGCGGCCGTGACGACATCGGCGACGAGACGGGCCGGGGAGCCGAACGTGACGTTCGCGCAGATCCCGGCCTCACCGTCACCGGCCCCGAGGTGGTGGGACAGCCGCTGCGCGACCCAGCGCTCGACGCCACGGGTGGGCACCGCGACGACGTCGGCCGCGAAGGCGTCTTCGGGGGGCTCGGTGAGCACGGCGGCCAGCGGCGCGATGAGCGCGTCCGCGCGCTCGGAACGGTGCAGGTGGAGCACCGGTTCACCTCCCGTGGTCGACGGCCCGTTCAGCCTATGACCGACCGGTGACACCCACCGGCAGGACCGGCGGCCGGGCGCCGGTGAGGTGCTCCACGTCGACCGTCCCGTCCCTGTGGAGGACCCGTCGCCCGGCCGGGACGGAGCGCGCATGGTCCGGCTGCGACACCCGGGCTAGCATCACGGCAGGAGGTCGGTGCCGTGAGCGGATCCGGGCGTCGGGTCGTCGCCACGACTCTCCTCGCTGCGCTGCTGGCAGGCTGCGGCGCGCCTGGGACCCCTGGAGCGAGCGATCCCGGCACTCCCGGGCCGAGCGCATCCGGTACCCCACCGAGGACCCTCGGGCCGAGCGATCCCGGGGCCCAGATGCGACCCGAGCTGATGGAGCTCTCGGCGTCGCAGGTAAACCCCGGGCAGACCATCGAGGTCCGGTTCCCCCAGGAGACCGCTCGGGGCATCGCGTGGGTCCTCGAGGAGCAGGACGGCGAGACCTGGCAGGCCCGCTACTACCTGACCGCCGTCACCGACGGCTACGGCGCCGGTTCCCCCTCGTGGTGGTCCGTGGACGACGACGAGGGCAGGGGGTGGGAGGACATCGGGATCGAGGGCCCCGGGCCCGACACCCTCACCATCCCGGACACGGTCCAGCCCGGCGTCTACCGCCTGTGCACGGCCAACAGCCTCCAGAACATCTGCACCACCCTGGACATCGAGTAGGTCCGGCGGACGCCCGGCAGCGATCGTCGTCGACGACGACGTGCCGTCATCACCAAGTCCATAGTGCACTCCTATACTTGGACGATGGACGGGAGCGAGCTGCGGGCGCTGCGGACCAAGCACGGGCTCACGCAGACGGAGGTCGCGCGAGCGGCCCGCATGCACCAGCCGGACCTGTCCGCGCTCGAGAACGGCCGGCCCACGAGCGACGCGCTCCTGACCCGGGTGGAGGGTGCGATCCGTTCACTCCTGCGCCCGGGGCCGACCCTGCAACGCCACCGCGCCGAGGTCCGCACCCTGCTCGAGTCGATGGGCGCCCAGCGGATCCGGGTGTTCGGGTCGACGATCCACGGCACCGACCAACCCGGGTCGGACGTCGACCTCCTCGTCGACGCACCGGAGGGCACCGGCCTCATCGCCGTCATCAGGATGGAGGAGGCGGTGCGCGCCGTGCTCGACCTGCCTGTCGACATCGTCGTGGACGACCCCGCGACTCCCGCGCTCACGACCGCCCGCGCCGAGGCGGTGCCGCTGTAGTGGAGGGCAAGGACGACCGGTACGTCGAGGACATCCGCGTGCACCTCCGGCTCGCCGACCGTCTCGTGGCGAAGGGCCCCGAGGCGTTCTTCGACCCGGACGAGCCCTACCTCTTCCTCGCAGCCAAGGCCATCATCATCGACGTCAGCTCGGCCGCGTCCCTGCTCACCCCGGCCTACCGCGCCTCGCACCAGGAGGTGCCCTGGGTGGAGCTCCGGCTCATGCGGGACAAGCTCGCACACCACTACCAGTCGATCGAGAGGCGGGTGGTGTGGGACACCCTCAGGTACGACCTTCCCACGATCGGACGTCAGCTCACCGACGGAAGCTGAACGCACACCTCAGGCCTCCAGCAGCTCGCGGATGTCGCCGGCGCTCAGCGGCGCCGAGAGCGCGCCGCCCTCGTCGACGACCTTGTCGAACAGGTCGCGCTTGCGGGCCTGGAGGGCCAGGACCTTCTCCTCGATGGTGTCCTCCGCGACCAGCCGGTAGACCATGACGCTCTTGTCCTGGCCGATGCGGTGCGTGCGGTCCACGGCCTGGGCCTCGGCGGCGGGGTTCCACCACGGGTCGAGGACGAAGCAGTAGTCGGCCTCCGTGAGGTTGAGCCCGAAGCCGCCGGCCTTGAGGCTGATGAGGAACACCGGCGCCTGGCCGGTCTTGAACTCCTCGACCCGACGGGCTCGGTTCCGGGTGCGTCCGTCGAGGTAGCAGTAGTCGACTCCCCGCTCGTCGAGCCGGTCGCGGACGGTGGCGAGGAAGCTCGTGAACTGGCTGAAGACCAGGGCCCGGTGGCCACCGGCGATCACCTCCTCGAGCTGCTCGAGGAAGACGTCGGCCTTCGACGAGCGCACCGACGCGTACTGCTCGTCCACCAGGGCGGCGTCGAGGCTGAGCTGGCGCAGCAGGGTCAGCGAGCGCAGGATCGTGAACCGGTTCTTCTCGACGTCGTCGAGGAGGCTGAGGACCTTGCGCCGCTCGCGCTGGAGGTGGGTGTCGTAGACCTTGCGGTGGCGCGGGTTGAGCTGGACGTGGAGGACCTGCTCCTGCTTGGGCGGCAGGTCGGGGGCCACCTGCTCCTTGGTGCGGCGGCGGATGAAGGGCCGGATCCGCGCGCGCAGCGTGGCGAGGCGCTCGGGGTCCGTGCCGCGCTCGATCGGCCGGCGGTAGACCTCGGTGAAGACCTGCGGGTCGGGGAACATCCCCGGCGCGACGATGGACAGCAGCGCCCACAGGTCCATGAGGCTGTTCTCCAGCGGCGTGCCGCTGATCGCGAGCTTGAAGGGAGCCGCGAGCCGCCGGGCGCACTGGTAGGTCTTGGCCTGGTGGTTCTTGACGAACTGCGCCTCGTCGAGCACCAGGCCGCTCCACGCGAGCCCGCGGTAGGCCGCCTCGTCGATGCGGAACAGGGCGTAGGAGGTGACGACGAGGTCCGCCTCCGCGACGTCGCCGGCGAGCGGGCGGCCGGACTTGCGCTGCGTCTCGGACAGGGTGACCACCCGCAGCCCCGGGGCGAAGCGGCCCGCCTCCTCCGCCCACCCGGCCACGACGGAGGTGGGTGCGACGACGAGGACGGGCGCCGTCAACGACCCGGTCTCCTGGGCGCGCAGGATCATCGCGAGGGTCTGGACGGTCTTGCCCAGGCCCATGTCGTCGGCGAGGATCCCGCCGAGGCCGGCGTCCCACAGGTGGCTGAGCCAGCGGAAGCCCTCCTCCTGGTAGGGCCGCAGGGTGGCGGCGAGGCCTGCGGGCACGGCGGGCGGGTCAGCGGCGTGCCCGGCGAGGAGGCGGTCCACGGAGGACGCCCACCGCGCGCTCTGTGCCTCGACGACGCCGAGGGCGGCCAGCTCCTCCCACAGCCCCACCTGGTAGCTGGTCATGCGCAGGGGGCCGTCGGCGGCCGGCCGGTCGGTGAGGTACCGCGCCTCCTCGATGAGGCGACGGAGCTGGTCGAGCTCGGGCCGGTCGATGCCGAAGTACGTGCCCGAGTCCAGGACGAGGTGGTCCTCGCCGCGGGCGAGGGCGACGAAGAGCCGCTCGAAGGGGATCTTCTCGCCGTCGATCTCCACGCTCACCCCGAGGTCGAACCAGTCCCCCTCGGCCTCGGTGGCGGAGAGCCGGATGACGGGCACGGCGTCGGAGCGGCGGTAGGCGGGCGGGGTGCCGACGACGTCGACCTCGACGCCCTGCTCCCGCAGGCCCGGAAGGGTCTCCTCGCTGAAGACGGCGGCGTCGAGCCCGCGCAGCACCAGGGTGGGGGCCGGCCCGATCGGCGCGGGGCCGGTGGGGCCCGGGCCGGCGCGGAGGATCTCGGGCAGGTCGAGGCCGCTGAGCAGTCGCTGCTCCCCGGTGCGGTCCCGTCCGGCGCCGCCGCCGGACCCCAGCGGCACCCGGCGGGTGCTGCGGCCCGTGTCGTAGCGGACGTCCCACTCCAGGGTGAGGTGGTGGTCCTCGGCGTACGTCAGGGTCAGGCCGAGCCGGGGCGGGGCGACCTCGGGCAGCTCGACCGACCCGTCGGAGCGCACGGGCACGAGTCGTCGCAGGGCGGGGTAGTACTCGGCGAGGAAGCGCTCGGTGTCCTCGGCCGGGACGTGGAGCGTACCGGCGGCCAGCAGGCTCGTGGCCCGGCCGGTCAGGGCGCGCGCGAAGGGCGCGAGAACGAGCTCGCCGCGGTCGACGACGACGCCGTGCGCCGGTGAGCCCACCAGGGCGAGCCGGGGCTCACCGTCCTCGGGCGGGGCGGCGGAGACCTCGCCGGGCCCGTCCGGGCCGTACCCGTCGGGCAGGTCGACGACGGCCGTGGCGGTGAGGGCGCCGTCGTCGCCGCGCACGAGGTCGAGCGCGACAGCGGCGGGAGCGTCGGCGAGGACCACGCCGCCGGTGGCCCGGGTGTCGACGAACGGCACTCCCGCCTCGGCGGCGGCCCGCAGCAGGGGCCACAGCGCCGGACCGAACTCGTCAAGGTGGACGTCGCCGCCGGTGTAGCCGGTCGGGCGGTGCGCCTCGTGCAGGGCGTGGAGGGCCTCCCGGTGCGCCTCGACGCGGTTGTGCGCCCCCCAGCGGAACGCGAGGTCCCGCCAGCCGATGCCGGTGCGGACCCAGGCGGACCGCCGGCCCGGCACCACCGGGCGCAGCCGGACCCGCAACGAGTCGGGGTCCCCGCGGAAGCCCGGCACCACCATGGGCTCGAACTGCAGACCGATGGGCTGCTCGACGCCGTCGGGCTCGCCGTCGTCGTCGACGACGCGGGCGAGCAGCCGCTCCCAGGAGGGGGTGCGCCGCCGGTCGGGGGCGAGGTCGGTGCGGGCCGCGACCAGCACGGCCGCGACGTGCTTGCAGCTCACCGCGACGGGGCAGGTGCACCGACCCTGGCTGAGCCGGGTTCCGTCGCCCACCTGGACGATGGTCTGGTACCGGCGGCCCTCGCTGCCTGCGACCTCGGCGAAGAGGACGCGTCGGTCCGGGTCGGAGGTCAGCCAGGTGACCCGCCCCTCCCGGGCGTAGAGCCCGCCGCGCACGAACGCGCCCGGCCCGACGGCGGCGAGGATGTCGTCCTCACCGGGCAGGTCGGGCCAGGTGCGCAGTTCCGCCACGGGCACATCTCCAGCGTAGGTGGCGCCGCCCACACCGCCGTGCGCTCGGGCGGCGCTCGGCGTCAGGTGCTCGCTGCCCGACCCTCAGGTGCTCACCGCCGACCCCCCGGCGGGGCGGTGAGCCACGCGACCTCCCGGCGCAGCAGCTCACGCCGGGAGGCACTGGCGAACGAGCGGTGGTCGTGGCCGAGCGCGTCGTACAGGACTCGTCCCGGCCCGGGGGCCACCCACACCACGGGGTGCTCGCGGCCCTCGTGCTCGGTCGTGAGCAGGACCGTCGAGGCGGGGTCGACCTCGAGGTCGCAGTAGCGCTCGTCGAAGGCGGTGACGTCGCCGAGCCCGGCGGTGACCGGGTGCGCGTCGGTGACGGTGAAGCGAGCCTCACCGATCGGCGGGTGCATGGAGACTCCCGGCACCCAGCGGCCGCCCAGGCGCCGCGCCCACGCCGGGGAGTCCGTGAAGGTGTTGGCCGAGGCGTGCAGGGCGAGGAGAGGCACCCCGAAGCCCACGAGAGCGTCGAGGGCGGCGTGGAACCGCGACCAGTCCTCGTCCGTCCCGTCGAAGTCGGGGTCGGTGCGCCCGGTACCCGCGACGACCACCACGAGCCCGGGACGTCCGGCGCCGGTCGCGACGCCGTCGAGCGCGCCGGGGAAGGTGCCTCGCACGGTCACACCGAGACCGCCGTCGGCGAGGACCTCCACGACCTCGTGGGCGACGGCGGCGTGGTCGTGCCACGGGTCCTCGTACCGGCCGCGGCCGACGAGCACGAGCGCGCTCACGCGCTCGTCCGCGCCCGCGCCGTGATCGCCCCCAGCTGCACCGTGGTGCGGGCTCCGTCGTGCCACCTGACCAGGATATGGGAGGGTGCCGCTCGAGCGTCGGTGCCGCCGGGGCCGTGGTCCGGGCACGGGACCGCCCGGCCGTTCAGAGCCGGAGCACCGCCTGGACCGGCTCGTGGTCGGAGGGGCCCGCGCCGTCGAACCGTGCGACGTTCACGCCGGCCGCGTGCACGTGGACGTCCGGCGTCACCAGCAGCCAGTCGATGCGGGGGCCGCCGGGAACGGGGTCGCGGTAGCGCGAGAACGTGCCCCACGCGGGGGTCAGGCGCCGCTCGGCCACGTCCCACGAGTCCACCAGGACCCCTCCTCGGGTGAGCTCGCGGTACGGGCCGGCCCCCACGGGGGCGTTGGCGTCCGCGAGCACGACCACGGGGCGGTCCGCGGCGACGACGAGGTCGTGGATCATCCGCGCCGAGGCCTCGCGCGCCCGGCCGGAGAGGTGGTCGAGGTGTGTGCTGAGGACGAGCAGCTCGGCGCCGGTGGCGAGGTCGGTGAGCTCGGCGGCGACGACGGCGCGCGGCAGGAGGTTGCCCCAGGTGCGCGAGCCGGGGACGTGCGGTGTCGCGGACAGGGCGTGGTGGGTGTGCGCGGAGACCCGCAGCCGCCCCGCGTCGTAGACGAGCGCGGCGTGCTCGTCCACGCCGGCGGCGTCACGGCCCCGCCCCACCCACCGGTAGCCGGGTCCGAGGCTCGCGGTGACGAGCTCGAGCTGGTCGGGCAGCGCCTCCTGGACCCCCAGGACGGCGGGCCGCTCGGCGTCGAGGAGGCGGCGCACGAGGTCCTGGCGGCGTGACCACAGGTCCGGGCTCCGCCGGCCGAGGTGACGCACCCGCCGCCGCACGTTCCAGGTCATGACGTGCAGGTCCGGCGCCCGCACCGGGCCGACGAGCGGGGCGTCCATGGCGCCCAGTATGGGTGCGGGTCGGCACCCATCCGGACGACGCCCAGCTCCGAACCGCTCGACGACACCGCCCGTGCGATCCCGGAGGACCACCATGACCCCCAACCCGCCGCCCCTCGCCCCACGGACCCCGACAGCCGTCCCCGACGGCGCGACGTCCTAGGGGACCGGCCATGGCCTTCGACATCGACCGTTTCGCCCGCGACTCCGTTCCCGTCGGCTGGGACGACCTCGACCTCGACGTCTTCCGTGATGAGCCGCTCCCGCCGCAGACCCTGCGAACCCTGCGCTACATGTGCGACGTCGAGTACCACACGGTGTGCTACCTGCGGGACATGCTCGTCACCCCCTCGCGCAGGGACGGGGAGGTCAGCGCGTTCATGACGATGTGGAACCGCGAGGAGTTCTGGCACGGGGAGGCGCTCGCGCACGTCCTGGGCCTGCACGGGATCACGGTCGCCTACGACGAGGTCAAGGCGCGCCGGGTCAAGCTCGGCTGGCGCGACCGGATGAGCCCGGTCAAGCAGTCCGTGCTGTCCAACCTCGCGGGCAAGGACTTCGTGGCCGTGCACATGGTGTGGGGCGCGGTGAACGAGCGCTCGGCCGCCGCCGCGTACAAGAGGCTCGCGGCGCTCGAGGCTCACCCCGGACTGACGGCTCTGCTGCGCCGGATCGCCGGGCAGGAGTCCAAGCACATCGCCTTCTACACCACCCAGGCCCGTGCGCGGCTGGCCGAGAGCCCCCGGGCCCAGCGCCTGGCCCGCCTGGCGCTGCGCACCGCGTGGCAGCCGGTCGGCTCGGGGATCTCCAGCGACGCGGAGGTCAGTCACGTCATGGGCCAGCTCTTCGCCGGCCCGGAGGGCCGCAAGGAGGTCGACGCGATCGACCGCCACGTCGCCGCGCTGCCGGGGATGGCCGGTCTGACGATCGTGGCCGACGCCCTCGAGAGGGTTGCGGCGTGAGCGCCGGGGCGCCGTCCACGGACGGGAACGTCGTGGCCACGGCCGCCTTCGACGTGCGCGCCTACACCACCGACCCCCGGGAGATCCGCCCCTCGGACGCCGGCCTCGACGCGCTGACCGGGCTCACCCCGACCACGCTCGACGTCGTCGCGGACCTCTGGCGCGTGGAGCGCTCATTGCTCGACCTCCTGCGCGACGTCCTCGTCACCCCCGCCCACGCCGACCCCCGCGTCACGGCGTTCCTCATCACCTGGACGTACGAGCAGTTCTGGCTCGCCGAGACCCTCGCGGCGGTCCTCGAGGCGAACGGCCGCCCCGCGACCGAACCGCCCGGCGGTCCGCTCGGGCGCCTGCGACGGACGTGGGACGACCGGGCCCGCCCCACGGTCGCGGCCGTCCGGACGAACCTCCTCGGCGCCGACGTCACCGCCGCGCACCTCGTCACCGCCTGGCTCGACGCCGCCGCGCTCACCCACACCTACCGTGCCCTCGCGGCCGAGGAGCCCCGCCTGGAGCCGGTCCTCACCCGCGCCGGCGCGGTCAAGGCACGGCACCTGGCCTTCTACGCCGACGACGCCACGCGCCGGCTGGCCGCGAGCGCCGGCGCCCGCCGCCTGGCCCGGCGGGCCGCCGCCCGGTGGCGCTGGCCCGGCACGCGGTACGCCCCGGTCACGGCCGCCACCGCACGCCTGGTCACGGGTCGCACGGCTGCGGGCACGGCGGGGGTCGGCCCGTCCGAGGTCGGTCTTGCGCACCTCGACGAGACGGTCGCCGCCCTGCCCGGCCTGGCCGGCACCGCCCCGGTGCGCGGCGCCGTCGACCGGCTGGGGCGGCGTCGCCGACCGGCTGTGGCGGCCTCGCCACGCCGCGCCTGAACCGCCGCTCACCACCGCTCCGCAGATTCCCACCCATCCGATCCGGGCACGGCCCCGAACCCCTGACGACCGCACCAACGAGACGAGGGAAAGTCACATGTCCACCACACGCATGCTTCGCCGCCCCACCGCCACGCTCAGCGCCGCGATCGCCCTCACACTGGGCCTCGCCGCCTGCGGCAGCTCCGAGCCCGAGGCCGCCCCCGCGGCGACGCCCACGCAGGAGATGACCACCGACGCCACCGAGGAGATGACCGAGGAGATGTCGGCGGCGCCCGAGGTGCCGGCCACCGTCATGCCGATGGGCACCGGCGACCCGTTCGCCGACGCCCGCACGGCAGCCCAGCACATGCCGGAGACCGCGGCCACCCTCGCGGCCGGCTTCGCCGCCGCCCTGGAGATCCCGGGCGAGACCGACTCCGAGGCCGCCGACCTGCGCGCCGGCCTGACCGCCCTGCTCCAGGAGCACGTCTACCTCGCCGGCATCGGCGTGGCCACCGCCTACACCGCCGGCGCGGACTCGCCCGAGTTCGAGGCGGCCGCCGCCACCCTCGACGCCAACTCCGTCGCCCTCGCCGACGCCGTCGGCTCCCTCGCCGGGGACGAGCAGCGCGAGGCCTTCCTCGCCCTGTGGCGCGAGCACATCGGCTACTTCGTCGACTACGCCGTCGCCGTCAAGGGCGGGGACGACGCCGCCCGGGACGCGGCTCTCGCCTCCCTGGACGGCTACACCGGCCAGGCCGGGGCGTTCTTCGAGGAGGTCAGCGGCGGCGCTCTGCCGGCCGCGGACGTCGCGATGTCCCTGGAGATGCACGTCACCACGCTCACGACCGCCATCGACGACCTCGCCGCCGGCAGCCCCGAGGCGTACGGCTCGCTGCAGGCCGCCGCGGCCCACGTCGGGGAGGGCGCCGCGGTCATCGCCGGTGGTCTGGTCTCCGCCGCGGGCCTCCAGGGCGACCCGGCCGACGAGGCCGCCACCCTGCGCGCCCAGCTCACCGCCGGCCTGCAGGAGCACGTCTACCTCGCCGGGCTCGCCGTCTTCACCGCCTACACCTCCGACGGCGGGACGTCCTCGGCGGCGTTCGAGGCGGCCGCAGCCACCCTCGACGCGAACTCCGTGGCCCTGTCCGAGGCCGTCGGGTCCCTCGCCGGGGCCGAGCAGGGCGAGGCGTTCCTCGCCCTGTGGCGCGAGCACATCGGCTACTTCGTCGACTACGCGGACGCCGTCGCGTCCGGTGACGACGAGGCCGCGGCGGCCGCACTGATCGAGCTCGACGGCTACCGCGGCGAGGCCGGGGCGTTCTTCGAGGAGATCTCCGGCGGCGAGCTGCCCGCCGACGCCGTCGCCGAGGGGCTCGCCATGCACGTCCAGACCCTCGGTGGGGCGATCGACTCCCTCGCCGAGGCGCTGGTCGAGGCCTGAGGGACCCCAGCACGGACGACGGGCGGTGGACCGATGGCGACGCTGACGGTCCACCGCCCGCCGTCGGTGTGTCGCGACCGGGGGCGCGGCCCGGCTCGCGACACACCGGCGGCCCGGCCGGACGATCCGGGACACAATGGGTGCGTGACCTTCCCCGGACGGGCCCAGACAGGGGCCGGCGCGAGCGAGGCCGCCCCGAGCGAGGACACCCGGCGCGGCGCGACGGCGCACGAGGCCCGCACCCGCGACGACCGGGCCGGGCGGGTCGATGCCCTCCTCACCGCCGTCGCCCGGGGGGACCAGGAGGCCTTCGCGGTCCTGTACGACGAGACCGCCCCGATGGTGCACGGCACGGCACTGCGGGTGCTGCGTGACCCGGACCAGGCTGCCGAGGTCACCCAGGAGGTGCTGCTGGAGGTCTGGCGCACCGCCGACCGGTTCGACCCCGGCCGTGGCAGCGCCCTGGCGTGGGTCGCGACCATGGCGCACCGGCGGGCGGTGGACCGGGTCCGCGCCGTGCAGTCCGAGCGGGACCGCGACCACCGGGCCTCGGCCCGCGACTACGACCGGCCCTTCGACGAGGTCGCCGAGACCGTCGTCCAGCGCGAGGACCGTGACCGCATCCTGAGCTGCCTCGGGACCCTCTCGGACCTCCAGCGCGACGCCGTCACCCGCGCCTACTACGGGGGCCGGACCTACCGGGAGGTCGCCGAGGACGTGGCCGCCTCCCTGCCGACGGTGAAGTCCCGCATCCGGGACGGCCTGCTCCGCCTGCGAACCTGTCTGGGGATGGACCGATGAGCGATCACCGCGCCGAGCGCGAGCTCCTGGGTGCGTGGGCGCTGGACGCCGTCGACGACGTCGAGCGCGCCGCCGTCGAGCGCGCCATCCGCGAGGATCCCGAGGTCGCGGCCGAGGCCCGGGCGCTCCGCGAGACCGCCGCGGTGCTCGCCACGACCCAGGCCGCCCCGCCGCCCCCCGCCCTGCGGGAGGCCGTCCTGGCCGCCGCCGCGGCGACCCCGCAGGAGACCGCCCCGGCCGCCGGCCGCACCGCGGGCACCTCGACCGAGGCGCACCGCCCCACGACCGTCCCCGCCGCCACCGCCGGCCGGAGCGGTTCCGCGCGCCGCGCCGCGCCGCGCCACCAGCGCTGGCTGGCCGCCGCCGCGGTGCTGCTCGCCGCGGCGGTCCCGGGCACCCTCGCCGTCCAGCAGGCCCAGCGCGCCCAGCTCGCCGAGGACCAGGTCGCCGCGATCACCGAGGCGCTGGCCCGGCCGGGCGCCGAGCTGCTCAGCGCCGACGTGACCGGCGGGGGCCGCGCGGTCGCCGTCGTCGGCGACGAAGGCGCGTTCTTCACCGTCCGGGACCTGCCGGCCCTCGGCGGTGACCAGGACTACCAGCTCTGGGTGATCGACGACGGCGGACCCACCTCGGCGGGGATCGTCGAGGCCCGCGGGGGACTGGCGAGCACCGAGCTGGACCAGGTGCCGGACGGCGCCGTCCTCGCCATGACGGTCGAGCCGGCCGGCGGGTCGGACCAGCCGACGACGACGCCGATCGTGGCGATGCCGCCGGCGTAGCTCAGCCCCGTGGGGCGACGACCCGCCACCCGCCGTCGTCGTCGCGTGACCAGCCCTGCTCCGCCGCGGCGGGCGTGACCCGGTCGGTCAGCCAGAAGGTCTCGTCCGGGTTCCAGCCCGCGAGCACCGTGCTCAGGTCCTCGGTGACCGGGATCGCCCGTCCGGCGGTCGTGAGGTAGCCGGACACGGTCAGGTGCACGGCGTCGAGGTCGTCCGCGGCGCGGAACCAGTCCGGCTGGACCCAGCGCGAGTCCTGTCCCGTCGTCCGGTACCAGTCGTGCCGGCGCGACGCCGTCACCTCGAGGGGATAACGCCGGCACAGCTCCGCCCACGCCAATGGCCCGTCGATCTCGTACACCGCCGCCTCGGGCGGGACCGTGACCGGTCGCGCGGTGGCCTCGTCCCAGCCCCCGGCGTCCTCCACCAGCCACAGTCCGGCGGGGCCGAGGCCCGCGAGCCTGCGGGTGGTGCGTCTGAGGTCGGACGGTGGGGTCGACCACCACGTGCCGCTCCAGCTCGCGCTCGGATCGTGGGGACGTTCCCGCGCGGCCCTCGCCTCCTCGGCGGCCGCGCCATGACGCCACCTCGCGAGGCGCTCGGCCACGGTCTCCGGCGGCGGCGCCGGCGTCGGCGTCGGCGTCGGCCCGTCCGTGAACGTCACCGACCACTGGTCCGACCTGTCGACCGGGTTCGTCCACCATGCTGCCGCCGCTGCACCGGCGACGACGTGCGCGACCCGGGCGAGGGCCTCACGCACCTCCTGGGCCGCGGCGAGGACGTCCTCGCCGTCGGGCTCCTGCCAGTAGCGCGCGAAGTCGACCGCCAGGCCCAGGGCGTCGAGCAGTGTGCGCGGGCCGGGGGCGCTCAGCGGCACGGCGTCGAGGAGGCGCGCGACGTCGGCAGTCGAGGGCCGTGGCACCTCCGGCTCCTCCGTCCCCGTCGCGTCGGCGAAGGCGAGCACGACCCGGGACGTCCCGCGGCCCGGGTCGAGGTCGTACGCCGCCCACGTCACCGCGACGCGGAGCTCCTCGGCCTCCCGAGCACCACCGCCCTCGCCGGGCATCGCTGCGAGGGCGAGACACAGCCGCCTGCCGCGGGGACCGGTCAGCAGCTCGTCCGGGTCGATGGTCACTGCCTCACCGTAGGGCGGGCGCCCGGTCCTCCGGGCACACACGGGCCCGCAACCGGATCAGGACTGATCGCTCTGTGACCAGCCAGGGCGGCCACCCGCCACTGCTCACTCTGTCGCCAGCAGCAGCGGGACACTCCGCCACTGATCACTTTGTTGCCGAACGATCCCGGTAGACCACTCTCGCTCGGTTACGGGGTGATCGTTCGGCGACGAAGGGATCGTTCGCGCGGAATCGTTCGACGACGGGGTGATCGTTCGCAGGCGGGCGAGAGGGGGTCCGGCCTACGGCGCCGACGCGAAAAACTGCGCGACGAGCGGGACGGCGGTGTCCGCCCCCGAGACGCCCTCCTCGACGAAGACGGCAACTGCGAGGTCGTCGCGGAATGCGATCGTCCAGGCGTGCTCGCGGGTGTCACCGGTCTCCCCGTACTCCGCGGTGCCGGTCTTGGCGTGGACCTCCCCGGGAACGCCCGCGAGCCCAGTACCGGTGCCCTCGAGAACAACGGCGCGCATCATCGCGCGCAGGGCAGCTGCCTCCGCCTCGGTGATCGGCGCCGGCTCGGCAGCCTCCTCGCCACTCCCGGCGCTGTCGTCGCCCCCGCCGTCACGGTCCCCCTCCGACGCTGCGGGTGGTTCCCCGCCGACGTCGGTGACCAGGACCGGGCTCACCCGCGCACTGGCGGCGACGCTCGCCGCCACGGTCGCCATGGCCAGCGGCGAGGCGGTGACCCGGCCCTGCCCGATCATGGCGGCGGCCAGCTCGGTTCCCTCCTGCTCGGCCGGGACGTCGCCGACCACAACGGGCACCCCGACGTCGACCGGCACGCCGAGCCCGAGACTGGCGGCGGCCGCGGCCAGGTCGCCGGCGGACACGCGGTCCCGCACCCCGATGAGGGCGGTGTTGCAGGACGTCGCGATCGCTCGCTCCAGGGTGGTCGCGCCGAGCCCGTCGTCGGGGAAGCCGGGATAGTTCGGGAACTCGCGGCCGTCGGCGACCACCGTGGCCGGGCACTCGAGCGCGTCCGTCGGTGCCAGGCCGGAGCGCAGCAGGGCCAACGCGGTGGCGACCTTGAAGGTCGACCCGGGGGGATAGGTCCCCAGGGTCGCGGTGCTCAGCCCGGCGGAGCCCGGACCGCTCGCCGCGACGAGCACCTCCCCGGTGGACGGGCGCACGGCCACGAGCGCACTGGCCGAGCTCACCGGTTCCAGGATCCCCTCGGCGACCATCTGCAGCTCGGGGTCGAGGGTGGTGGTGACGTCCGCCCCGGGCTGCGGCTCCGACTCGAACAGCTCCTCGGTGGTCCCATCACCGTGCCGGAGCACGACCGTCGTACCCGGCTCCCCGCGCAGCGCGTCGTCGTACCGGCGCTGGAGGCCGGAGAGCCCGACGACGTCGCCCGCCCGTACAGCACCGTCCGACTCCTCCACGATCTCCGCCGTCGCCGCCCCGACCGTTCCGAGGACCGGCCTGGCGAACCCCGCGGTCGGGGCGAGCGGGAGCGTGCCCTCGACCCCGAGCACCCCGGGCACGGCCAGACCTGCCTCGACGTCGAGGTCGCCGTGGTCGAACCGTCGGACGACGATCGCCTCGACGAAGGCGCGCTCCCCCGCGGCGGCGACCCGGTCGGCGTACCCCTGGGGATCGTCGAAGCCCAGGATCTCTGCCAGGGCGAGCGCCGCGGCCGCGGGATCGGCGGTGTTGGCCTTGTCGACGCCGATTCGCAGCACCTCCCGCTCCGTGACGATCTCGACGCCACCCGCACCGAGCACGGTCCCGCGCGCCGCCGGCGTCCGGCTGAGGTCGAGGACACCGCCGTCGTCGCCACCAGGGTGCACGAGGGTCCGCGCCCACGGCACCAGCCACGACTCGCCGTCGTACATGAGCTCCGCCGTCGTCGTCCAGGTGAGGTCGGCCGGCGTGGAGTCGACGTCGACGGTCCACACCAGCTCGACCGGGACGACCGGGCTCTCACCGCTGTCGTCGACCCCGCCGACGGTGGCCTCCACCTGGCGTGGGAGATCACCGACCGCGCCTAGCACCTCCGCGGCCTCGGCGGGGGCAGTCTCACGCCCCTCCGACGCCAGCGGCGCGGCGGTGAGATCTCCGCTCTGCAGGGCGGCGGCGAGGTCCTCCGCGGCGCCATCCGCCGACGGCGGCCCCGAGGTGCACGCGGCGAGTCCGGCCGAGAGAAGGACGACGGCCAACAACGCTGCTCCCCGCCCGGGTGCCGGAGGCCGCGCCCGGAGAACTGGAGGAGGCGTGCCCCCGACCGGCCGGGCGGACGTCGAGCGGTCCGGACCGTCCGCGGAGATGACCATGCCGCCCATCTTGCCAGCCCTCCGAAAAGGGGGCAGATGACCAAAGCGCCGGTAAAGCCCCGTCGCCATTCCTCGAGCGGGCGTCCACGTCCCTGTCATCCCAGGACGGCGCACAACCCACGGACGCGGCGACCACATCCGTCGGCTCAACCGGTGACTCTGACTACCTCGACCAGGCGAGCCGCGCGCCGCGCCAGAAGTCGTTGAGGGCGCCGTTGGTGCGGACGAACCAGATCAGAGGACCGATCACAAGAGCGGCGCCGGGCACGACCCACAAGCCGGTGAGTGCCGAGACGGGCGGTCTCCACGATCGCGACTCGTAGAGCCGACCGACCGTGTGCGCGACCAGGAACGGGGAGACGACGCCCGCGAAGAGGGCGATGAGAACTGCGGCACCGCCGCCGATACCGGTACCGGTGTGGCGTCGCATCTCGTCGTGGACCGAGTAGTACCAGTAGAGGCGGTACAGGCCCAGCGTGAGGATCATCAGGACGATCACAGTCCCGGTCCCGCGGACCGTCCCGGTCGGGGCTAGCTGCACGTACCGGTTCGCCGGGACGGGCGCGCGCGCCTGCCCGCTGTGGGGCCCGGCGGCTCCGTGCCACGGCGACCGCTCCGGGTGGGCTGAGGAATGTCGGTTGTCACTCAAATCGGTCCTCCGGAACGGTCCTCGTCCCGCGAAGCATATGGGGGCAGCGCGCCTTCGCGAGCGCGTTCCCCTTCCTGACCGCGAAGGACCGGCGAGCTCGGGTCCGCGCCCACCTGGCGGGACCACCTCTCCACCATCCGGACGCCGACCTACCCTGGGTAGACGGATCGGCACCGTGTCGGCCCGGACGGAGGTGAGACCCATGACCGGAGCAGATCTGCGCGAGGCCGCCCGCGAGCGCATCCTCGTCCTCGACGGCGCCTGGGGCTCGCTCCTGCAGCAGGCCGGCCTGACCGAGGAGGACTTCCTCTTCGACGGCGCCGAGGCCGCCCGCTCCTACCAGGGCAACTTCGACCTCCTCGCACTGACCCGCCCCGACGTCATCCGCGACGTCCACCGCCGCTACTTCGAGGCCGGCGCGGACATCGCGACGACCAACACCTTCACCGCTACCTCCATCGCCCAGGCGGACTACGGCACCGAAGCACTCGTCCCGGAGATCAACCGCCGCGCCGCGGGCCTGGCCCGCGAGGTCGCCGACGAGCTCACCGCAGCCGACGGCCGCCCCCGCTGGGTGGCCGGCGCGATGGGCCCCACCAACCGCACGGCCTCCCTCTCCCCCGACGTCGAGCGGCCCGAGTACCGCGCCGTCACCTACGACGACCTCCGCACCGCCTACACCGAGCAGGCCCGCGCGCTTCTCGACGGCGGGGCGGACCTCATCCTCGTCGAGACGGTGTTCGACACCCTCAACGCCAAGGCCGCACTGCACGCCGTCGAGGACGTCAGCGCCGAGCTGGGCCGCCGGGTCCCAGTGATGCTCTCGGGCACGATCACCGACGCGTCCGGCCGGACCCTCTCCGGGCAGACCCCCGAGGCGTTCGTCATCTCCACCGAGCACGCCGACCTGCTCTCGGTCGGCCTCAACTGCGCGCTGGGCCCGGAGGCCATGCGCCCCTACCTCGGCGAGATCGGCGCCGTGACCGAGCGCCTGGTCTCCGTCCACCCCAACGCCGGCCTGCCCAACGCCTTCGGCGGCTACGACGAGACGCCCGAGCAGATGGCCGCCACGCTCGGCGACTTCGCGACCCACGGCATGGTCAACATCGTCGGCGGCTGCTGCGGGACGACGCCGGAGCACATCGCCGCCATCGCCGCTGCCGTGCGCGACGCCCGCCCGCGCACCGCCGAAACGCTCCCGCACCGGCTGCGCCTGTCCGGCCTGGAGCCGTTCGAGGTCACGCCCGAGCTGAACTTCATCAACGTCGGCGAGCGCACCAACGTCACCGGCTCCCCCCGCTTCCGCGCCGCCGTCATGGACGGCGACTGGAACCTCGCCATCCAGATCGCCCGCCAGCAGGTCGACGCCGGCGCGCAGATCATCGACGTCAACCTCGACGAGGGCATGCTCGACGGCGTCGAGGCCATGACGCACTTCCTCAACCTCCTCGCCGGCGAGCCGGACATCTCCCGCGTGCCGGTGATGGTCGACTCCTCCCGCTGGGACGTCCTCGAGGCGGGCCTGAAGTGCCTCCAGGGGCGCGGCGTCGTCAACTCCCTGTCCCTCAAGGACGGTGAGGAGGAGTTCCTGCGCCGGGCGGCGGTGGTGCGCAGCCACGGCGCCGCCATGGTCGTCATGGCCTTCGACGAGCAGGGCCAGGCCGACACCTACGAGCGCCGCACCGAGGTGTGCGAGCGTGCGTACCGCCTCCTCACCGAGCGCGCCGGCGTGCATCCGCAGGACATCGTCTTCGACCCCAACGTCCTCACCGTCGCCACCGGCATGAGCGAGCACGACCGCTACGCACTGGACTTCATCGAGGCCACCCGGTGGATCAAGGCGAACCTGCCCGGCGCCCTGGTCAGCGGCGGGATCTCCAACGTCTCGTTCAGCTTCCGCGGGAACAACGTGGTCCGCGAGGCCATGCACACCGTCTTCCTCTTCCACGCCATCCGCGCGGGCCTGGACATGGGGATCGTCAACGCCGGGATGCTCGGCGTCTACGAGGACATCGACCCCGAGCTGCGCGAGGCCGTGGAGGACGTCGTCCTCGCCCGGCGCGAGGACGCCACCGACCGCCTCATCACCCTCGCCGAGAGCTACCGCGGCCAGGCCCGCGAGGCCGGCGACGGCGCAGCCGCCCGGAACGCGTGGCGCGAGGCCCCCGTGGCCGACCGGTTGCGCCACGCGCTCGTCCACGGCATCGCCGACCACGTCGTCGAGGACGCCGAGGAGGCCTACACCGAGCTCGGCTCGGCCCTGTCGGTCATCGAGGGCCCGCTCATGGACGGCATGGACGTCGTCGGCGACCTGTTCGGCAGCGGCAAGATGTTCCTCCCGCAGGTGGTCAAGTCCGCCCGCGTCATGCGCCGGGCCGTGGCGCACCTGACCCCCTACCTCGAGGCCGCGGCGGCCGAGACGGGCGGCCACGTCAAGGGCCGGGTCGTCATGGCCACCGTCAAGGGCGACGTCCACGACATCGGCAAGAACATCGTCGGGGTGGTCCTGGCGTGCAACGGCTACGAGGTGACCGACCTCGGCGTCATGGTGCCGGCGGCGAAGATCCTCGACACCGCCGCCGAGATCGGCGCCGACGTCATCGGCCTGTCCGGGCTCATCACCCCGAGCCTGGACGAGATGGTCGGCGTCGCGACCGAGATGACCCGACGGGGTCTGACGACGCCGCTGCTCATCGGCGGCGCGACCACCTCCGCAGCGCACACCGCCGTCAAGATCGACCCCGCCTACTCCGGCACGGTGGTGCACGTCGTCGACGCCAGCCGCGCGGTCGGGGTGGCGGCCGACGTCATCGGCCGCGAGTCCGTCATCGCCGCCCGGGTCAGCGCCGAGTACGCCGAGCTGCGCGAGCGCCACGGGGCGAAGAAGGTCACCCTCGTCGACCTGGCGACGGCGCGCGCCGGCAGCCGCGCCGTCGACGCGCCCGGCCAGCCCACCCCGCTGGTGCTCGGCCGGCGGGTGATCGAGCCGGACCTCGCCGAGCTCATCGACATCATCGACTGGACGCCGTTCTTCTCCGCGTGGGAGCTGCGCGGCACCTACCCGGCGATCCTGGACGACCCGCGCCAGGGCGAGCAGGCCCGCCACCTCTTCGCCGACGGTCAGGCCCTGCTCGCGCGGATCGTGGAGGAGAAGCTGCTCGTCGCCCGCGGCGTCGTCGGGCTGTGGCCCGCGCACCGCGAGGGCGACGACATCGTCGTCGAGCCGGGCGACGGCGGACCGTCCGACGGCAGCGCCCGGCCCGACGGCGGCCCCGCGGGCTCGTCGGCCGGCGAGGGGGTGCGCTTCCACACCCTCCGTCAGCAGAAGGAGCGCGCGAACGGGTACGCGGCGCTGGCCGACTTCGTCGCCCCGGCGGGCGACCACCTCGGCGGCTTCGCCGTCGGCGTCCACGGCGCGGACGAGCTCGCCGCGACGTTCCGGGCCGACCACGACGACTACTCCGCGATCCTCGCCCAGACCCTCGCCGACCGGCTCGCCGAGGCGTTCGCCGAGTGGGTCCACCGGTACGTGCGCCGCGACCTGTGGGGCTACGCGCCGGACGAGGACCTGCCGGTCACGGACCTCGTCCGCGAGCGCTACGCCGGCATCCGCCCAGCGCCCGGCTACCCCGCGCAGCCGGACCACACCGAGAAGCGCACGCTCTTCGCCCTCCTCGGGGCGGACGAGGCCGGCATGGCGCTGACCGAGTCGTGCGCGATGACGCCGACGTCGGCGGTGTCCGGCCTCATCATCGGCCACCCCGAGGCGAAGTACTTCGCCATCGGCAAGCTCGGCCGCGACCAGGTGACCGACTACGCCGCCCGGAAGGGCTGGTCGGTGGCCCAGGCCGAGACGTGGCTCGGGCCCAACCTCGGCTACACCCCGTAGGCGCCGGACGACGCTCGCCGCGGGTCCGTGCGTGCACGGACACAACGGCCCGCCCTGCTGAGGCCGGACCGGGTTGGACGCCCGTCAGGCGGGGGTGAGGTCGGCGTAGAGCTCGCGCTTGGCCTGGGCGTACCTGCGCCTGCCGAGCAGCGCCCACAGCAGCCGCGCGGGTGCGGGCACGTTCTTGAGGAAGTGCTTGCGCTCCTCCGGGTCGAGGCCGTCCAGGATGGCGCCGAGCTGCATGAGCAGCTTGTCCTTGGGGATCCGGGCCATGCCGTGCTCACCCATGAGGTCCCACTCCGCCTGGGTGAGGGTGACGGCCGCGACCGGGGCGATGTCCTCCTCCTCCTGGCCGAGGTGGCTGAAGAGGCTGCCGCGGATCTCGTCGAGGGTCCCGGCGACCCTCTCGCCGTGCGCCGCGGTCGCGCCACCGCGCCAGGCGGCGACCTCGCCGTCGAGACGGTCCAGCAGCTCGGCGATCCGGGCGTGCTGCTCGCGCATCTGCCCCACGTGCATCGCGCACGCCGGGGCCCGCTGCTCGAGCCGGTCCCAGAGGACCTCGTCCTCGCCGGTGTGGTGGATGTGGAGGGCGCGGGAGAGGTCGTCGACGTGGTCGGCGACCACCCGGGTCCGCTCGGCGCTG
Organism: Georgenia muralis; assembly: GCF_003814705.1. Lineage (NCBI taxonomy): Bacteria > Bacillati > Actinomycetota > Actinomycetes > Allobogoriellales > Allobogoriellaceae > Georgenia > Georgenia muralis. The sequence continues at coordinate 1,510,693 of NZ_RKRA01000001.1, read as the reverse complement.
CCGTCGGGCACCGCGCGGACGAGCTGCGGCGCCTCGGCGTAGAGCCGGCGGAAGAGGTTGTGGATGATGATGAGGTCGCCCGTCTCGCAGGCGGGCGTCCCGTCCGGGCGCTTCTCGGGACCGACGGGGTTGCGGCGCGCTTCGGTGGTCATGGTGGTCCTTCGGTGACGAACGACGTGGCACGCGCCAGTGGCGCCCCGCGGTGGGTGGCGCCCCCAGCAGCCACCCACCGCGCAGCGCTTACCGGCGCGTCACCTCCACCGGGGTGCGGACCACGGTGGTCCCGGGGACACCGCCCGCGGTCATCGACGTGGTCACGAGCCCGGCGCCGGCGCGCAGCCCCTCGGCCGTGACCGTGTAGACGAGGCTCCCGCCCGGGGTGGCGTCGGTGGACGTCACCCGCAGGTCGACGCTGGGCAGGACCGCCTCCATGTCGCCCTGGCCGAGCGCGTTCTCGGCACCGACGAGGAAGTCCTGACCGGCCGGGTCAAGCTGAGGCGCGGCGTAGGTGAACGAGATGTCCTCGACACCGTTCACGCCGATCCACGTCTGGAAGCTCCGGAGGTCCGTGGTGCCCCAGACGTTGACCTGGTGCTCGATGACGAGCCAGGTGTTCACACCGTCCGTGAGCGTGCCCGCGTAGATCCCGGGCGCCCCGGTGCCGTCGAGGTCGGTCCAGAACGGGGCGAGCACGTTGTTCGGCGGGGCCGGGTCGCGGCCGGCCGGGAGGTTGCAGCAGTTGTTGTCCTCGCTCGTCCCGCCACCGACGACGAGGTAGCCGTTGGAGTCCACGCCGAGCGTGTTCCACGTCTGCCCGGCGAACTCGAAGGCCGGGACGCTGAAGTTCACGATGTCCTCGTCGCCGACGACGGTCGGCGCGATCCCGAACAGGGACAGCGCGAGGTACCCACCTGCCGGCGATGCACCCGGCGCGACGTCCGGCACACCGAGAGCAGCCCCCGCGAGGGTCGCCTGCGCCGTGGCGCTCCGCGGACCGGTGAGAACGGCGCCCGCGGCGGCCCGGAGCAGGAGCGGCTGGTTGACCGTCGTCGTCAGGTCGACCGCCTGCTCGTCGAAGGTGTTGTTGACGGCCTCGACGGTGCACTCGGTGAGGCCGCCGACGGCGATCGACGCGGGGTCGCAGGACTGGCTGAGGCTGATCGCGCCCTGGGTGGGCACGAACGCGACCGGCAGGTGCAGGGCTCCGCCGCGGCCCTTGGGGGTGAGGAGGATGCTGCCGAACTGCTGCTCGCCCGTCGCCTCCGCAGCGGCGATGGTCACCGTGAGGGTCTGGGACGCGCCGGGGAGGACGTTGAACTTCGCCGGCGTCACGGTGATCGAGGTGCCCTCGGGCGCCGTCGTGGTCACGTCGATCTTCTGGATGGTCGAGGTGTGGTTGGTGACCGTGCGCGTCGTCGTGACGGACCCGGGCATCGTGGGGGCGTTGATCGACGGGATGTTGAGGTCGATCGCGGTGAGCTCACTGCCACCGAGGTCGAAGAACCGCTCCTCGGTCTCGTCCAGGGTGAGGACCGCGGCCGCCGCGGCGCCGACGTCGATGCGACCCGAGCCCATGTCGAACGGGTCGGCGGGGGTGGTGAGGTCCTCCTTGACGACGCCGGTGGTGGCGGTGGTCATGAGGGCGGAGCGGACCTGGCCGGGCGTCCAGTCCGGGTGTGCGGCCATGAGGAGCGCGCCGGCGCCTGCGACGTGCGGGGAGGACATCGACGTCCCCGCGATGGCCTGGAAGTACTCGTTCGCCGGGCCGCTGGTGATGGTCTCCATGACCGGGGTGTCGCCGGCGAGGATCTGCACGCCGGGCGCGGTGAGGTCGGGCTTGATGGTCAGCCCGGCGGGGCCGCGGGAGGAGAAGGCGGCCATGACGTCGCCCTGGCCGTCGCGTGCCTCGCCAGCCGCGAAGGACCCCATGATCGTCTCTCCGGCGTGCGCCGTCATGAAGGCGACGAAGTCGGTGCCGTCGGCGAGGTGGACCGTGGGCAGCCAGTGGGAGTCGGTCTCGTTGTCCTGGAGCGTGGGGTTGTAGAGGATCATCCCCGCGGCGCCGCCCTGGAGGACGTTGTAACCCTTGTCGACGCGGGCGTTGACGCCGCGCTCACAGGCGACGATGACGCCCGTGAAGGTGCCGGGAGCGGCCGGCTCCTGGCAGAGCGCGTCGCCGTACGGCTCCGCGGAGGACATCACCACGGGCAGGGGGCCGGCGCCGGCAGTGATGGAGGCGCCGTCGACCGTGAAGGTCTCACCCTCAGCGGTCAGCTCGAGCGTGGTCGCGAACTCGCGGGTCTGGGTCGAGGCGGCCACGGAGGTCACCCACGGCGAGAGGTGGTTCGCCGTCGAGGCACCCGGGCCGCTGTTGCCGGCGGAGGTGGAGACGAACACCCCGGCGCCGTAGGCGTCGAGGAAGGCCAGCTCCACCGGGTCGGTGAAGGGGTCGGTGCCGCCGGAGATGGAGAAGTTGATGACGTCGACGCCGTCCATGACGGCCTGGCCGACGGCTGCGGCCGAGTCGGAGCCGAAGCAGCCGTCGACGCCGCAGACCTTGTACTCCATGACCCAGGCGCCGGGCGCGATGCCCTGGACCGGGCCGCGGTCGACACCGAACACCTCGGCGTTCTCGACCACGTTGCCGGCGGTGGTGGAGGTGGTGTGGGTGCCATGCCCGTTGGAGTCACGCGCGGTGTGGAACGGCTCGGCGGCCGCCCGGGCGGGGCTGTTGAGGTAGGTGGTGAGGAAGGCGGCGCCGCCGATGAGCTTGTTCTGGCACTCGAACACGTCGGTCTCGGCGGTGAGCGGGTTGTCCCCGAAGTCGCACTCCCGCGGGTCGCCGGGCGGGGCCTCGAGGTTCCCGAGGTCGGCGAACGAGGGGTGCTCGGGCCAGACGCCGCTGTCGAGGTTGCCGTAGATGACCCCGGCGCCGGCGTCGGCCGCGGTGCCGAGAGCGTCGTAGACGGGTGTGGCGTTGATGAACGCCGGGCTGGCGTCGGTGAGCGGCTGGCGCAGCTCGTCGAGCTGGACCGCCACGACGCCGTCGACGGCGAGGACGTCCTCGACCGCGGCTGCGGGGATGACGGCGGAGACGCCGCCGTAGACGGTGCGCAGGGACTGCCCGACCTCGAGTGTCGGCACGGCGGCGGCGAGGTCGGCGACGACGTCGCTCTCGAGCTCGGCGACGTGACGGCCGTAGGCGCGCTCGGCCGGCGTGGCGCCGGTGAGCTTGCGCCCGGTCACCCGCGGGCTGGTCGCGGCGAGGTCGTCGACGCCGCCGGCGTAGCTCGCGACGGCGTCGTAGTCGAGCTTGATGACCACGTTGACCGGGTCGCCGTCCGAACGCTCCAGAAGGGCGTCGGGGGTGCGCGCGAGGCGCGCCGACGCGGACTTCCCTCCGGTGACGGTGCCGTCCGGCTCGAGCGCCTCGGCACTGAACGCGTCGGGCGCGGTGGGCGAGGGGGCCGCCCCGGCAGGGGCGACGGCGAGGGTCAGGGCGAGGGTCGGCACGGCGAGCGCCGCCACCCCCCACCGGCGAAGTGCGCGAGGTTCCATGGAGGTGACCTTTCTCGTGGGCGACGCCGTCGCCCCGCCGCGGCCTCGTCTACGAGACACGTGTCGTGGAAGTTACTCCTGCCCGGCGCTGGTGGGAATGGTGCGCTCCGGGGGCCCCAGCCTCCGGGGCCCCGCCGACCGGGACGACGACGGGGAGGGAGCGGGCTGGGCCCGACTCAGCCCGCGACGACGACGAGCACCGCACCCGCCGCCGAGACGGCCAGCGCCGCGGTGCGCAGCCGGTTCGCGTCGAGCCAGGGGCGCACGAGCCGCGACAGGACGAAGCCGAGGACGAGGGCGGGCAGGAGCGCCACGGCGATCGTCACCGTCCGGGCCTCGAGCGCGCCGACCGCGAGGAGCGCCACCAGCGAGAACACGGAGCCGGCGATGAAGTAGGCGCTCATCGTCCCGCGCATGCGCGGGCCCGACGAGCCCTGCCAGACCAGCGCCATGGGTGGGCCGCCGATCGCCGTCGCCGTCCCCATGACGCCGGAGGCGAGCCCCGCGGCGACGACCGCTCGTCGCCGGGGCTCCGGCCGCCACCCGGCGATGCTCAGGCCCACACCGGCGAGCACCGAGGCGGCGAGGGCCAGGCTGAGCCCGCGTGTGGGCAGGGTGGCGACGAGGGCGGCGCCGACGGCGGTCCCCGGCACACGTCCGACCATCGCCCACCCGGCGCCGCGGAAGTCGATGCTGGCGCGCTCGCGGACGGCCACCATGAGCGCGACCGACGTGCCGAGGATGACGACGGCGCCGGGCAGGAGCGTGGGGTCGACGAGCGCGATGACGGGTGCGGCGAACAGGCCGAGGCCGAACCCGATGGACGACTGGAGGCCGGCGGCGAGGGTGATCGTCACCGCGACGATCGCGAACTCCGCACCGCTCATGCCACCCCCGACCTACCCGGCGGACCGATCAGGGCCGCCCGTCAAGGCTAGCGGCAGCGCTTCCACCCTCGGTCCGTCGCTGCCGGAGGCTCGGGCCACCACGTCAGGACGGGGCGAGCGCCGTCGCCGGCCCGGGCCCCCAGTCGCTGCGGGCGTGGGCGAGGTGACGGGCCATGACCAGGGCGGTCCGGTCGGCGTCGCCGTCGTCGATGGCCGCGAGGAGCTCGACGTGCTCCGCGGCCGACTCCTGGAGCCGGCCCTCGCGGGCGAGCACCTGCAGGCCGTAGAGGCGGGTCTGGTCGCGCAGCTGACCGACGAACTTCACGAGCCGCCCGTTGCCGAGGAGCTCCAGCAGCCCGAGGTGGAACTCGCGGTCGGTGACGAGGAACTCGCTGAGGTCCTGGCGGCGCGCGGCCTCCTCGCAGCGCCGGGCCGCCGTGCGGACGGCGCCGGCGTGGGCGCCCAGCCCGAGCTCGGCGAGACGGCCCATGGCCGGCACCTCGAGCATCATGCGGAGCTCGTGGACCTCGTCGAGGTCGTGGTCCGAGAGGTCGGTCACCCGGAAGCCCCGGTTGGGGACGACCTCCATGATGCCCTGCTCGACGAGGGTGAGCATGGCCTCGCGCACCGGGCCGGACGAGGTGCCCAGGCGCGCGGCCATCGACGCGGCGGAGTGGATCTCGCCGGGCCTGATCTCCCCGGAGACGAGGTCCTGGCGGATGACCTCGAGCGCCTGGTCCTTGAGGCTGGAGCGGTTCAGCACCGTGGCTCCCGCACCGCTGCACGCACCGGCCGGCTCACCGGTGCGCCGGGAGGTGGCCGAAGCGGTGGAGCGTGCGGGAGACGGCCTGCTCGCGCAGCACCCCGAGGAGCTCGCGTCGCCCGGTGGCCAGGACCGGCCCGTGCAGGACCGTCACGTCCGGGGTCCACAGGGCGTCGACGAGCGCCGACGCCTCGGGTCCGCCGCCGATCACGCGCACCCGCTCCAGCCCGTCGCGCCGCACCCGTGCCACGAGCTCGTCCGGGGTCTCGGCGCGGTCGACGTGCTCGGCGAGGCGCCGCAGGCCTGCCCTGGCCCCCTCCCCCGCGCCGTCGAGGTCCTTCAGGGCCGCGCTCGTGGCGGGGTCGAGGCTCACCCGCACCGGGGTTCCGGCCAGCTCGGCGGCGAGGAGAACCCGCACGAGCTCGACGACGGCGGCACCGGGGACGGTCCGCACCGTCAGCGGGGCGGGCCGGTAGCGCAGGACGTTCTCCTCCACGGACAGCCCCGTGGGGTCGGCGGCGCGCCCGAGCTCGGCCTGCCACGCGGCGGCGTCGGAGGCGACGGCGGCGCGCAGCCAGGACCGGTCGGCCTGGGAGATGACGAGCCCGGTGTAGTCCGAGAGGGCGCGGCGCACGTGGGCGGGCGGCTCGGCCTGGCGGGTGGGGACGCCGTCGGGGGCCCAGGTGCCCAGCTCGGCCACGTAGTTGGGCCCACCGGCCTTGGCGCCGGGTCCCATGGCCGAGGCCTTCCACCCGCCGAAGGGCTGGCGCTGGACGATGGCGCCGGTGATGTGGCGGTTGACGTAGGCGTTGCCGACCTCGACGTGGTCGAGCCAGTACTCGATCTCGGTCTCGTCGAGGGAGTGCAGCCCGCCGGTGAGGCCGTAGGCGGTGGCGTTCTGGAGCTCGACGGCCTCGGCCAGGGTCTCGACCCGCATGATGCCCAGCACCGGCCCGAAGCACTCGGTCTGGTGGAAGAAGGAGCCGGCGGCGACGCCGTCCTTGAGGCCGGGGGACCACAGCCGTCCGGTGTCGTCGAGGCTGCGCGGCTCGACCAGCCAGCTCTCGCCGGCGTCGAGGGTGGTCTGGGCGCGGTGGAGCTTGCCGGTGGGCGGCTCGATGACCGGTCCCATCGTGGTGCCGAGATCGGTGGGCCACCCGACCCGCAGGGACGTGACGGCGTCGACGAGCTGGCGGTGCAGCCGCTCCGAGCGACCCGCCGAGCCGACGAGGATGACGAGCGAGGCCGCGGAGCACTTCTGCCCCGCGTGCCCGAACGCGCTGCGGACGAGGTCGGCGACGGCGAGGTCGTAGTCGGCGGCGGGGGTGATGACGAGGGAGTTCTTGCCGGAGGTCTCGCCGAGCACGCGCGGCCCGCCGGGCCGGCCGGTGCGCCAGGAGGCGAACATCTCGGCCGTCTCCGCGGCGCCGGTGAGGATGACGGTGTCGACGCCCTCGTGGGAGACCAGGGCCCGCCCGACCTCGCGCTCGTCGGTCCGGACCACCTGGAGGACGTCCCCCGGGACCCCGGCCGCGTGGAGCGCGGCCATGGCCGTCTCGGTGCACCCGGGCACCGGGTGGGCGGGCTTGATGACGACGGCGGAGCCGGCGGCCAGCGCGGCGAGCACGCCGCCGGTGGGGATGGCGACGGGGAAGTTCCACGGCGGGGTGACCAGGGTGAGCACCGGCGGGGTGAAGACGGCGCCGTCGGTGAGCAGCCCCCGCCCGTCCAGCTCCTCGGCGCGGTCGGCGTAGTACCGCGCGAAGTCGATCGCCTCGGAGACCTCGGGGTCGGCCTCGGCGACGGTCTTGCCGCCCTCCGCAGCCATCACCGTGACGAGGGCGCCCCGGCGGGCCTCGAGCTCGTCGGCGGCGCGACGCAGGACCGCGGCCCGCTCCCGGCCCGGCCGGGCGGCCCAGACGGGCTGGGCGTCGCGGCCGGTCGCGACGACGTCGTCGACCTCGGCGGCGGAGCCCAGCATGCGGGAGGTCAGGGCCGGCGGGGTGGTGGCGACGGCGTCGGCCGCCCAGGCCCGGGTCTCGGGCAGCGCGGGGTCGGAGTCGGTGGTGTTGGTGAACCGCGGCCCGGCCGGGGGCCGGTGGGCGGTGCGGCGCGGCTCGGTCGGGCCGGCGGCGAGGTCGCCGACGGAGTCGCGGAAGCGCCGCTCCTGGTCGGCCATGGCACCGGGCTCGCCGGCGAAGAGCCCGTGGAGGAAGTTCTGCGACTGCGCGTTCTCCTCCAGGCGCCGGATGAGGTAGGAGACGGCGACGTCGAAGTCCTCGGGCGCGACCACCGGGGTGTAGAGGATGACGGTGCCGACCGTGTCGCGCACCGCGCGGGCCTGCGAGGGCGCCATGCCCTGGAGCATCTCGACGTCGAGCGCCGCGCTCACGCCGCGCGTCTGCGCGAGGAGGTGGGCGAGGGCGACGTCGTAGAGGTTGTGCGAGGCCACGCCCACCCGGACCACGCCGGCGAGGTCCGGGCGCAGCACCCGCTCGACCAGGCGCAGGTAGTTCGCGTCCACCTCGGCCTTGGAGGTGTAGGGGGCCTGGGCCCAGCCGTGCAGCTCGGCCTCCACCTGCTCCATGGACAGGTTCGCGCCCTTGACGAGGCGGATCTTGATCGGTGCCCGGCCGGCGGCGACCCTGCCGCGGGCGAACTCGACGAGCCGCTCGAGCGCCGCGGCGGAGTCCGGCAGGTAGGCCTGGAGCACGATGCCGGCCTCGAGGTCGTGGAACTCGGCCTCGGACAGCAGCGCCGTGAAGACCTCGATGGTGAGGTCGAGGTCGCGGTACTCCTCCATGTCCATGTTGACGAAGGCGTGCGGCGAGCGGGCGACGGCGGCGCGGTAGATGGGCCGGAGGCGCTCGATGACCCGGGCGACCGTGCCCTCGGTGTCCCAGGTCGAGATCTGGGAGACGAGCGAGGAGACCTTGATCGAGACGTAGTCGACGTCCTCGCGACCGAGGAGCGCACGGGTGCGCTCGGCGCGGCCGGCCGCCTCGCCCTCACCGAGGACCGCCTCGCCGAGGAGGTTGATGTTGAGCCGGAAGTCCTCGCTGCGGGCGCGGGCGAGGTGCTCGGCGAGAGCGGGGTCGTGGGCGTCGACGACGAGGTGGCCGACCAGCTGGCGCAGGCGCCGCCGCGCGAGCGGGACGACGACACCCGGGGCGAGCCGGGCCACCCGGGCGCCGACCCCGAGCAGGGCCCGGTCGGTGGTGGAGAGGAAGCCCGCGGCCGCGGCGGAGGAGATGGTCGAGAGCTCTTTGGCCGCGACACGGGCGTCCTCGGGCCGGGCGACCCGGTCGACGAAGCGCACCGCGAGGTCGAGGCCCTCGGCGTCGCCGACGAGGCCGGCGAGCTGCTCGCTCGTGGCGCGCTCCGCGGCCGACTGCCCGGCCTCGGTGGCGGCGAGCCACCGGTCGGCGAGCGCGACCGCGTCCTCCACCAGGGCACTGACGTCCGCGGGGACGGTGGGGGCGGTGCGTGCGGTCATGGCGGTCCTCCGGTGCGGCGCGAGTGTGGTGAGTGATTAATTACCGACCACGGCGCCACCGTAGGACCGGCTCCCGTCGCGGTCAAGAGCCCCGACCGCGAGCGGTGGTGCACATCCGCCCTGCCCCTGACGCCGTCCCGTGCGACACCGGGACACCGGGACACCGAGACACCGAGACACCGAGACACCGAGACACCGAGACACCGAGACACCGAGACACCGAGACGCCGAGACGCCGAGACGCCGAAGAGAGTGTCGGGCATCGCCTGACGTTCTCTTCGGTCTGACCGGTCGCGCTCAGCTGGTGTGCCGGCCGAGGTCGCGCGCGGCCGGTCACCCCGGGCCGCACACCCGCGGCCGGCGCCCGAATCCTGTACGCCGACGCCAGCGTGCTGGGACGCTTGAGGCAGCAGTGACCCGACGCGAAGAAGTGGTGAGCGAGCATGACGACCAACCCCAACGACCCGGAGCGCACGACGTCCGAGCACGACGAGGGCTCCGACAGCGCGCGGACGACGCCGCTACCTCAGGAGGGTGCGGACGCGACCAGCCCGGTCCCGCAGGACACGACCGCGCCGCTGCGTTCCGAGCCCCCCTCGCCGGCTGCGGCCGCCGCCGGCGCGCAGGGCGAGGCGTGGGGCGCCGCGCCCGACCCCGCCGCAGAAGAGGACGACCGCCAGCCCCACCAGGACGACGGCCAACCGCACCAGCACGGAACGAGCCAGTCGGGATACCCGGGATACGGCCAGACCGGCTCCGGCCAGGTCGGCCCCGACTACGGGCCGACCGGCACACAGACCGGCTACGGCCAGAGCGGCCAGGGCTACGGGCCCCAGCCGGGGCAGTACGGCCAGTCTGGGTACGGGCAGCCGGGGTACGACCAGCCCGGACCTGGACAGTACGGCCAGCCCGGCCCGGGACAGTACGGCCAGCCCGGCCCGGGACAGTACGGCCAGCCCGGCCCGGGACAGTACGGCCAGCCCGGCCCGGGACAGTACGGGCAGCCCGGCTACGGCCAGCAGCAGCCCTACGCGCCGACCATCATGAGTGACGCCGACCAGCGGCTCTGGGCGACCCTCGCCCACATCAGCGGCCTGTTCTCGTTCCTCGGCCCGCTCATCATCTGGCTCGTGCTCAAGGACCGCGGCGCCTTCGTCGAGGACCAGTCCAAGGAGGCGCTGAACTTCCAGATCACCCTGGCGATCCTCGGAGTCGCGATGACGATCATCACGGTGGTGACCCTGGGCATCGGGGCCTTCCTCTACCTGTACTACATCGCCGCCGTCGTCTTCATGATCCTGGCGGCCGTGGCCGCGAACCGTGGCGAGCGCTACCGGTACCCGCTCACCATCCGCCTCGTGAGCTGAGCCACCGGCAGGGACACGGCCCCCGGGGACTGCCCGGGGGCCGTTCTCGTGCCGAGTGCGGCACGGCCGCCCTGTCAGCGCATAATCGATCGCGACATGACCGATACCCGCACGCCCGCCGCGCTCCCCCGCGAGATCTGGGTGCTCGTCGCCGCCGCGTTCGTCATCGCCATGGGCTACGGCCTCGTCGCCCCGGTGCTCCCGCAGTTCGCGCGGAGCTTCGACGTCGGCGTGACGGCCGCCTCGGTGGTGGTGAGCGTGTTCGCGTTGTTCCGGCTCGTCTTCGCACCGGCCAGCGGCCGCCTCGTCACCCGCCTGGGTGAGCGCGCGGTGTACATCACCGGCCTGCTCATCGTGGCGCTGTCGACCGGCGTCACGGCGTTCGCGCAGTCCTACGGCCAGCTCCTCGTCTTCCGCGGCCTGGGCGGCATCGGCTCGACGATGTTCACCGTCTCGGCGATGGGTCTCATCGTCCGGCTCGCCCCTCCCGCCGCGCGGGGGCGCGCCTCGGCCGCCTACGGCACCGCCTTCCTTCTGGGCAACATCGGCGGCCCGCTGCTCGGCGGTCTGCTCGCCGAGGCCGGGTTGCGCGTGCCCTTCCTCGTCTACGCCGCCGCGCTGGTGGTCGCCGCCGGGGTCGTGGCGGTCCTGCTCCGTCCGGAGGCGCTCCGCCCGCCGCCCGGCACGGTCCCACGGCCACCGATGACCCTCCGGGAGGGGTGGGGCCATCCCGCCTACCGGGCCTCGCTCGCCTCGGGCTTCGCCAACGGTTGGTCGAACTTCGGCGTCCGGGTGGCGATCGTCCCGCTGTTCGCCGTGGCGGCGCTCGGTGCGGCGCCGTGGGCGGCGGGCGCGGCGCTGGCCGCGTTCGCCGTCGGCAACGCCGCGGCGCTCGGCACGGCCGGGCGGCTGGCGGACAGCCGGGGCCGCAAGCCCCTGGTCATCCTGGGCCTCGTCGTCAGCGGGGCGCTGACCGCGGTCCTCGGGCTCACCGGCGACGTCGTCTCCCTCCTTGCCGTCTCGGCCCTCGCCGGCGTCGGCACAGGCATGCTCAACCCCGCCCAGCAGGCCACCGTGGCCGACGTCGTCGGGCAGGAACGCTCCGGCGGCCCGGTGCTGGCCGCGTTCCAGATGGCCACCGACGCGGGGCAGATCCTCGGGCCGGTCCTGGCGGGCCTGCTCGTGGACCACGTGGGCTACGGCGCGGCGTTCGCCCTGTCCGGCGGGATCTCGCTGGTGGCAGCGCTGCTGTGGCTGCCGGCGCCGGAGACCCGCCGCGAGCCCGCGGCGTCCTGACCCTTCTCTCGCCGCCCGCCCCGCCACCCGTTCCCCGTCCCACTGCGGGCCCCGTCACCCTTCCCCGTCTCACCGCGGGCCCCGCCAACCCCTTCACCTCGTCAATGCGGACCTCCCCCCGCCGTGGGTCCCCGCGACGTAGCCTCGTGGGATGAGCGCCGGCCCGCCACGGCTCCGGGTCGACCCGTCGCTGCGCCGCTACCTGGCCCCGCGGGTCCGGGACAGCGACGTGCCGCTCGAGGTCGGCGTGCCGCTGCGCCACCTCGTCCCGGCGGCCGGGCTGCCGCTGACCGAGGTCGGCGCGCTGCGGGTCGCGGGCGAGGAGGTGGGGGTGGACGTGCGGCCCCGGCCGGGCGACGTCGTCGTGGTCGAGCCGGTCCTGCGTCCGCAGCCGGTGGCGGCCTGGCGCTTCCTCCTCGACGTCCATCTCGGCACGCTCGCCCGCCGGATGCGCCTGCTGGGGATCGACGTGGACTACTCCAACTCCGCCGACGACGACGAGCTGGCGGCACGTGCCCTCACGGAGACGCGGGTGCTGCTCACGCAGGACCGCGGGCTGCTCCGACGTCGGCTGCTCGCCCCCGACGGCGGCGCGACCCCCGCGCCGGAGGCGGGCACATCCTCAGCCACCGCTGGCGCCTGGTCCGGGTACCCGGCCCGGGCGGCCGACGTGCTCGGCCGGACGGCGGCGGAGCAGCTCGCGGACGTCCTGGACCGCTTCGCACCGCCGCTCGCGCCGCTCACGCTCTGCGCACGCTGTGGCGGTCCGCTCGTCCCCGCGACCAAGGCCGAGGTGGCCGACCGGATCCTGCCCGGCACCGCGCGCACGTACGAGGAGTTCGTCCGCTGCGCACGGTGCGGGAAGCCGTTCTGGCGCGGCGCCCATGTGGACCGGCTCGAGGAGCTGGTCCGGGAGGCCGGTCGTTAGGACGTGCTGAGGACCGCGTACCCGTCGACGGCTGCGACGATCGTGAGGATGACCTGCACGGGGCCGGTGAAGCCGGCGGAGAAGCCGTCACGGTCTCGAGCCCCCGCGACGGACGACGCTGCGGCTGACGGCGCTAGTCGACGTCGCGGTGGCGGAAGCCCACGAACGCCACGACGAGCAGCACCGCGGTGACCAGCGCCAGCCACACGAGTCCGGTCAGGTCCGGCTCAGCCGCGTTGACGTCGGGCACGTGCCAGAAAGGGCTGATGCCGAGCACCCAGTCCTCGAGGCGGAAGATGGGGCCGAGGATCGTCAGGGCGAAGCTCGCCACGACCCCGGCCCACCCCACCATGCGCATCCGGGGCCGGGCCCCGACGGCGGCGAGCGCGAGCGCGACCAGCACCCATGCCGCCGGCACCGTGGCGACCGACTGCGCCACCACCTCGCCGGCGCCGACCGAGGCGTCCTGCGAGGCGGCGACCCACGCCAGGACCGCACCGCCGAGGAGCATCGCCACCGCGGGGGCGACGAGCGCGACGAGCGCGTGGCGCAGGAGGAGGGCCGAGCGGGGCACAGCCGTGCCCAGGACCGGCTCGACCCGGTGCGCGACCTCCTCGGTCCGCAGACGCATGACCACCTGGACGCCGAGGACCGCGGCGAGGGTGCCCAGCAGGCTGAGCAGGGTCAGGACCAGCTGGAGGACGAGGCTCTTCTCCGTCGCGCCACCGGCGGCGATGAGCACACCGACGGTGGGGTTCTCCGCGATCAGCTCGCCCACCGACGTCGCGAGCGTGCCGAACACCGCGCCGACGACGACGAAGGCCACCGCCCAGGACGCCAGGGGGCCGCGGTGCAGCAGGAGCACGAAGCCGGTGAGGGTGGCTGCGGCCCGGCCCCGCGCAGGCCCGGGTGCGACGGGCACGACGCCCTGGCCGAAGTCGCGCCTGGACTGCAGGGCGACAGCGACGGCGACCAGCACCGCGCTCAGGCCCAGGGCCGCGAGCAGCGGCAGCCAGTGGTTCCCGGCCGCGGGGCGGACCTCGTGCATCCAGCCGAGCGGACTGAGCCACCGCATCCACTCCGCCCCGCCCCCGGCGTCGACCCAGCCGCGCAGGAGGAACGCCGACCCCAGCGCGACGACGGCGAGGGTGCTCGCCGTCCGGGCGTCCGAGCCGAGCTGCGCCGCCACCGCCGCGACCCCGGCGAACATCAGCCCCGAGGCGGTGAAGGTGGCCGAGAGGGTCAGCGAGTCCACCAGTGAGCCGCCGAGCAGGACCGTGACGAGCGCCGAGACGACGCCGAGCGCCACCGAGGCCAGGGCCGCCAGACCGACGGCCGCGCCGAGCCGGGCACCGCGGCCGAGGACGCCGGCGGCGACGAGCTCGGCCTGCCCGGAGTCCTCCAGGGCGCGGCTGTTGCGCACCACCGCGAAGATCGCCATGAGCGCGGCGAAGAACCCGCCCAGGCTCAGCGCGCGCCAGGCGTTGAACCCGTCGGCGGTGGAGAGGTCCCGCGCCGGGCCGAAGATGAGGCCGAGGGCCGGGTTCGCGCCCACGGTCGCGGCCAGCTCGAGGCGGCTGGCGGCGTCGGGGAAGATCCACGGGTACACGAGCACCGACGACGCGGACAGCACCGTGATGAGGGCGACCCACGGCGCGATGGACGCCCGGTTTTGCTCGGCGAGGGCCACGAGCAGACGCCGGGTCCCGGTCATGGTGCCGGCCCGACCGCCCGCCGGGGTGCGGGCGGCGCTCACGACGACGACCCGTAGTGCCGCAGGAAGAGGTCCTCCAGCGACGGTGGGGCCACGGTCAGCGAGATCAGGTCGAGGCGGGACAGCTCCGCCGCGGCAGCGGCGAGGTCGGCGCCGTCGACGTGGCCGGTGAGCACCGACCGGCCGTCGCGAGTCTCGACCTCGGCGTCGCGCACGGCGCGCAGACCCTCGAGCGTGGCGGGCGGCGGGCCGGCCAGGTCCGCGCGCACGGTGGTGCGGGTGCGACGGCGCAGCGTGGCGAGGGTGCCGGACTCGACGACCCGGCCCTCACGGATGATGCTCACGCGGTCCGCGAGTGCCTCGGCCTCGCTGAGGATGTGGGAGGAGAGCAGGACGGTGCGGCCCCGCTCGCGCTCGGCGGCGATCTCCCCCTGGAAGACCGCCTCCATGAGCGGGTCCAGGCCGGAGGTGGGCTCGTCCAGGACGAGGAGCTCGACGTCGGAGGCGAGGGCGGCGACGATGGCGACCTTCTGCCGGTTGCCCTTGGAGTAGGTGCGTCCGCGCTTGGTGGGGTCGAGCTCGAAGCGCTCGAGGAGGTGGGCGCGGCGCCGTTCGTCGAGCCCGCCGCGGAGGTTGCCGAGCAGGTCGATCGCCTGGCCGCCGGTCATGCCCGGCCACAGGCTGACGTCGCCGGGGACGTAGGCGAGGCGGCGGTGGAGGGCGACGACATCGCGCCAGGGGTCCCCGCCCAGCAGCTCGACGTGGCCGGCGTCCGGCCGCAGCAAACCGAGCAGGACCCGGATGGTGGTGGACTTCCCCGCACCGTTGGGCCCGAGGAAGGCGTGGACCTCGCCGCGGGCGACGGTGAGGTCGAGGCCGTCGAGCGCGCGCACCCGGCCGAAGGACTTCTCCAGGCCGTGGACCCGGATGACGTCGTCGTTCACAGCGCTGACGCTACGCGCCACCAGCCCGCGCCCACGTGCCCTCCACACCATGCCCACGTCCGGATCCACGCTGTCCCCCAGCGGGGCAGGGACCTCCGCCCGGGAAGCCGGCCGGGCCGACGGCCGGGCTACCGGCGCGCCAGGTGCTGGTGGACCAGGGAGACCGCGAGGGCCCCCTCCCCCACCGCGGAGGCCACGCGCTTGACCGAGCCGTGCCGCACGTCCCCGACGGCGAACACCCCGGGCATCGTCGTCTCGAGCATCGCCGGGGGCCGCTCCGCAGGCCAGGTGGGGTCCTCCGGTGCCGGGGCGGCGGTGCCCCGGCCGCCGGTGAGGTCGGCGCCGGTGAGGACGTAGCCCCACCGGTCGCGCGCGACGGACCCCGCGAGCCACTGCGAGTGGGGCTCGGCCCCGATGAGGACGAACAGCACCCCGGGTACGGTCTCCTCCGCGCCGGAGTCGAGGTCGCGCAGGGTGAGGGTCTCGAGGAAGTCCGTCCCGGTCCCGGCGACCGCCTCGGCCCGGGTGCGGACGGTGATCGCGGGGGTGGAGGCGATCTCCCTGCGCAGGTACTCCGACATCGTCGTCTCCAGGCCCTGGCGCCGCACGAGCAGGGTGACGTGGTCGGCGTAGCGGGCGAGGTGCACCGCTGCCTGGCCGGCGGAGTTGCCGCCCCCGGCCACGTACACCTGGCGCCCGCGCATGGCCGGCGCCTCGGAGACGGTGGCCCCGTAGAACACCCCGCGGCCCGAGAGGGTGTCGAGGCTGGGGACCCCGAGCCGCTTGTAGGACGCCCCGGTGGCCAGGACCACGGTGGCGGCCCGGACGGTGCCGCGGTCGGAAAGGGTCAGACGCCGCTCCTCGCCGTCGGCGGCCAGCCCGGTGACCGAGCGCATGAAGTGGAACCGGGCACCGAACGTCCAGGCCTGCTCGTAGGCGCGGAACGCCAGACGGCCGCCGGAGATGCCCGCGGGGAAGCCGAGGTAGTTGCGGATGAGGGAGGACGTCCCCGCCTGGCCACCGACGGCCTCCTGCTCCACGACGATCGTGCGCAGCCCCTCCGACGCCGCGTACACGGCGGCGCCCAGACCGGCGGGACCGGCGCCGATGATGGCCAGGTCGAACACCTCGTCCTTGCCGACCGGCTCGAACAGACCGAAGGCGTCGGCGATCTGGATGTCGGTGGGCCGCTGCAGCACGGTCGGCACCTGCTGGTAGTGCAGGAGCACGACGGGCAGGGCCGGGTCCGCCAGCCCCGCGGCGCGCAGGACGGCGCGCCCCTCCGGGGCGGTGGCGTCGTAGAAGCCGGCGGGCAGGTGGTTGCGGTCGAAGAGGTCACGCAGGTACTGCGTGCGCGGGTCCCAGCGCACGCCGACCACGCGGACCACCTCGAACCGGGTGCCGCGCCGGGTCGCCGCCTCCTCGAGGTACTCCGTGACGGCGGTGTGGAACTCCTCGTCGACCGGCAGGCCGGGGCACGTGATCCATCGGTCGATCGCGCCCATGCCGATGGCGTCGAAGATGGGCCGGGTGGTGCTCCAGTCGCCCCACCGCACGAGCGCCACGCGCACGCAGGTGCGGTCCACGGGGAGGTGCTCGAGGACCTCGAGCCCGTCGGGGTCGTCGGTGCCCAGAGCCACGAGGGCAAGGACGACCGGTGTCCCGGCGGCGGTCAGCCGCGAGAGCGCGTCGTGGGTGGTCGCGACGTCGCCGAAGGTGTGGACGTCGTAGTCCGCGCCGTACCGGCGGCGCAGCGCGTCCTCGACGATGCGGCGCGTGCCGTCGTCGCGGGTGAGCAGCACGATCGCGGGACGGACGGGACCGGCAACGGCGTCGTCGGTGGTCATCGCTGTGGACCTCCAGGTGGTGGCGGGGGCGACGGGCAGGCAGGCTGGTCACCGGACGGGCGTGCAGGCCGGTCACCGGAGCCGTTGGACGGGCGGACGGGCGGACGGGCGAGCTCGACCCGAGGACGGAAGGTGGTTGGCCGGTGGCGCGATTCCTGCTCACCTCCACGTGGCAGGTCCCCACGACGGCCGATGACCTGTGGCCGGTGCTGTGGGACGTCGAGGCCTGGCCGGCGTGGTGGCCGTACGTGACGTCGTCGCGGGTCGTGGCCGACGGCGACGGGCTGGGCCACGGGCGGCGCACGCACCTCGTCTTCCGCACCCCGCTGGGGTACCGGCTCTCCTTCGGTGTGGAGGTGGTGACGATCCGGCCGCCGTTCCTCGTCGAGGCCCGTGTGGCCGGCCAGCTGGCAGGGCGGGGGCGGTGGGAGCTTCGCCCCACCGCGGGAGGTGTGGCCACGGACATCACCTGGGACGTCGAGACGCGCCGGCCGTGGATGCGCGCGCTCTCCCCCGTGGCGGCGCCCGTCTTCCGGGCCGCGCACGGCCACGTCATGGCCGCGGGCGAGCGCGGCCTGGTCGGCGTCATGGACGGGTCCGCGCCCGCCGCGGGGTGAGCGTCGAACGAGCGCTCTGCGGGGTGGGCGCCGTCCCCGCGCGCCTCACGGAGAGCGCCGTCGCCGTCCCGGTCAGCACGACGGCCCCACCCACGAGCAGGTAGCCGACGCCGGCGGGACCTCCCAGGTCGGCGGTTGCGGCACCGGCCGCAGCGAGGGCGACGGCGAGCTCCCCGGCCCCCAGGACCGTGTACGCGAGGGCCGGCACCCCGAGGAGGTCGAGGTGGTCCGCCCCGACGAGGAGCGCCGCGGCCAGTCCGTACGCGAGCAGCCAGGACGCGACGGCGCGCGCGGTGAGCGGCGTCAGCGCCCAGGGCCACCAGGAGCCCGAGGCGGCCGGGAAGAGGTACAGCACGGCGCCCACGACGGCGAGCACCGTCCCCTCGGCGGCGAGGGCCACCCGCAGCACGCTCGGCAGGCGCCGTCCGCGGCCGACGGCGGGACGGCCCTGACGCACCAACGTCACGCCGATCCACACCGGCACGACGACGTAGACGGCGAGCCACGCCCAGGCCGCCCCCTCCGCCAGCCCACCGGCGCCGAGGTGGAAACGATCGAGGTGGAGGATCGAGGCAGCCAGGGTCAGAGCCGTGAACACGCCGATGACGAGGACGGGGGTGCGGGTCCGCGCCCAGGAGCGCGAGCGCCAGGAGCCCACGACGAGCACGGTGCCCGAGAGGTAGCCGACCCCGAGGAACGCCGCCGTCGCGGGCGGCTGGATCGTCCAGGCGAAGGTGCGGTCGGTCTGCGCGGCACCGCCGACCAGGGAGACGACGGCGAGGAGCGTGAGCAGGGTGAACGCGCCGAGGAGCGCGCGGGTCTGCGGTCTGAGCCGGTCGTTCGCCATCGTCGCTCCGTCGACGTCCGGGCCCCCGTCGCCGGGCGGGCCGGCGCGCCGACCACGCTACGCCGCGACGGCGGCGCGCGGAAGGCCGGCACGTCCGGAGCGGTCAGCCGCCCTCGATGGCGCGGCGCTCCTTGAGCCGCTCGAGCTCCCGCTCGGCGGTCAGTCCGGTCTCGAGCCGGTCGAAGGCCTCGCGCACCTGCGCGGAGCCGGGGTCGGACCAGGCGAGCTCGGCGTGCCCGACGGCGCGTGCCCTCAGCCGGCGGATCTCGTCCTCCGCGTGGTCGGCGGCGAGCGCTGCCTCCGCGGCCTGGCGGCCGGCGAGTGCGGCGGCGTCCCGCATCCCGAGGGACGCGCGGGCGGCGTCGTGGTCGGCGCGCAGGTCGTCGAGGTGGCGGGCGGCCTGCTCCGTGCGCGACTCGAGCCCGCCCAGCGTGCGTTCGAGCTCGCGGACCTGGGCGTCCAGCGCGGCGTACCGGTCCTGGAGCGTGCGGTGACGCTCCTCGGCCGCGAGGGAGCTGCGCAGGTACTCGCGGGCGGCGCCGTCGTCGCCGGCGGCGACGGCCGCTGCGGCCAGGTCCGCGGCCCGGCCGGCCTCGGCCGCGGCCCGCTCCGCGAGGATCTCGGTGCGGCGCCGGTGCACGGCGACGTCGGCGACGCTGCGCCGGGCAGCGTCCACGAGCTCCTCCTGGCGCGCGTGAGCAGCCTCGACCGCGCGAACGGGATCGTCGGGGCGCACGCGTCGCTCGGCCCGGACGAGCCGCGCCAGCCGTCGACCGATGGACATCCGTCGCCTCAGGCGCTGTGGGGGTGCTTGCGGTACGTGGGATCCCACGCGGAGAGCGCCTCGATCTCGACGGCGAGGTGCTGGCTGGCGCGGTCGAGGTGGTTGACGCCCGGGCCACCACCCGCCGTGAGGAGCGACCGCCGCAGGTCGGTGGAGAGGCGGGCGTGCTCGGCGACCTGCCCCTCCAGCCAGGCGGCCCAGGTCTCGCGCAGAGCCTTGTCCGGCTCGAGCTCAGCGAGGCGGAGCTCCTCCTCGAGCTGCTCACCGGCGCGGACGAGGTTCGCGGCGATCGAGGGCATGTTGCCCACGGGTCGGTGGGAGGAGGTGGCAGCGCCGATGGAGCGCTGGGTCGCGTCGAGAGAGCGGTTCAGCTCCAGGTGCAGACGAGCCAGGCGGCGGCCCGCGTCGTCGGAGGCGACCGACCGGACGGTCAGCCGGCTCCGGTCGAGGCCGCGGCGCAGGCGGCGAGACCGTCGGACCCGGCGCACGACGTACCAGAGAGCGAGTCCGACCGCGGTGGCGACGGCGGCCGCGACCAGCCCTCCTACGAGCAGGACCTGCCCGAGGGTCTCGACGACCGCGCTGGCGTCGACCTGCACCGCGCCCACCTCACCTTCGCTCGGGGCCGAGGCCCACGGGTTCCACTGTAAGTCCGACGATCGGGGGTGGCGCAAGGTTCCCGACACGCCCGCCCGGGGCCGCCTCGATGGCGTCGGGGTCACGGACCGCTTCAGGACAGGGACCACCTCGGCGTCACGGACCACCTCGCGGGTCATGGACCGCCTCGGGTCACGGAGCGGGTGGCGTGGCTGGAGCAGACACCGATGGTCGGTTGCTCTCTCCGCGTTTGAGCCCGCGAGTCATCGAGGTGTTGCACGGCGGCGAGTGCGCCGGCTCGGCCTTCGCGCTAGAAGGGCGGGTCGCCGGTGGGTGGGGGGCCGGGTGGTCGGGTGGGGTGGCGGGTGTAGGTGTGGCCGGTGGGGGAGGTCCAGGTGATGGTGGCGGTGTGGGGGTCGCGGGTGACGGTCCAGGTGCCGGTGGTCTTGAGGTTGTGGTGGCGTCGGCACAGGGAGTGGAGGTTGTCCTGGCAGGTCTGGTCCGCGGTGGTGGGGTCGTTGGTGCGGGTGGGGTCGTGGGGGTCGATGTGGTCGAGGTCGGTGCGGTAGGCGGGTTGGCGGCAGCCGGGGAAGGTGCAGGTGACGTCGCGGGCGATGATGTGGCGGGTCAGGTCCGCGCCGGGGCGGTAGGCGCGGGTGGAGAGGTGGTGGTACTCGCCGGTGTCGGGGTCGGTGAACAGGGCCCGCCAGGTCCCGTCGGCGGCGATGGTGCGGGCGAGGTCGGCGGGGATGGGGCCGTACCCGGCGAGGTGGGCGGGGTGCTCGCCCAGGCCCAGGAGGGTCCCGGCGGGGATGGTGACCTGGATGTGGGGGTGGCGGCCGTGGCGGCGGGGCAGTGCGCGCCCGTCCAGGTCCAGGCCGCGGGTGAGGAGGAGGGTGAAGGTGTCGGTCAGGACGTCGGCGCGGAGCTGGTCGCGGGTGCGGGTCTCGGCCGGTCCGGCCGCGGAGTCGGCGAGGGCGTCGAGGTAGGTGCGGATGGTGTGGGCGTGGTCGGCGCGGATGTAGGCGACCAGGTAGGCCATGGCGTCGGGGGCGTCGGTGATGGTCACGGCCCGGTGGGTGTGGGCGCGGTCGTGGCGGCGGGCCGCGGCGGCGGGGTCGGCGGTGGTCGCGGCGGTGCGCAGGGCCTGACGCAGCTGGGGTGGGGTGAGCTCGGTGGCCCGGTCCAGGAGGGTGGTGGCCAGGGCGCGCTGGTCCTCCAGGGTCAGGCCCGTCTCGTCCTGGGTGAGGATCTGGGCCTTGCGGGGGTCGATCCGTCCGGTGGTCAGGGCGTCGGCGACCTCGGGGAACTGGGCCAGGACCCCCGCGGCGTGGGTCCGGCGCTCGGCCGCGTGGTGGGTGATGCCCAGCCGGGCGGCGACCTCGTCCGCGACCCGGGCCAGCGCCGAGGTCCCGGACCCGCGCCGGGCGAGGAGCTCCTCCAGGGCCCGCGCCTGGGCGGCGGTCGCGGCCGAGATCAGCCGCTCGTGCGCGGCGACGGCCTCGACCAGGGCCGCGTCCGTGGCGTCCGCGACGGCCAGGCCGGCCAGGGCCGCGGTCAGCGCCGGGCCCGGGACCATCCGCTCGAGCCGGGCCGCGACCGGGTCGACCAGGACGAACCGGCCCGGCAACCGCTCCCCGACCAGCCCGGCCAGATCGGCGCCCTCCACCACCACCGCGCCGCCCGCCACGGCCGATCCCGCCACGCCCGGTCGCGCGGCGGCCGGTCCCGCCACGCCCGGCGTCGCGAAGGCCGGCGTCGCGGGGGCCGGTGCGAGGGCGTGGTCGGCCATGACCCGGCCCCGCGCCCGGCCCGCGGCCACGGTCCGGGCCACCGCCCGCCGCACCGCCTTGGCCCCCCGACCACGACCACGCTCGCGCCGGGCGCGCCGCCGCGCCTGCACGCACGCCCCCGCCACGTACTCCTCCACGGCCACCTCGAACCACGAGGCACCATCGCCAGCAGAGACAACGACCCCGCCAGCAGACGAAGGAGCGGCAGCAGAAGAAGCGACAGCAGGAGCGTGAGCTGGAACAGGATCCTCGACGCGGCCCCCGGCAGACACGACCCGCTCGCGAGCCGCTGTGGGCCGCTCGGGAGCCGAGGGCCGCCCGGCAGACACGGCCCGCTCACTGGCCGCGTCGTGCTCGGCAGACACAGGGACAGGCACGCGACCGACCTTCCCGGGACCACCCGGGAGAGGCTGCGAACCGCCGTCCTGAACCATGCATCGAACCTACATTCGACCACCGACATCCACCCCCGACCGGCGCTGATCCGCGGCTCAGGCGTGGGCGGGGGCGACGGGACCGCTGAGGCCGGGCGCTTCGGAGTCCAGAGCTGCTGAGGCGGGGCACACACAGCCCTCGCCCGACGAGTCCCCGTGGGCGTCCCGCCCCGGACCCGACCTTCGGCGTGAGGGTCAGGTGCCGGAGCCAGCTACTCGCGTCAGGCGCTGCGGACGGGCGCGGTGAGCGAGGGCAGGACGTGTCGCACGTACCGGTCGGCGATGGTGGCGACCACCTCGTCGCCGGGGGCGTCCCAGATCTCCTGGCGGAAGATCTCCACCTCGACGTCGCCGGTGTACCCGGCCTCGCTCACCCAGCGGGTGATCGTGGGGAAGTCGATGTAGCCGTCGCCCATGTACCCGCGGGAGAGCAGAGGGTCGGCCGAGAGCGGCAGCATCCAGTCGCACACCTGGTAGGAGGCGAGGCGGCCCTCGGCCCCGGCCCGGGCGATCTGCGTGCGCAGCTCCGGGTCCCACCACACGTGGTAGGTGTCCACGACCACCCCGACCGACTCGGCCGGGAAGTCCGCGGCGAGGTCGAGGCACTGACCGAGGGTGGACAGCACCGCCCGGTCCGCGGCGAAGATCGGGTGCAGCGGCTCCAGGACGAGCCGGACGTCGTGCTCGGCGGCGAAGGGGACCAGCTCGCCGATCCGGTCGGCCACCCGCCGGCGTGCGGCGACGACGTCACGGTCGCCGTCGGGCAGGGCCGGCCCGCCGGGCGCGCTCGCCGCGGGCAGCCCGCCGACGACCATGATGAGCTCACGCGTCCCGAGGGTGGCGGCCTCGACGACCGCCGCGCGGTTGTCCTCGACCGCGGCTCGCCGTCCCTCGTCGTCGGCGGCGGTGAGGAACCCGCCGCGGCACAGGGAGGACACGCGCAGCCCCGCATCGGCGACGAGGCGCGCACTGCGCTCGAGCCCCGCCTCGGCCACGCGGTCACGCCACAGGCCGACGGCCGGCAGACCGGCCCGCACAGCGCCGTCGACGGCCTGCTCGAGGGTCCAGGACTTGGTCGTGGCGGTGTTGAGCGAGAGGCGGGACAGGTCGGTCATCGGGTCTCCTCGGGAGTGATGCCGGCGACCTCGAGGAAGGCCCTCATGCGGTGCGCGGCACGGTCGGGGTCGAGCAGGAGGCCCGCGCCGTCGGCGAGCCGGAAGAGGGTGGTGAGGTGGCGCGCGGACCGCGCCGACTGCATGCCCCCGACCATCTGGAAGCCGGGCTGGTGCCCGTTGAGCCACGACAGGAACGCGATGCCCACCTTGTAGTGAGGTGTCGGCTTCTCGAACATGTGCCGGCCGAGCGCCTCGGTCGAACGCAGGATCTCCAGCGCCCGGGCCCGGCCCGCCTCGTCGCCGGACTCCAGCGCCTGGAGGGCGGTGGAGGCCGCCGGGGCGATGGCGGCGAAGACGCCGAGCAGTGCGTCGGAGTGGCTACGGTCGTCACCCACGACGAGCTCGGGGTAGTTGAAGTCGTCCCCGCTGTACAGCCGGACGCCAGCCGGGAGCTGGTCGCGCAGCCACACCTCGAACCCGGCGTCGAGGAGGGAGACCTTGATGCCGTCGACCTTTCCCCCGTGGGCGCGCAGGAGCTCGAGCACCGTCGCCGCCGCGGTGTGCGGGTCGCCGGCCCCCCAGTACCCGGCCAGCGCCGGGTCGAACACCTCGCCGAGCCAGTGCAGGATGACCGGCTCGGTCACCTCCGACAGCAGCGTGGAGTAGACGGCGAGGTAGTCGTCGGCGTCCCGGGCCACGGCCGTCAGGGCGCGTGAGGCCATGAGGACGGGCGTGGCACCGGCGGCGGCGACCGTCCCCAGCTGCTCGCGGTACGCGTCGGTGACGGCGTGCAGGCCCGCCTCCCGGTCTCCCGCGACAAGCTCGGCGACCCGGCCGGGGGTCAGGTGGTCGGTGCCGGCGCCGCACGCCAGCAGGCCGCCCACCGAGCGCGCCTCGGCGGCCGAGCGCCGGATGAGGTACGCGGCGGCGTCCCAGTCCAGGCCCATGCCGCGCTGGGCGGTGTCCATGACCTCGGCGACGCCCAGACCGTAGGACCACAGCATGTGGCGAAAGCCCAGCGTGGCGTCCCAGTCGAGCTCGGCCGGGCGGCCCGGGGTGTTGTCCGCCGTCGTCAGGGGCACGACGTGCGCGGCGGCGAAGGCGCGTCGCGCCGTCAGAGGACCCGCCGGCCGGGTCCAGGGACCGGGGGCGCCGAGGACGTACGGGTCGGTGGTGCCGACGACGTTCGGCAGGTCCACCACCACGCGGTCCGTCCCGGCCGGCGGGGCGCTCACAGGGTGATCTCCGGG
Organism: Georgenia muralis; assembly: GCF_003814705.1. NCBI lineage: Bacteria > Bacillati > Actinomycetota > Actinomycetes > Allobogoriellales > Allobogoriellaceae > Georgenia > Georgenia muralis. The sequence continues at coordinate 1,486,456 of NZ_RKRA01000001.1, read as the reverse complement.
ATCTCCAGGCGCCGCCCCTCGGCCGAGGACTGCAGGCCGAGCTCGGCGAGCTGGACGCCGCGGGCGGCGGAGAGCAGGCCGTACCGGTGCGGACGTCCCGCGACGACGTCGCCGAGGAACTCCTCCCACTGCAGCTTGAACCCGTTGTCGAGGTCGGCGTTGGCGGGGACCTCGAGCCACTGGTCGCGGAAGGACTCGGTGACAGGCAGGTCGGGGTTCCACACCGGCTTGGGGGTGTGGCCGCGCTGCTGCGCGACGCACTTGTTCAGCCCGGCGACGGCGGAGCCGTGGGTGCCGTCGATCTGGAACTCCACGAGCTCGTCGCGGTAGACGCGCACCGCCCACGAGGAGTTGATCTGGGCGATGACGGGGTCTCCGTCGGGAGTGCGCACCTCGAAGATCCCGTACGCGGCGTCGTCGGCGGTGGCGTCGTAGGGCTGCCCCTTCTCGTCCCAGCGGGTCGGGACGTGGGTGACGGCCTTGGCGGTGACGGACTCGACGGAGCCGAGGATGCCCTCGAGGACGTAGTTCCAGTGGCAGAACATGTCCACGGTCATGCCGCCGCCGTCCTCCTTGCGGTAGTTCCAGGAGGGGCGCTGCGCGGCCTGGACGTCGCCCTCGAACACCCAGTAGCCGAACTCGCCACGCATGGAGAGGATGCGGCCGAAGAAGCCCTCGTCCACGAGACGGCGGAGCTTGACCAGACCGGGCAGGTAGAGCTTGTCGTGGACGACGCCGGCGGTGACGCCGGACTCCTCGCCCAGCCGGGCGAGCTCGACGGCGTCCTCGAGGGTCTCGGCGGTGGGCTTCTCGGTGAAGATGTGCTTGCCGGCGCGCATGGCCTTGGCGAGGGTCGCGGGGCGCAGGCTCGTCATGGACGCGTCGAAGACGATGTCGACGGTGGGGTCGGCGATGATGCCGTCGAGATCGGTGGTCCAGTGCTCGACGCCGTGGAGCTCGGCGAGCTCGCGGAGCTTGTTCTCGTTGCGGCCCACGAGGATCGGCTCGACCTGCACGCGGGAGCCGTCGGGCAGCTCGACCCCGCCGGCGTCGCGGATCGGCAGGATCGAGCGCACGAGGTGCTGCCGGTAGCCCATGCGTCCGGTGATGCCGTTCATCGCGATGCGCAGCGTGGTCATGTGGGTTCCTCCGGGTCTCGGGGCGGCCGCGACGGCGTCCATGCCATCGGGAATGCGCTTTCCTTCAACTTAGGCGCGAGCCGACGCCCACGTCAAGAGGACGGCGCGGGCGCCGCGCCGTCCTCTCCCCGGGGCGCACCGAAGATGGCCAGGAGCTCACCGACGGCGTGGGCCGCAGTCGTGGGATGTCGGAAGGGGCGCCCCTGGTCGACCGTGTAGTGGGTGCGGCGGCCGCGCCTGGTCCGGTGGACGTAGCCCGCCGCCTCCAGGTCGTTGAGGATGGCCACGGTCGCGCGCGAGCTGATGCCCACCCGTCGCGCGACGTCGGTGACGCGGCTGTCCGGGGCGGCGGCCACCGCGAGGAGAACGTGGGCGTGGTTCGTCAGGAAGGTCCACCCCGCACGCTCGTCCGACCTGGCCGTGAGCTCGCCTTCGGTGCGCCTCTCGGGCGGTCCTGGCTCGACCTCGGGCATGAGATCCCTTCCTCGCTCGTCCCGGCAGCGCGACCCGTCCGTGACCATGATGGCCCGGGCCCGGCCGGCGGGTTCTGGAGATGCGCCGTCGGGCGCGGCCTCACCGGCCCGTCCCTCGGTCGGCACTCGTCGCGTTCTCCTGCACACGGCCACGCGCGCGGCGACGCGGCGTGAGCGGCTCGACGAGCGCGAGCTCGTCGGCCGTGGCGACCCGGAAGGGGGCGACGTCGGAGGTGGGGAGCGCCCGGCGTCCCTGGCCGCGGGTGGCGCGCAGGCTGGCCACGACCGAGACACCGATGATGGTCGCCACCACGGCCAGGGAGAACGCGGTGGGGACGTAGAACAGGTCGATCTTGAGCAGCATCTTGATCCCCACCCAGATCAGGACCAGAGCCAGCCCGATCTTGAGGTAGACGAAGCGGTGCATGAGGTCCGCGAGCAGGAAGTACATCGCCCGCAGTCCCAGGACCGCGAAGGCGTTGGCGGTGAACACCAGGAAGACGTCGTCCGTCACCGCGAAGATCGCGGGGATCGAGTCCACCGCGAAGACGATGTCGGTGACCTCCACCAGCACGAGGACGGCCAGCAGCGGGGTGGCCACCAGGACCCCGCCCTGACGGACCACCAGACGCTGGCCGTAGTAGGCGTCGGCCATCGGCACGTAGCGGCGGAACAGCCGGAGCACCACGGACCGCTCGGGATCGAGGTGCTCGTCACGGGAGCGGATCATCCGGTAGCCCGTCCAGAGGAGGAACGCGGCGAAGACGTAGAGCACCCAGGAGAAGCTCTCCATGAGAGCGGCCCCCGCGGCGATGAACACGCCCCGGAACACCAGTGCGCCGAGCACGCCGAGGAACAGGACCCGGTGCTGGTACTCCCGCGGGACGGCGAAGAAGCTGAAGATGATCGCCCAGACGAAGACGTTGTCCACGGCGAGCGACTTCTCGATCAGGTACCCCGCGAAGTACTGCTGGCCGGGTTCCGCCCCGTACACCGCCCAGACCAGCACACCGAAGCCCACCCCGAGCCCTACCCAGACACCGGACCACACCGCCGCCTCGCGCACCGCGATCACGTGGGCCCTGCGGTGCGCGAAGAGGTCGAGGGCGAGCATCACGACGATGAAGCCGATGACGGCCAACCACACCCATACCGAGACGTTCAACGAAAATCCCCTCCAGTCGTCCGACCGGAGGTCTCTCCCAGCCCGTCTCGGGCCGCATCCGCCGGACCCTGGACCGGGTCGTCATGACGACGGGATGCCTGGGGATACTCCCCTCCACCTACCCAACCAGTGAAGCATGCTTCACCAGTTGGAGCAAGGTAGTGACGACGCCTGGCCCCCGTGGTTCCGCCCGGACAGCGCGAGGCCGGCCGACCCCGGCGGGTCGGCCGGCCCCCGGCCGGTCGTCGTGCGACCCGATCCTCAGCGGTCGACGCGGGCCCCGCCACCACCGGCGAGCTTGAGCACCTCGGCCTTGCTGGCCATGGTCGTGTCGCCCGGGGTGGTCATCGCCAGCGCCCCGTGCGCGGCCCCGTACTCCACCGCCGTCTGGAGGGGCTCACCCTCGAGGAGGCCGTAGATGAGCCCGGAGGCGAAGGAGTCCCCGCCGCCGACCCGGTCGAGGATCTCCAGCCCGGGCCGGTGGGTGGCCTGGACGGTGCCGGTCGCCCGCGACCAGGCGAGGGCACCCCAGTCGTTGACGGTGGCGCTGCGGACGGTGCGCATCGTCGTCGCGATGACCTTGAAGTTCTCGTACTCCGCCGCGACCTTGTCGATCATGGCGGCGAACTTGTCGACCTCGAGCTCGGAGAGGTTCTCGTCCACACCCTCGACCTCGAAGCCGAGGGAGGCGGTGAAGTCCTCCTCGTTGCCGATCATGACGTCGATGTGCTTGGCGATCTCGCGGTTGACCTCGCGCGCCTTGTCCTGCCCGCCGATCGCCTTCCACAGGCTGGGCCGGTAGTTGAGGTCGTAGGAGACGACCGTGCCGTGCCGCTTGGCGGCGGTGACGGCCGCGATGACCGTCTCGGCCGACGTCTCCGACAGTGCGGCGTAGATCCCGCCGGTGTGCAGCCACCGGACCCCGAGCTCGCCGAAGAGGTGGTCCCAGTCGACGTCGCCGGGGGCGAGCTGCGACGCGGCGGTGAGGCCGCGGTCGGAGACGCCCACGGCGCCGCGGACCCCGAAGCCGCGCTCGGTGAAGTTCAGGCCGTTGCGCACGCCGCGGCCGATGCCGTCGTACGGCACCCAGCTGATGAAGCGGGTGTCGAGGCCGCCGGTGAGGATGAGGTCCTCGACCAGGCGGCCGATCTCGTTGTCGGCCAGTGCCGTCACGATGGCGCCACGCAGACCGAAGCACCGGCGCAGGCCGCGCGCGACGTTGTACTCGCCGCCCCCCTCCCAGGCGCGGAAGTTCCGGGCGGTGCGGATGCGGCCCTCGCCCGGGTCCAGGCGGAGCATGACCTCGCCCAGGGAGACGACGTCGTACTGGCACTCCTCGGCGGGGCGGATCGTCAGGTCACTCATGTCTCGTCCTCTCTCAGGCGCCGGCGGCGAGCGCGACGGCGTCGGTGGTCAGGCGGGTCACCTCGGCGAAGTCGCCGGCGGCGACGAGGTTCTTCGGCACCATCCACGACCCACCGACGGCGGCCACGGCCGGGATGTCGAGGTACTCGCGCAGGTTCTTCGGCCCGATCCCGCCGGTGGGCACGAAGCGCACACCGCCGAACGGCGCGGCGAGGGCCTTGATGGCGGGGGCGCCGCCGGAGGTGCCGGCGGGGAAGAACTTGACCGTGTCGAGCCCGAGCTCGAGGGCGGCCTGAATCTCGGTGGCGGTCACGGCGCCCGGCAGCGGGAGCACGCCGCGCTCGCGGCAGCGCTCGGCGACGGCCCGGCTCAGGCCGGGCGAGACGACGTAGGAGGCCCCGGCGTCGACGGCGCGGTCCACCTGCTCGGCGGTGAGCACGGTGCCGGCGCCGACGAGGATGTCACCGCGGGCCGACATGGCCCGGATGGCGTCCTCGGCGGCGGAGGTGCGGAAGGTGACCTCGGCGACCGGCAGGCCGCCGGCGACGAGGGCGGCGGCCAGCGGGTCCGCGTCGGCGGCGTCGTCGAGGACGACGACGGGAACCAGGCGGGCGTCGGTGAGGGCCTGGAGGACATCCATGGAAGGTTCCGTTTCACTCAGGGGAACGTGCATAACGGTAGGTGTAACGCACTCTGCCACGTCGTCATCGCCGCCGCAACCGCCCCGGTCCAGGGATCGCGGGCGCCCGGCGCCGGGCACCGTCGGCCGGTCGGACCTCGTGGGTCAGCGGGCCGGCTCGGGGAGCGTGAAGCCCTCGGGCAGCAGGGGCGGCAGGACGCGGGAGATCGTCCCGCGCAGGGCGGCGACGCGGTCCTCGGTCATGCGCTCGGCCGGGGCGGTCACGCTCACGGCGGCCACGGCGGCCCCCAGGCGCAGGAGCGGCACCGCGAGGCAGCTGATGCCCGGCTCGTTCTCCTCGCTCTCGCGGGCGAACCCTCCGGCCCGGGCCTCCTCGAGCGCGGCCCAGGCGCGCTCCGCCACGGCCGGCGAGGGGTCCGGGAGGGAGCGGACGTACCCCTCGAGCACCGGCCGGTCGGTGCCGCGGTAGGCCAGCAGCGCCCTACCCAACGCCGTCGTCGCCGCCGGGACCCGCCGTCCGATCGCCGACCAGACGCGCACCGCCCGCTCCGGCTCGACCTTGTCGAGGTAGACGACCTGCGTCCCGGCGAGGACGCCGAGGTGGACCAGCTCGTCGACCTCGGCCACGAGGGCCACGAGGGCCGGGTGCAGGAGCGCGGGCAGGTTCTCGTCGGCGTAGAAGGACTCGCCCAGCCGGGTGGCCCCGGGGCCCAGGACGTACCGGCCGCTCACGGCGTCCTGAATGACGAAGTCGCGGAACTTCAGGGCGGCGAGGGCCCGGTGCGTGGTGGTCTTGTTCAGCCCCAGCGACGCGGCGAGGTCGGCGAGGACCAGCCCGCGGGGGCCGGCGTCGGCGAGGGCCTGGAGGGCGAGCAGGGCGCGGTCGACCGCCTCGACGGGAGATCCCCCGGCCTGGCTCATCGTGCCTCCTGGTCCTCGGGTCCGGCCCCGGCAGCCGCCGCACCTCGGCAGCGGCCACACTATCGAGTGGCGAAGACCGCCGCGGCACGGTGGAAAGCCTTTACCCTGAGCAGGTGCGCACCACGACCCTCAGCGACGTCGCCCGGGAGGCCGGCGTGTCCCTCGCGACGGCGTCGCGCGCGATCAACGGCAGCACCAACCGGACGGTGGGACCGGCGCTGCGCGAGCGGGTCCTCGCCGCCGCGGCCCGGCTGCACTACTCCCCCGACGCCAACGCCCAGGCGATGGCCCGGGGGCGCACCACCTCCCTCGGGCTCATCGTCCACGACATCGCCGACCCCTACTTCTCCGCGATCGCCGCCGGGGTGACCCGGGCGGCCGAGGCCGCTGGCCTGTCGGTGGTCCTCACCTCCACCGAGCACGACCCTGCCCGCGAGGTGAGCTTCGTCGAGCTCCTGCGCCGCCAGCGTGTCCGCGCCATCGTGGTCACCGGTGGCCGGCGCGACGACCCCGAGGGCACCGCGGCGCTGCGCGCGGCGCTCGAGGGGTTCCAGGCCGCCGGCGGCTCGGTGGCGCTCGTCAGCCAGCCGCTCGAGGGCATGAGCACCGTGGTGGTGGACAACCGCGAGGGGGCCGCCGACCTCGCCCGGCACCTGCACGGGATCGGCTACCGCCGCTTCGCCGTCGTCGCCGGCCCGGTGGACCACCTCACCTCCCGGGACCGGCTCAGCGGCTTCCGTGAGGCGCTCGACGAGCTCGGCGCGCCCCTGGCGGACGGCGCGGTCGTCCACTCCGGCTTCACCCGCGACGGCGGGTACGAGGGCATGGCCGAGCTGCTCCGGCGCGACGCGGGCCCCGAGGTGGTCTTCGCCGTCAACGACGTCATGGCGGTCGGTGCGATGGCCGCGGCCCGGGACGCCGGTGTCTCCGTGCCGGACGACGTCGCCGTGGCGGGGTTCGACGACATCTCCACCCTGCGCGACATCACCCCGGCGCTGACCACGGTGCGGGTCCCGCTCGTGGAGGCCGGCGTGCTGGCCACCGAGCTGGCCCTGGGGCCGGGCGAGCCGCGCGAGGTCCACCTCGCGGGCGAGGTCGTCGTGCGCGAGTCGACGCCGGCGCGCTAGCGGCGCAGCCCGGCGAGCCCCGGCAGCAGAGCGGCGAACCGCTCCCCCATGTGCCGGTGCCCGGCGTCGTGGGGGTGGAGCAGGTCGGGCATGGGCATCCGGTCCCACTCCGCCTCGCCGAACAGCTCCCGGCCGTCGAGGTAGGTCAGCGCCTCGTCGCCGGCCGCGCGGCGCCGGGCGACGACGGCGGCGAGGACCTCCCGCATCACGGCCAGGCTCAGCTTGCCCTCCGCGACCTCCTCGGGCCTGCCGGCGGTCCGGAAGGACGGGGCGTCGCCCGGGGAGTCCGGTTCGATCGACGTCGGGCCGGGCCGGTCCTCGACCATCGGGCACAGGATCGGCGAGATGACGACGACGGGGGTGTCCGGGTGGCCCTCCCGAACGGTGTCGAGGAAGCCGTCCACCGCCGGGGCGAAGGTGCGGCGCCGGAAACCGTCGTGGTTGGCGACGTTGATGCCGAGCTTGAGGGTGATGACGTCGGCGGGCTGGTCCCGGATCGCGCGGGCGGTGAAGGGGTCGAGCAGCGCGTTGCCGGACAGGCCCAGGTTGACCAGGTCCAGACCCGCCGCCCGGGCGGCCACGACCGGCCAGGTGCCCGTGGGTGCGGTGGCCGAGGCGCCGTGGCTGATCGAGCTCCCGTGGTGGACCCACCGCGGGTGCGTTTGCTCGGAGGCCGCGGCGACCGGGGCGTCGGCGCGCAGCGCGACGAGCACGGTGATCTCCCCGTACGGGAGCCAGACCTCGACGTCCTTCTCGCCGGTGGGCAGCGGTCCGAGGCGCACCGTGGCCACCGGGCCCGGCCGGCGGCTGCCGAGGCCGGTCACCGGGTCGAGCTCGACGACCCCGTGGGCCTCGGCGGTGCCGGAGGCGACGACGGCGCCGTCCACGACGGCCTCGTAGCGGCCCGCGTCGGCCACCGGCCGCCCGGTGAACCGGGTCCGGGTGGCGCGGACGTCCAGCTCGAGGACGGTGGCCGAGGTGCGTAGGACCAGCCGCACACCGGCCCGGGGAGTCGGCAGTCATCGGGACCCTCCGGCGTCAGTAGATGTTGCGGTGCTCGCGGAACTCCCGCCAGACGTTCTCGAAGAAGTCGTCGTCCTCGGGGATCGGGCGCACGGGTCGCCACTCGAACCCGACCTGGCCCGCGCCGTCGACGCCGTCCTCGTGCGCGCCAGGAGTCCCGCCGTCCGCCTCGCCGGGCGGCGGCGTCCACCAGGTCTCCTGAATCTCCCCGTCGAGCGCCCCGCCGTCGAGGCTGAAGCGGAACAGCTCGGGCAGGTCCAGCTCCCGCTCGGCGTCGGCACCGAACCCGGCCAGCGGCAGCGAGCCCTCGGGGTCGGTGTAGAGCACCGACCCGCGCGACCGCCCGCCGTGGCCGACGTAGTCGGCCATCGCCGAGAGGTAGACGTAGGCGGTGGTGAGGATGTCGCGGACGAGGAAGGTGCGGTTGACGGCCCGGCGCGACCCGCCGTCGGCGCTGACGAACCGCTCGTAGTCGGCGAGCCAGCGCTGGACCTGGACGAGCGCCTCGTGGATCGACTGCGCCGAGCGCACCGGTCCGGCCTTGGCGCTCATGAGCTCCCCGACCTCGCGCAGGAGGTCACCGGTGTTGTCCTCCTCGCCGCCGGCGAACCGGGCGGTCGCGGCGGCGGCCAGCTCGACGGCTCCGGCGAGCACCGGCTCGGCCGCGGCGGCGAAGGCCGCGTCGTCCACGGGTGCGTCCGTGCGGCGGGCGGCGATGAACTCCGCCGCCCGCGTGGCGCCCACCTGGCCGCTGTTGAGCGCGGCACCGCCCGGACGGTAGACGCCGTGGGCGCCGCCGGCCTCCCCCACCGGGAAGAACCCGGTGAGGTTGGACTGCCACCACGTGTCGACGACGAGGCCGCCGTTGTTGTGCTGGGCGCACACGTCGATCTCGAGCATCTCCTTCTCGAGGTCCACGTACGGGTTCTTGTTGAGGTAGAAGTCGTAGGCCGGGCGGTTCATGTGCTGCAGCCGCTCGATCGGCGTGCCGAAGAGGACGCCGGCCCGCTCGAGGTAGGCGTGCGCCTCGGGGCTGAGCTCCCCTGCGTCCAGCTCGGGCCGGACCGGGTTGGACCGGAAGTCGAGGAACACGCGGCGCCCGCGCAGGACGGTCTCGCGGTAGACGAGGAGGTCGATGAGCGACGAGCCGTCCAGCGCCTTGCGGACGTCGAAGGGCCACTGGTAGCCCTTGAGGAAGATCAGCGACAGCTGGCGGCCGTAGTCGGGGATGGCCTCGGAGAGGAACTCGCGCTCGTCGCCGCCGTCGGCGTCGGTGGAGACGAACCGGGGCAGCACCTGCATGTACGTGCCCGAGACGTTCCACCGCGGCCGGGTCGAGGCGAGGCCGAACTGCCACTCCGTGACGTTCTTGCCGCGCACGCCCGCCCGGTAGGCCGCCCCCGAGGCGCCCCACTGGCCGTTGGGGAAGACCCGGGTGGCGTACAGCCCCGCCGGGCCGCCGGTGGCGTAGACGACGTTGGTGCAGCGGAAGAGCATGAACGGGCTCTCGGCACCGTCGAAGGGGACGTCCAGGCGCAGGACGAGCAGGCCGACGACGGCGCCGCCGGCGGTGATGAGGTCGACGATGCGGCAGTCGTCGAAGATGCGCGTGCCGTCCCGGTTCACCTTCTCCTCGAGCTGGGTGACCATCGACCGCGACGTGTACGGACCCACGGAGGTGGCGCGACGCCGGGGGTCGTGGTCCGTCTTGTAGCCGATGAACTCCCCGTACCGGTTCTGCGGGAACGGGACACCGAGGTCGCACAGGTGCAGGAACGCCCGCGCGGACAGGGCCGCCTCGGCGAGCGCGTTGTCGCCGTCCATCGCCCCGCCGGAGAAGAGGGTCCGGGCCATCTCGTGGACCGAGTCGGGGTCGGAGCCGGAGAGCGTGAGCTTGTAGTAGGTCTGCTTGTCCGAGCCGGCGTTGCGGCTCGCCCCGGCGCCGACCTTGTCGACCACCATGACGACGTCGTCCTGGCCGAAGTCGACCAGCCGGTCGGCGGCGCAGAAGCCGGCCGAGCCGGTGCCGACGACGACGGTGTTGGCCGTGACGACGGGCACCTCCTTCTCGGCGATGGTCAGGGGCTGCGGGTCGTGGGGCATGGCGGTCCTCCAGGACGCGGTGGGCGCGGGCTCGGCGGTCACAGCCGGGCGATGTGCATGCCGCCGTCGACGTTGATGACGTCGCCGGTGGAGTAGGGCATCTGGCCGGCGACGAGCTGGGCGACGGCGCCCGCGACGTCGGACGGGCGGCCCCACCGAGGCATGGGCGCGAGTCCGCCGGCGAACAGGGCGTCGTACTTCTCCTTGACGCCGGAGGTCATGTCGGTGGCGATGACGCCGGGCCGGACCTCGTAGACGACGATGCCCTCCGGCGCCAGGCGCGCCGCCCACAGCTGGGTGGCCATGGCCCCGCCGGCCTTGGACATGCAGTACTCCCCGCGGTTGGTCGACACGACGGTCGCGGAGATGGACGAGACGTTGACGATCGTGCCGATCGGGGCCTCGGGCAGTTCCGTCAGCTCGCCGCGCGCCTCGATCATCGCCGCGGCGACCCGCTGGGTGAGGAAGTACGGCCCGCGCAGGTTGATGTCCATGACGCGGTCGTAGCTCTCCGGCGTCGCGACGAGGATGTCGTCACGCACGGTCGGGGCGACACCGGCGTTGTTGACGAGGACGTCGATCCGCCCGAACGCCTCGAGCGTGGCGTCGACGTAGCGGGCGTGGTCGTCGAGGTCGGCGACCGAGCCGCGCACGTAGATCGCCTCGCCGCGCTCGCGCAGGGCGCCCATGACGTCGGCTGGCTCCTCCCGGGTGGCCAGGATCGAGACGGCGTAACCCTCGTCGAGGAGCCGCTCGCTGATCCCCAGACCGATCCCGCGGTTCCCGCCGGTGATCATCGCAACCTTCGGCATCGTCGCCCTTCCTCGTCGTGGCCGGCCCGCTCCGGTGCCGGTCCGCCTCGCGGCGGGGCCCACGGGTCATCGCGGGTCCCACCCGATCCTGCCAGCCCGGCCCGGTGCTGGCAAGCGCTTTCCGTCGCCCGGCGAGGCCGGCGCTCGGTCAGGCGAGCGTCGTCGGCACGTCGAACGCCTCGACGACGGCGTGCAGCTCCTCCCGGGTCAGCCCCTGGGCGCGGCCGCCAGCCACGAGGTCCATGTACTCGTAGCGGGCGCCGGTCTCGGCGTACTCGATGCGGTCCACCGCCCGGGTGACGGACAGGTCCGAGCGTGCCATGACCCCGTGCTTGCTCCACAGGACGATCTCGTGCTCGCGCAGGCCGGCGGCGTTGGCCGCCATGAGCTCGGGGTCGGGGACGGTCACGGGCATGGTGTCTCCTTCTGACGGTGCGCGACCCTCACGGCCGCAGCAGGTCCTCTGCGTGGTCCACCGGGCCACGGTGCCGGTGGGTTCGTCCTGGGTGGGCTCGTAGGAGGTGGTCGGCACGGAGGCGGCGACCACCCGGCGCAGGGCGGGCAGGCCCGGTGCGACATCGCCGAGGGCCTGGGCCTGGGCCTGGAGGTTCCCCAGCGCCGCGCCCTCGGTGGGCCCGGCCACGACGGGTAGGCCGGTGGCCGCGGCCGTGAGGCAGCACAGCAGCGCGTTGCGCGCCCCGCCGCCGACGAGGTGGACCACCCGACCCTGCGCCCGGCGAGGCCGGCCGCCATGCGCACGGCGCGCCGGTAGGCCAGGGCGAGGGAGTCGAGGATGCAGCGCACGGTCTCGGCCGGGCTCTCCGGCGGGCGCTGCCCGGTGCGCCGGGCGGCCTCGGCGATCCGGGCGGGCATGTCGCCCGGCGGCAGGAACGCCGAGTCGTCGACGTCGACGACGCAGCGCAGGGCGGGCCCGGCGAGCGCCTCGGCCCGGTCCGGGTCGGCGGCGAAGAGCTGGGCCGTGCGTCGCCCGGTGAGGGGGTATCGCACTCACAGGCCGTCGTAGAGCGCCACGAGCGCGAGGTTGGGTGCGAGGACAGCGAGCGACACGGCCAGGCCGGCGAGCGAGAAGCCGAGCGTCATCACCCGAACCGCCCTCCCGTCCCGGCGTCCGGCGGTCGTCGCTCGACGCACCGCGGCGGGGCGGCACCGCAGCGGGGGGCACCGGCCCCTCGGGCCACCTGCCATGCGCGGGGAGGCGGCGTCCGGGCCCGACGTCACCGTCGGGCCGGGAAGTGACGGCGCTAGGCCACCGTGGTCCCGAAGCCGAGGCCGAGCAGGTAGGTGACCCCGGCCGCGCCGTACCCGATGGCCAGCTGGCGCAGCGCCCGGCGCAGGGGCGGCGCACCGGAGAGGACCCCGACGACGGCGCCGGTCCCGAGCAGGGCGATCCCCACCAGGCCGGTGGCGAGGAGCACAGCGGAGAGCCCCGTGGCGCCGAGCAGGTAGGGCAGGATCGGGACGAGGGCACCGACGGCGAAGAACATGAAGCTCGACGTCGCGGCCCGCCAGCCGGTGCCGATCTCCTCGTAGTCGGGCTCCGCCCGGTCCGGGACGTGGTGGCCGTCGCGAACACGGGCGAGGACCTCGGTCGCGTGCGCGCTCGCCGCGGCGGGGTCCATCCCGCGGGCGCGGTAGACCAGCGCCAGCTCGTTGGCGTCGACGTCGAGGTCCGGCAGGCTCTCGTGCGAGCGGGGGTCCGGCCGGGAGGAGTCGAGGAGCTCGCGCTGGGAGCGGACCGAGACGTACTCCCCCGCCCCCATGGAGAGGGCGCCGGCGAGCAGGCCCGCCACACCGGTCAGGAGCACGGTCCCGGAGCTCACGCCCGCGGCGCCGACGCCCAGGACCAGGGCGAGGTTGGACACGAGCCCGTCGTTCGCCCCGAAGACGGCGGCCCGGAACGTGCCGGACATGTGCGAGCGGCCGCGCGCGGCCAGCGCCCGGACGACCTCGCCGTGGACGCGCTCGTCCGCGGCCATCGCGCTGGTGGCGTCGCCGTCGCCGTCGTAGGCAGAGCGCTGCTCGGCGCTCTGCGCCAGGGCGAGGACGAAGACCCCGCCGAACATCCGGGCCAGCCGGGCGAGCAGCCGGACCCGCAGGGCGCCGCGGACGGGGCGCCCCACCTGCTCGCCGAGGAGGTCGCGCCAGTGCTGCTCGTGCCGGGCCTCGGCCTCGGCCAGGCCCAGGAGGATCTCGCGCTCCTCGCCCTGGCGACGGGCGGCGAGGTGGCGGTACACCGCCGCCTCGGCCCGCTCGTCGGCGAGGTACTGGCGCCACCGGCGCACCTGCTCCTTGCTCGGGGGGCGCACGGAATAGGCGGAGGAGGCGGGCATCCGTCCATCATCGCAGCGGACGAGGGCCCTCCCAACCCCCCCCGGGGTGGAATCGCCCACTGTTCGCAGGACCGAAGAATCGCTGTCAGGGCAACGAAAAACCGGAGGTGACGAGAACCGGGCGTCCGGTGCTGAGCGGTCAGTCGCGGGTGCGCTCCTCGAGGTATCGCTGAACGACCGTGGAGTCCAGGTCGCCGAGCCCCGCGGCGGTGAGGGCGGTGTACAGCTCACGCAGGGCGGGCAGGAGTGCCGGCACCACCCCGGCCCCCTCCGCGGCCTCGGCGGCGAAGGCCAGGTCCTTGATCATGAAGCGTGCCGGGGAGGCCGGGCTGTGGTCGTGGGCGACGAGCTTGTGCCTCTTGACCTCGAGGAGCCGGGAGCCGGCGTAGCCCGAGCCCAGGAGGTCCAGCAGCGCCGCGAGGTCCAGACCGGCGCGCTCCGCGACGACGGCCGCCTCGCCGAGCGCCGCCGTCGTCGCGGCCACCACGAGCTGGTTGCACGCCTTGGCCACCTCGCCGCTGCCGAGCGGGCCGAGGTGGACCGGCCGGCCGAGGGCCCGCAGCCACGGCTCCGCGCGGGCGACGTCGTCCGCGTCGCCGCCGACCATGATCGACAACGTCGCATCGGCGGCGCCCTCGACCCCGCCACTGACGGGGGCGTCGACCAGGCGCAGCCGGCCGGCGGAGCGCTCACGAAGGTCGGCACCGAGGTCGCGGACCCCCTGCGGTGAGACGGTCGCGCCGATGACGAGGACGGTGGGCCCGGCGATCCCGGCGAGGAGCCCGTCGTCGCCGTCGGTGACCGCGCGCAGGTCGGGCAGGTCCGGCACCATCACGACGACGACGTCGCAGCGCGCCGCCAGCTCGCGCGGCGTGGCGGCCCAGCGTGCGCCGGCCGCGAGGGCCGCGGAGGCGGTGCCGGGACGCCGGGTGGTGACCACCAGCTCGGTCCCGCGCTCGGCGGCGGTGCGTGCCAGATGCAGGGCCATGGGCCGGCCCATCGCGCCGAGACCGACGAGACCGACGCCCCGCCCGGGCGTCGTGGCCGGCTCCGGTGTGCCGGGCCCCGGACCCGGCGCGGGCCGGTCCGGTGCGCTCACGACCGCGCCCCGGCGGCGGCGCCCTCGTCGCGCAGCCGCACCGACAGGCAGGTCACACCGCCGTCGAGCTTCTCGAGCTCGCTGATGTCGACCGTGACCACGCGGTGGCCGCGGCTGCGGAGCAGCTCCGCCGTGCGCGGCGCGCTGGCCGCGAGCAGGACGGTGCCGTGCTCGAGGAGGACGACCTGGCCACCGCTGGGCTCGGGGACGGGCAGCAGGGCGTCGAAGGGGTGGTCGACGAGCGGCGGGTGGCCGACGAGGGTGCCGTCGGGCAGGGCGGTGACGGCCGACTTGAGGTGGAGGACCGAACGCACCGGGACCGGGACGACCCGCGCCCCCATCGGCTCGAGAAGGGCGGCGAGCTGGCGGATGCCGTCGTCGTCGGTACGGGCGCTGCGACCCACCCAGACGGTGCCGCCGAACTTCAGGACGTCGCCGCCGTCGAGGGTGCCCGGCGCCTCGATCCGCGCGACCCGGTACCCCGCCTCGGCGGCGGCCTCCCCGACGGCGGGCAGCTCGCCCCGCCGCCCGGGGGCGCCGGGGCGGGTGAGCACGGCGAGGTCGCCGTAGACGACGAGGGCGTCCTCGACGAAGACGGCGTCGGGCTGGTCGTCGGCGGGCTCGACCTCCAGGGTCTGCCAGCCGGCGTCCTGGAGGGTACGGACGTACTCGGCCCACTGCCGGTGCGCGAGCGCGACGTCCACCGGGCCGCCGCTCGCGTGGGTGACGATCCCCTCGGCCAGACGGGGTCCGGGACGGCGGACCAGGGCACGCAGAACGGGCATGGGATCAGTCTTCACCTGCGCGCCGGCTCCGGCGGCCACGACGGGCCGCCGGTGTCGGTCGGACGATCGGCTGCGTCAGAGCGGGGGCTGCGGCGTGGTGGGCGGCATCGGGCCGTCCGTGCCCCGGCCGGTGTTGCCCACGGGGAAGTCGGGGTGGTGCGCGCCGCGCGAGCCGGAGAGCTTGCCCTTGACGGTGGAGGCGACCTTGTCGGTCAGCTGGGACCCGCTGTTCTTCGCGGCGTCGGTGACCCTGGTCTCGACCTTGTGGACGTTCTGCTGGATCTTCGGGTTCTCCCACAGCTTCGCGGTCGCACCCTTGATCTTCTCGTAGCGGGCGCGGCCGGCGCGGGCTCCGAGGACGTAGCCGATGCCGGCGCCGGTGAGGAACGAGAGCTTGCCCATGGAATACCTCCGTGCGTCAGTGGTGCGGTCTGGCCCCGAGCCTAGGTCGGATCGCCCCGCCGCGCGCGCGGTGCCAGGTCTAGCCTTGCGCCATGGCTCACGCGAAGCGGCGCGACACGGACGACGGCCCCGGCGGCGAGCGTGACGGCGAGCGCGACGGCCACGTCGCCGGCGGCGAGGAGAGCGGGTTCCACACGACCCGGATCCCGCCGAAGGTCTACGCGGCCGAGCTCTACCGGCTCCAGGGCGAGCTCGGCAAGCTCCAGACGTGGGTCAAGGAGACCGGCGCCCGCGTGGTGGTGATCTTCGAGGGCCGCGACGCCGCCGGCAAGGGCGGGACGATCAAGCGGATCACCGAGTACCTCTCGCCGCGCGTGGTGCGCATCGCGGCGCTGCCCGCGCCCACCGAGCGCGAGAAGGGGCAGTGGTACTTCCAGCGCTACGTCGAGCACCTGCCCGCCGCCGGGGAGATGGTCCTGTTCGACCGCTCCTGGTACAACCGCGCCGGGGTGGAGAAGGTCATGGGCTTCGCCTCCGCGGAGGAGGTCAAGAGGTTCATGCGCCAGTGCCCGATCTTCGAGCAGATGCTCGTCGAGGACGGCATCCACCTGCGCAAGTACTGGTTCTCCGTCTCGGACGAGGTGCAGCTCGCCCGGTTCCGCAAGCGCCTGCACGACCCGCTGCGGCAGTGGAAGCTCTCCCCGATCGACCTGGAGTCGATCACCCGGTGGGAGGACTTCTCCCGCGCGAAGGACGAGATGATGGTCCACACGGACACCTCGTCGGCGCCCTGGTACCACGTGGCCAGCGACTCCAAGAAGCAGGCGCGGCTGAACATGATCCACCACCTGCTCGAGTCCCTGCCCTACCACGACGTCCCCTCCCGGGGGCCGGTCGAGCTTCCCGAGCGGCCCGCCGGCACGGGCTACCGGCGTCCGCCGATCTCGGTGTCCTCGTACGTGCCGGACCACGCCTCGGCGCTGGTGGAGGATCCCTCGCGGGCCTGAGCCGCTTCTGCGATGCCGCCATGCCCACCGCCGAACGGCTCTACCGCCGCCTCGTCCGCCCCGGCCCCGTCGCGGCCGGCGCCGCGCCGGAGCCGGCCCGCCTGCCCGCCAACGGGCTGCGCCAGATCGCCGCGAACGCACTGATCAGCACCGGTGACCAGGTCGTCAGCGCCAAGACCGTCCTGCCCTGGCTGCTCGCCTCCCTCGGTGCCCCCGCCGTCCTGGTCGCCCTCCTCGTGCCGGTGCGGGAGTCCGGCTCGATGCTCCCCCAGGCGGCCCTGTCGCCCTGGGTGCAGCGCCACCGCGTGCGCAAGGGCCTGTGGGTCGCCGGCGCCGCGGGCCAGGCCGGGGCCACCGCGGCGATGGCCCTCGCGGCGGCGACGACCACCGGGGCCGTGGCGGGGGTGGTCGTGCTCGCTGCCCTGGCGGTGTTCGCCCTCGCCCGGGCGATGACGTCGCTGGTGGACAAGGACGTCCTCGGCCGGACCGTCCCGAAGGGCCAGCGCGGGCAGATCAACGGCATCGCGACCGTCTTGTCCGGCGTGGTCGCGATCACCCTCGGGCTCGGCATCCGCGCCCTCGGCGGGGACGACGTCGCCCCACCCGTGCTCGCGGCGCTGCTCGGCGCGGCCGCCCTGACCTGGGTCCTCGCCCTCGTCGTCTACTCCGGTATCGTCGAGCCCCCGACGGAGCCCGCCGCCCGGCCGCCGGACGGTCCCGGCTGGCTCGCCCGCTCCTGGTCGATGCTGCGCTCCGACGCACCGTTCCGCCGCTTCGTCACCGTGCGGACCCTCCTGCTCGTCTCGGCCCCGAGCCCGCCGTTCGTCGTCGCGCTCGCCGCCGCGGAGGGTGGGGTGGGCCTCGGTGGCCTCGGTCCGTTCGTCATCGCCTCGGGCGTGGCCGGCCTGCTCGGCGGCCGGCTGTTCGGCCGGCTGGCCGACCGCTCGAGCCGGACCCTCCTCGTGGCCGGGGCCGGTGCCGCGTCGCTGCTCGTCCTGGCCTTCCTCGCCTTGCGGCTCGTGGCTGCGGCCCGGGAGTCGTGGTGGCTCCACCCGCTCGTCTACCTGCTTCTCGCCTTCACCCACATCGGGATCCGGGTGGCGCGCAAGACCTACGTCGTCGACATGGCCGAGGGCGACCGGCGCACCGAGTACGTGGCGGTGGCGAACACGGCGATGGGGGTGCTGCTCCTGGTCGTCGGCGCCGTCTCGGGGGCGCTGGCGACGATCGGGGCCGAGGCCGCGCTCCTGCTCCTCGCCGCTCTGGGTCTGGTGGGGGTCGCCGTCGGCCGCACCCTGCCGGAGGTCAGCCACCGCTGAGCACGGACCCGTGCGGGACCTGGGTCCGCGGCGTGGACCCTGCCCCGGGCCCCACGATGGGAGGGCGGGGCCGGTCTCGAGCCCCGTCGGACCGGCGGCGACGGCGCCGGGGCGGCGAGGGAGGCGACCGGTGCGGCGAGCGACCCTCGGTGCCGTCCTGGCGCTCCTCGCGATCCTGGTGGCGACCGCCGTCGCGGCCGTCACGCCGGCGACCGCCCGCACCGTGCCGGACGGCCTCGCCGGCGCGGCGGCCGGGTGGTCCGGTGCAGCGGCAGCACCGGTGGAGCCCGTGAAGCCGACGATCTACTACTTCTGGGGCGACGGGTGCCCGCACTGCGCCGAGGCCGGCCCGTTCCTCGCCTCGCTGGCGCAGACCTACGGCGCCACGGTCGTGGACTACGAGGTCTGGAACCACCCCGAGAACCGCGAGCCGATGGCCGAGATGGCCGCCGGCTTCGGCTTCGAGCCCACCGGCGTGCCGCTGATCTTCCTCGGTGAGGAGTACTGGGTCGGCTTCTCCGCGCAACTCAACGGGGCCGAGATCGAGGCCGCCGTCGCCACCTGCGCCGAACGCGGGTGCCTCGACGCCCGCGAGGTCGCCCGCGCGGGCGGGCCAGGCGTGCTCGACCCGCCGGCGGCGGCCGGGCCGGAGCCGGCGGCCCCCGCGGCCACGGAGGTGCTGCGCCTGCCGCTCCTCGGGGAGGTGGACCTCGGGACGCACTCGCTCACCGTGAGCACCGCGCTCATCGCCGTCGTCGACGGGTTCAACCCGTGCTCGCTGTGGGTGCTCTCCGTCCTGCTCGCCCTGACCCTGCACAGCGGCTCGCGCCGGCGCACGGCCGTCATCGGGCTGACCTTCATCACCGTCACCGCCGCGATCTACGGCCTGTTCATCACCGGGCTGTTCACGGTCCTCACCGTGGTGGGCATGTCGGCGTGGCTGCACGTGCTCGTCGCGCTCGTGGCGCTGTTCTTCGCCGTCGTCAACATCAAGGACTACTTCTGGTACCGGCAGGGCCTGTCCTTCACCATCGCGGACGAGCGCCGGCCGGGGCTGTACCGCGGCATGCGCGCCGTGCTCGCCAAGGGCGACTCGCTGCCGGCCCTCGTGGGCGCGACCGTGGTCCTCGCCGCGGGCGTCTCGCTCGTGGAGTTCTCCTGCACCGCCGGGTTCCCCGTTCTGTGGACGAACCTCCTCACCAGCCAGGGCGCGACCGCGGGCACCTTCGTCCTCCTGCTGGCGCTGTACCTGCTGATCTACCAGCTCGACGAGCTGGCCGTCTTCGGCGCCGCGGTCGTCGGGCTGCGGGCCACCCGGCTGCAGGAGAAGCAGGGTCGGCTGCTCAAGCTCGCCGGTGGCATGCTCATGCTCACCCTGGCGGTGGTCATGATCGTCGACCCGGATCTCATGGGTGACGTCGGCTCCTCGCTCGCCGTCTTCGCCGTCGCCCTCGCCGCGACCGCGCTCGTGCTGCTCGTCCACCGCGTGGTCCTGCCGCGGCTCGGGATCCACGTCGGGAGCGAGAAGAGCCTGCGCCGGTGAGGCGGCCGGGCCGGCCCGGAGCGCTCCGGGCCGGCCCCACGCTCAGCCGTCCAGCCGGGCCAGCTCCTCGGCCGTGAGCTCGAGCTCGACCGCGGCGACGGAGTCGAGCACGCTCTCCGGCCGGGACGCACCCGGGATGGGGATCACGACGTCGGCCTTGGCCAGCTCCCACGCCAGGGCCACCTGCTGGGGGCTGACGCCCCGCTCGGCCGCGACCTCGGCGAAGGTGGCGTGGGTGGACCCGAGCTCGCCGGCGCGGCTGATGCCGCCCAGGGGGCTCCACGGCAGGAACGCGATGCCCATCTCCGCGCACTGCTCGAGCTCGGGCTCGCTGGAGCGGAACGACGGCGAGAACTGGTTCTGCACCGAGACGAGCCTCCCGCCGAGGATCTCCTGGGCGAGGCGGATCTGGTCGGGGTCGGCGTTGGAGATGCCGGCCATGAGGATCTTGCCCTCGTCGAGCAGGTCGCGGATCGCGCCGACCGACTCCTCGTACGGGACCGCCGGGTCCGGCCGGTGGAACTGGTAGAGCCCGATCGCCTCGACGTCGAGCCGCTGCAGGGACGCCTCGCAGGCCTTGCGCAGGTACGCCGCGTCGCCCTGCTTGGTCCACGTGCCGTCCCCCGGACGGCGGTGCCCGCCCTTGGTCGCGACGAGGACGTCGGCGGCGGAGGCCCCGGCCAGGCGCAGGGCCTTGGCGATGAGGAGCTCGTTGTGCCCGACGTCGGTGGGGTCGCGGTGGTAGGAGTCAGCGGTGTCGATGAGGGTGATGCCGGCGTCGAGGGCCGCGTGCACGGTGGCGATGGACCTTGCCTCGTCCGGCCTGCCCTCGATCGACATCGGCATCCCGCCGAGACCGATCGCGCTGACGGGACGGTCGCCGATACGGCGCTGCTGCATGTGTCCTCCCACGTTCTCGCGGGCCCCGGTCGAGGCCCGCGAACACGTTAGACGCCGTCGCCGTCCGCTGCGACCAGAAGCTTCATCCCCTCGTGGGTGGCGGTGAACCCCAGCCCCTCGTAGAAGCGGCGCGCGCCGGTGCGCCGCTTGTCGGTGGTCAGCTGCACGAGGGTGCAGCCGTGCCGCCGGGCCTCGTCCACGGCCCAGGTGATCATGGCCCGGCCCAGCCCGCCGCCGCGGCGGTCCGGTGCCACGCGGACCGCCTCGACCTGGGCGCGCAGGCTCCCCCGCCGGGCCAGACCGGGGATGAAGGAGAGCTGGAAGGTGGCGGCGAGCCGGCCCTCGTCGTCGACCGCGACGACGAGCAGCTGCGCGGGGTCGGCGTCGATCGCGGCGAAGGCGGCGAGGTACGGCGCGAGGTCACCGCCGTCCCGGCCGCCACCGAGCTGGTCGGCGGCGAGGAGCTCGACGATGCCGGCGACGTCGGTGGCGACGGCGCGGCGCAGCACCACCGTCTCGCCGCCGACGTCCAGGCGGGCGAGCACGGCCATGTCAGCGGCGCTCGAGCGGCAGGGCGCCCGGCCGGGCCGGGTCCCCCCGCAGGGACGGGGGCAGCGCGGGATTGCTGACGCCGCGCTCGCGCAGGGCCTCCAGGACGTCCAGCGCCGGCCGGTCCCGGTTGAACGTGTACAGGTGCAGCCCGGGTGCACCGGCGGCGAGCGCGCCCTCGACCAGGTCCACGGTGGCCGCCACGCCCCGGCGCAGGCGCTCGGTCTCGTCGTCGACGGCGAGCAGGGCCGTCAGGGCCGGCGGCACGTCGACGCCGGTGAGCTCTCCGAGCCGGGCGAGGCGGCCGGGGTCCGTCAGCGGGATGATGCCGGGCAGGATCGGGATGAGCACCCCGGCCGCACGGGCGTCCGCCACCAGGGAGGCGTAGGAGTCGACGTCGTAGAAGACCTGGGTGATGGCGAAGTCCGCGCCCGCCGCCTGCTTCTCCCGCAGCGCCGCGAGCTCGGCCTCGCGCGTGTGGCTGCGCCCGCAGGGGTAGGCGGCCACGGCGACGGAGACGACGTCGGCCGGGTCCACCCCCAGCTCGCGGGCGACGGGCGAGGGCTCGGCCGTCGTGGCCCCGGCCTCCCGGCCGCCGTCGGCGCGGGGCGCGCCGAGCTCCTCGGCCTCGACCTGGCGGATGAGATCGACGAGCTCGCTCGAGCGGGCGAGACCACCGGCCGCCGGGGCCCACACGGACTGCCCGGCCGGCGGGTCGCCGCGCAGCGCGAGGAAGTCCCGCACGCCCAGCCCGAGCAGACGACGGACGAGCGCGCCGAGCTCCTCCCGGGTCGTCCCGACGCAGGTCAGGTGGGCGATGACCGGAACGCCGGTCTCGTCGAGGATGCGGCGGACCAGGCGCTCGGAGGCGTCGCGGGACGACCCCGACGCGCCGTAGGTGACGGAGAAGAAGTCCGGTCCGGCCTCGGCCAGCCGCAGGATCCGCTGCCACACGACCTCGCCGAGCTCGGGCCGCCGTGGCGGGTAGAGCTCGAAGGAGACCGTGGGGCGGGTGGTCGGCACAGCCAAGAGGCTAGAGGTGGACATCGGATCACGCTCCATCGGTCCTGGCGGGAGCACCCGCGGGCGCGGGTTGCTGCGGCGTCGGGGAGCCAGGTCTCTCGGCCGCTCGGGATGGACGCTCCATACTCGCCGGGGTATGGGCGTTCACGCCAGCATGCGGCCCCCACATCCCACGCCCTGAGACGTGCGGTTCAGGCACCGGGCAGGACCACCACCTTGCCGGCGGCGTGCCGGCCCTCCACCTGCGCCAGGGCTTCGGCCGCGCGCGTCAGCGGGTAGGTCGCGGTGACGTTCGGGCACAGTCGTCCTTCCGCGGCCGCGGCGACGACGTCCGCGAGCACGTCCGGTCCCCGCACGAGCGCCCGGCCCCCGAGCGCGACGGCGGCGGTGGGGTCGGCCGCGCTGACGACGCTCGCGCGGTCGGCCACGACCTCGACGAGGCTGCGCAGCGCCTCACCACCGGCGAGGTCGAGCACGGCGTCCACCGGGCCGGCGGCCCGCACGGCCGCGAGCGCCGCAGGCCCGGAGGTCACGAACGTGACCCCGAGGCTCTCGGCGCGGGCGCGCTTGCTCTCGCTGCCGGTGCCGACCACCCGGGTCCCGGCGGCCACGGCCAGCTGGGCCACGAGATCGCCGACGCCGCCTCCCACCCCGACGACCAGGAGGGTGCGGCCGGGGCCGGGGTCGACCTGGTGGAACGCGTCCCAGGCCGCCGTCCCGGCGATCGGGAGGGTGGCGGCGACGTCGTGCGGCAGAGCGGCGGGCTTGGGGACGACGTCGCGCCGCCGGACGAGGGTGTGCTCGGCGAAGGCGCCGGCACCCGGACGCGGGCTGCCCACGACGCCGTCGCCCACGTCGAGGTCCGTGACGTCCGGGCCGAGCGCCTCGACGACGCCGGACAGCTCCAGGCCGAGGGGGACGGGCGGGGTCCGGGTGGTCCCGAAGAGGCCCTCGCGCCGCTTGACGTCGGCCGGGTTGACGGCGGCCGCGCGGACCCGGACGAGCACCTCGCCGGGGCCGGGCGCGGTGACGTCCCGCTCGACGAGCGCCTGCTGCTCCGGACCGCCGTAGGCGCGCGCGACGAGGACGAGCGAGCCGGTGGCGCCGCCGGCGGGCGGTCGGGACCGGGTCACGGGGGCTCCTTCTCCTCGGCGTGGGCCCCAGCGTGGCGCAGGTCGGTGGCGCCGTCGAGCCCTTGGGCCCTGGCCGCGGCCGGGGAGGGTCGGCGAGACTGGTCCCACCCGAGACGAGGAGTCCCCATGGCCGCGCGCAGCTGGTCCGAGTTGAGCACCACCCAGCGGCGGGCCGTCACCGCGCTCGGTGTCGCGGAGGTCGCGCTGGCGGTCACGGCGTGGGTGGACCTCGCTCGACGGCCGGCTAGGGCGGTCGCCGGCGGCAAGACCCGGTGGGCCGGTGTCATCGCGATCAGCTGGGTCGGTCCGATCCTGTACTTCACCAGGGGACGGCTGCCCAGGACCTGAGCGCGCGAGCGACGGCCCACCCGGCGGGCACCCGCGCACCCGGACGGCGCACCCGGCGCGCCCACGGGTACGCGGGCGGACCCGCCGCGGGGACCGAGGACCCTTGCCCCGGGTCGACCCCGGGCGGACGCTGCTGTGGGGGGAGTGAGGAGATCACCATGACCCAGTACACGCCCGGGCAGTACACCTCGGGCGCGGCCGACCCCGTCCCGGACGAGGCCGAGCTCCGCCGTCTTGCCATCAAGCGGCTCAAGGACAAGCGCGACTTCAGGGCTCACCTCCTGGCCTACGTCAGCGTGAACCTCCTGCTCGTGGTCATCTGGTGGATGACCGGGGCGGCGGCGTTCTTCTGGCCCGTCTTCCCGATCCTCGGCTGGGGCATCGGGCTGCTGTTCCACGCGATGGACGTCTACTCCCCGCCGCCCGGACCGGCGGAGATCGCCGCGGAGATGGACCGGCTGCGCCAGCAGCGCTGACCGGA
The DNA here is from genome assembly GCF_003814705.1 of Georgenia muralis. NCBI lineage: Bacteria > Bacillati > Actinomycetota > Actinomycetes > Allobogoriellales > Allobogoriellaceae > Georgenia > Georgenia muralis. The sequence goes on along the minus strand of NZ_RKRA01000001.1, from coordinate 1,462,748 downwards.
GCGGCGCCCGCGCGTAGGCTCGCCGCCATGGGCATCCGCGGCCAGGAGCAGCAGGTCGGCGACGAGCGGCTCGAGGCAGCCACGGGCCGCTCCCGCGCGGCCTGGTACACGCTCCTCGACGACGCGGGTGCGCGCGAGTGGGACCACGCCCGCATCGCACGCTGGCTCGGCGGCGAGCACGACGTCGACGCCTGGTGGGCGCAGTCGGTGACGGTGGGCTACGAGCAGGCCCGCGGCCTGCGCCTACCCGGGCAGAGCTCGCTCGGGCACTTCGAGGCGGGGGTGACGCGGACCCTGCATGCCACCGCGGAGCAGGTCTGGCCCTACCTGGGCGAGGAGGACCTGCGCAGCGACTGGCTCGACGTCGACTGGCCGCTCGTGGGTGCGACCGAGCCGCGGTCGCTCCGGCTTCGGGGCGACGACGGCAGCCGGGTGAGCGTCCTCCTCCAGGCCGTGCCGCCGGGGCGCGACGGCCGGGCCAAGGTCCGGGTAGCGGTCCAGCACACCAGGCTGCCGGGCGCGGACGCGGTCGCGGAGACCAAGGAGTTCTGGCGGGCGTGCCTCGACCGCCTGGCGGCCGCCGTCGGCAGCGGCTCCTGACGCCCCCGGGCCCGCGCACGTCCTCGACCGCCGCCCGTCCGCCCGTCTGCGCGTCTGCCCACGTCACCGTCGCCCGCCCGTCCGCCGTCACCATCAGCCGCCATGCGAGACCACGGACGAAGACGCTGACCGCTCCCATACCAACCCTTTACCGTGGAGGCATGGCCGACGTCTCGATCAACACGCCCCGCGGCGCCCACCTCGCGGGGACCTTCGAGCACGGCGCCGGCCACGCGGCGGTGCTCTTCGTCCACGGCTTCCTCGCCGACCGCCACTCCTCGACCCGGTTCGACCGGCTCGCCGCCGCGTACCGCGCCGCCGGGTACGCCACCCTCCAGGTGGACCTCTCCGGCTGCGGTGCCAGCGACGACGACGTCGTCACGGTGGCGGGAGAGGTCGAGGACATCCGCTCGGCGTCGGAGTGGCTCGCCGAGGAGGGCTACCCGGTCCAGGCCGTGCACGCCCACTCGTTCGGCACGCTCGCGGCGATGCGCGCGGCGGCGCCGCACGTCGTCACCATGGTCCTCACCGGCGCGATGACGGGCCCGATGTCGTACCCGTGGGAGGAGATCTTCTCGCCCGGGCAGCTCGACGACCTCGAACGGCTGGGGCACGCGCGCATCCCCGACGACAACGTCGCCGCCGCCCGGGAGTACTCCGTGATCTCCCGCCAGACCCTCGCCGACTTCTCGCTCATCGACCAGGCGGAGCTGCTCGGGTCGGTCAAGGTGCCCGTCCTCCTCGTCCACGGCGACCACACCGAGGAGGCAAGCGACCAGGTGGTCATCACCCGCGAGGGGCTGCACCTGCTGCCCACCGGCTCCCGGCTCGAGCTCCTCGCGGGCGCCGAGCCCGGCGTGGGCGACCGGATGGACGAGGTCGCCCGGCTCGCGCTGGACTGGTTCGCCGCCCACCTCCCGCCGGACTGAGGACCCGGGCCGCAGCCGGGCCGAGCTGCCGGGCCGAGCTGCCGGACGTGCCGCTCTCACGCCAGGCGCAGCTGCCACGCACCCTCGACGCTGGCGGGGACGAACCCCATGCGCTCGTTGATGTCGAGCATGAAGCGGTTCTCGCCGGCGTTCCAGGTGTGCACCCGGCGTGCACCTGGGAAGGTCCGGGCCAGGAGCTGGAGGTTGGCCGCCTTGACCAGGAGGCCGAGGCGGCGCCCACGGTGGTCGGCCCGGACCAGGGTGTCCTGCTGGAAGATGACGTCCTGCTCGCGGCGGTCCAGGGCGGTGAACGCGACCAGCTCGCCGGAGGGCAGGTGCTCCACGGCGGTGACCACCTGCGACCCGCCGCGCGCGACGAGCTGCTCGTCGGCGTGCCGCATCCGCTCGGCGTCCCACGCCTCCTCCTCGAACTCGAGCCCGGCGGAGGGGACGTCGGTGCTCATGCGGCTGCGCAGCGCGGCCATGCCCGCGAGCCGTTCCTCCGGCGTCGACCCCGTCCACGAGACGAGGCGGTAGTCCGGGCCCGCGACCGCGGCCGCCTCGGCCCGCCAGCTCTCCAGCCGCTCGGGCGGGACCGGCAGCGCCAGGGTCGAGTGGCGCTCGGTCTGCTCCAGGACGAAGCCGTGCGCGAGGGCGAAGCGCGTGGCGGGGTCGTCGGCGCGGACCCGCCCGGCCCCCGTCGGCGCGGCGAGGACGCCGGGTCCGTCCTCCGGCTCCGGTCCGTGGACGCTCCACGAGGTCACGGTGGTGCGCCCGGCCGCCCGGACCCGCGCCTCGGCCGCGCGCCACAGCGCCGTGCCGATGCCGGCGCGCCGCGCGGACGGGCGCACGAGGATGTCGAGGCCGGCGAGGTGGCGGTTGTCCTCACGGTGCAGGACGAGCCAGGCGTACCCCAGCACGTCGGCGGGACTCTCGGCGACGCCGTCGGCGAGGGCGACGAGGAGGACCTTGTCCTCGTGGCGCTGGTCGGCCAGGTCGGCGCGGAGCCCGGTGGCGGGCTCGGCGAAGTCGTCGTGGCCCAGCACCGCCACGAAGGTCTCGGTCTGCACCTCGTGGCAACCCTCGAGCACCGCCGGGGACAGGGCGTCCGTGACGGCCGTGAACTCCTGGAGGCTCATGGTCCGCATGGGTCCACGGTCGCATCACCGAACCGCCCCGGGCGAGGGATTTTCTGTTCCACGAGCGGGGGCCTACCGGTCGGATCCCACCGGCCGCAGCCGCACGAGCAGCGCCCGGTGGTCGCTCCCGCCGACCTCGACCACCGCGGCCTGGGTCGGCTCGTACGCCTCGCCGTCGGCGATGACGTGGTCGATCGCGGCACCGAGCCACTCCGGGGTGCGGGTAGGCCAGGTCGCCACCCCGCCCGCGCCGGCGCCGGCGGCGCCGTGGACGCAGCGGCCGATGTCTTGCAGCGGGGCGTGGTCGAGGGTGGCGTTGAGGTCGCCGGCGAGGATGAGGCCCCGCGTGGTGCGCGGCGCGCAGAGGGCGGTGACGGCGGCGAGGTCCTCCTCCCAGACGTCGTGGAGGTCGCCGCTGGGCGGCGCGGGGTGGACCCCCACCAGCACCGGGCCGACGCCGGTGGCGGGCTCGGCCCGCACGGCGCCGAAGCGTGTGTCCGGCCCCGGCGTCTGGACGTACTCGCCGAGCGCGGCCGAGACGAGCATCGCCGTCGAGCCGGCGGGCCCGTCCTGCGCACCGGCGGCGTCGAACACCTGGAAGGTCGCGCCGGACGCGGCGAGGGCGGCGGCGAGCTCCTCCGCCGTCGCGCGGGACGTCTCGGGAAGGACGACGACGTCGGCGCCGTTCGGACCGGCGAGCTCAGCCACGTCCTCCACGCCGGTGCGGCCACCGAGGGTGTTCAGCGTCAGGACCGTGATCTCGCCCGTGCCGAGGTCGCCCGGCCGCACCCCGCCGTCCACGGTGAGACGTCCGGGGTTGTCCAGGCCGCGCTCCGTCAGCACCCAGCCGTGCCCGACGCCGACGACGGCGAGCGCCAGCCCGAGGACCAGCGTCCGCGTGCCGCCCCGGAAGCCCACCTTGCGGACGATCCCGACGACGAGGGTGATGACGGCCAGCACGATGAAGCCGATCGCCACGAGCGAGCGCATCGCGATGACCTGGGAGACCGGCGCGACCGTCGTCCACCCGCTCCAGTCCCGGTGGAGGTTGACCGCCCACTCCAGGTCCAGCGTGAGCGCGGCGGCACCAGAGATCACCAGGACGAGGAGCCAGCCGATCGCGCGCACGCCTCATCCTCGCACCGGGGCACCGCCGGGCCCGGGACCTCGGCGGAGCGGGTCCCCGCCACGTCGGCCCGAAGCGTCATCACAGCCCCGCCCCACTCTGGTATCGCATGCTGGACACAGGGGTCCATGTGGTGGCCGCTGGGGATGCGCTGGCGGACGTGTGATGCGCACACTGGTCGGGCACGGGCCGGCTCCATCCTGCAGGGGTGTGGAGCCGGCCCGATTCACGTCCGGCGGGGCCTGGGGTGCAGGACGGTGAAACGCTCGAGCACGAGGGGCACGTCCGGGGCGAGCTGCCGAGGTGCGACCGCCGCGGCGAGGTGGTCCCGGTACTCGCGCCGCCAGGAGTCCAGGCTCGGCTCGCCCTCGGCCCGGGCGTGCTCGGCGTCGACCGCATCGAAGGGGACGACCTCCACGGCGTCGGTGCGCACGAGCGCGCGCGGGAGCCCGGCGCCGTCGCAGACGATGGCGAGGTCACCGGGGCGAGGGAGGTCCTCGTCCTCAGCCTCCCACTCCCACAGGGCGCTCGACGTGGCGGTCCGTCGCCCGGCGAGGACCAGCGCCACGAGCTCGTCGGCCTGCTCGGCGGTCTCGCCGAACGACCACGCCGGCGGGGTGAGCGAGGCGGTGTCGCTGGTGCCCACGATGACGTCCAGGCGGGTGAGCCCGACGACCTTGCGCGCCTCGGCCCAGAACAGCTCGATCGCCTCGTCCACCGGCGGGGTCGTCTCCATGACCCCGAGTCTCGCACCGTGCGGGCCGCCGGTCCGCCTCGCACCGATCCGCGCATGACCGAACGATGCCCCGGCGAAACGATCCCCCCGCGACCGAACGATCCCTCCGTAGCCGAGTGAGAGTGGTCTGCGGGGATCACTGGGCAACAAGGGGATCGCTCGCGCCGAGGCTGGCGAACAGCACCGCGCTAAGGGCATCACTCGCGCACGGCCCGCGCCACCGCGACCATCACCGCCCCGGCGAGAGCGAAGGCGACCGCCATGACGGCACCCATCGTCGCCACCGACCCGCCGAGCAGGCCCGAGACGGGGGCGCCCAGTGCAGCCATGCCGAACTGGGCGGCGCCGATGAGGGCGGCCGCACTGCCGGCGTCGTGCCGGTGCCGCCCCAGGGCGATCGCGGGGATCACCGGGAACATCATCCCGACCGCCCCGATGGTGGGCAGCACGGCCAGCAGCAGCGGCCAGAGCAGCCCCGGTCCGGTACCCACGGTGAGCGCGACGACCACGATCCCGGCCGCGCCCGTCAGGGCCACGCCGATCGCGATGCCGGCGATGCGCTCGCCCCGGAGCCGGCCCAGGAGGTAGCCGGTCACCTGGGTGCCCGCGGTCACGGTTAGCGCGCCCACGCCGAAGAGGACGCCGAACTGCTGGGCGCTGAGTCCATAGATCTCCTGGAAGACGAACGTCGAGGCGGTGATGTAGGTGAACTGCCCGGCCATGACGAGCCCGGCCACGGCCACCAGCCCGACGAAGCTGGGCTCGCGCAGCAGGCCGAGGTAGGAGCGCACCGCTCCTGCGGTCCCACCCACCCGTCGCAGCTCCGGCGGGTGGGACTCGGGCAGAGCGAGCGCCACCAGGAAGACGAGCACCGCCGCGAGGACGGCGAGGGCGACGAACAGCAGCCGCCACGAGCCCACGAGGAGCAGCTGCGAGCCCAGCGCCGGCGCGAGCACCGGAGCGACGCCGACGACGAGCATGAGCCGGGAGATCGTCCGGCCCACCGCGACCCCTTCCCGGGTGTCCCGCACGACGGCGAGCGCGATGACCATCCCGGCCGAACCGAGCACACCCTGGGCGGCGCGCAGGACCAGGAGCGCCTCGATGCCGGGTGCGGCGGCGATCCCCGCCGAGACCAGCACGTACAGCCCGTACGCGACGAGGAGGGGGAGCTTGCGCCCGACCGCGTCGGAGACGGACCCGGCCACGAGCTGCCCCACCGCGAGGCCGAGCAGCGCCGAGGTCATGGTCAGCTGCACCTGCCCCTGGTCGGCGCCGAGCTCGGCGGCGATCGCGGGGAACGCCGGCAGGTACAGGTTGATGGTCAGCGGACCCAGGGCGGTCAGCGCGCCCAGGAGAAGGACGAGCCCGGCGCCGCGCCGCCGGTCGGTGCTCACCCGGCCGAGGGTAGACGCCCCCCGGGCGCCGCGGCCCCGCGCATCGGTGAGAATGGGTGACCGTGAGCGAGGAGACGACGGCAGCCGGGGCGGCCGGGACCGGCGCGGATGGCGCCGGCACCGGGCGCGGCCGGCGCCGTGGGCGTCCCCGCCGCGGGCCGGGTGAGCGACAGACCGGCGAGCGAAGCTCGGGCGAACGCCAGTCGGGCGAGCGAACCTCGGGCGAGCACCAGACCACCGGACGCCGCGACCCCGCCGCCCGCGAGCGCGGCGGCTTCCGCCCGTACACGCCCGCGCAGCTCGCGGCCCGCCGCTCCGCGCTGCCGCGGATCACCTACCCCGAGCAGCTCCCCGTCTCGGCCCGTCGCGAGGAGATCGCGGCCGCCATCCGCGACCACCAGGTCGTCGTCGTCTCCGGCGAGACCGGCTCGGGCAAGACCACCCAGATCCCCAAGATCTGCCTCGAGCTCGGCCGCGGCGTCACCGGCACGATCGGGCACACGCAGCCCCGCCGGATCGCCGCCCGAACGGTGGCCGAGCGCATCGCCGAGGAGCTCGGCGTCGAGCTCGGCGGCGCCGTCGGGTACCAGGTCCGCTTCACCGACCAGGTCTCGCCCACCACCCTGGTCAAGCTCATGACCGACGGCATCCTCCTGGCCGAGATCCAGCGGGACCCGATGCTGTGGCGCTACGACACGATCATCGTCGACGAGGCCCACGAGCGGAGCCTCAACATCGACTTCATCCTCGGCTACCTCGCCAACCTCCTGCCCCGCCGGCCCGACCTCAAGGTGATCATCACCTCGGCCACGATCGACTCCGCCCGCTTCGCCGCCCACTTCGGCGTCCGGGAGGGCGGCCGGCCCGACGGCGAGCTGCTGAGCGCGGCGCCGGTCGTGGAGGTCTCCGGGCGCACCTTCCCCGTGGAGCTGCGGTACCGGCCCCTCGTCGAGGACGACGCGGCCGACGACGACGCCGAGGAGGCCGGCGGTCGCGCACGGCCACCCGCGGAGGAGCCGCTGGACCAGGTCACCGGCATCGTCCGGGCCGCGGACGAGCTCATGGCCGAGGGACCCGGCGACATCCTCGTCTTCCTCTCCGGCGAGCGGGAGATCCGCGACACCCACGTCGCGCTGGCCGAGCACCTCGGGGACCGGTACGTCGCCCCGGGCGCCCGCTCGACGGTGCCCGGCGCCGTCGAGGTCGTCCCCCTGTACGCGCGGCTGTCCTCCGCCGAGCAGCACCGCGTCTTCGAGGCGCACAGCACCCGGCGCATCGTCCTGGCGACGAACGTCGCCGAGACCTCCCTCACCGTCCCGGGCATCCGCTACGTCATCGACCCCGGAACGGCCCGGATCTCGCGGTACTCCACCCGCACGAAGGTCCAGCGCCTGCCCATCGAGCCGGTCTCGCAGGCCAGCGCCAACCAGCGCTCGGGCCGGTGCGGACGCGTCGCGGACGGCATCGCGATCCGGCTCTACTCCGAGTCCGACTACGCCGCCCGCCCCGAGTTCACCGAGCCGGAGATCCTGCGGACCTCCCTCGCCGCCGTCATCCTCCAGATGGCGGCCCTCGGCCTGGGCGACGTCGCGAGGTTCCCGTTCGTCGACCCGCCCGACACCCGGGCCGTGCGCGACGGCGTCCAGCTCCTGCACGAGATCGGGGCGCTGGACCCCGAGGCGAGCGACCCCCGCCGGCGGCTCACCCCGGTCGGGCGCCAGCTCGCCCAGCTGCCCATCGACCCGCGACTGGGCCGGATGCTGCTCGAGGGGCAGCGGAACGGCTGCGCGGCGGAGGTCATGGTCGTCGTCGCGGCGCTCAGCGTCCAGGACGTGCGCGAGCGCCCCGCCGAGCACCAGCAGGCGGCGGACGAGAAGCACCGCCGGTTCGCCGACCCGACGTCGGACTTCCTCGCCTACCTCAACCTCTGGCGGTACCTGCGCACCCAGCAGCGTGACCTCTCCGGCTCGGCGTTCCGGCGTCTGTGCCGCGCCGAGCACCTCAACTACCTGCGCGTGCGGGAGTGGCAGGACGTCGTCGCCCAGCTGCGCCAGCTCGCCAAGCCGCTCGGGCTGACCCTCAAGCCCATCGCCCTGCCGCACGAGGACGACATCGCCGCCACCGCCGGGTCCACCCCGGACGGCCGCCCCGACACCGCGCGCGCCGCCGTCGCGGTGGGCCGGTCCGCCGACGCCGTCGCGGCCGACGCGCTGCACCAGTCCCTCCTCGTCGGCCTGCTGTCGAACCTCGGCTCGTGGGACGAGCGGCGCCGCGAGTACGCCGGCGCCCGCGGCACCCGGTTCACGATCTGGCCCGGCTCCGGGCTCTCCCGCAAGACCCCGGCGTGGGTCATGGCGGCCGAGCTCGTGGAGACGTCGCGGCTCTTCGCCCGGACGGTGGCGCGGATCCAGCCGGAGTGGGTCGAGCCGGTCGCCGCGCACCTCGTCCGGCGGGTCTACTCCGAGCCGTACTGGTCGGCCAAGCAGGGTGCGGCCATGGTCAAGGAGAAGGTCATGCTCTACGGCATGACCCTGGTTGCCGACCGGCCGGTGCTCCTCGGCCGGCTCGGCGACCTCGTCCTGGGCGATCTTACCGCCCGCGAGCTGGCCCGGGAGATGTTCCTCCGGCACGCGCTCGTCGGTGGCGAGTGGCGCACGCACCACCAGTTCTACGAGCGCAACCGCGAGCTGCTCGCCGAGGCCTCGGAGTTCGAGGCCCGGGCCCGGCGCCGCGGCCTCGTCCTGGACGAGGACGGCCTCTTGGCCTTCTACGACGAGCGGGTGCCCGACGACGTCGTCTCCGCCCGGCACTTCGACTCCTGGTGGAAGCGCGCCCGCCGCGAGGATCCGGACCTGCTCACCTTCACCCTCGACCTCCTCGTGCCCGGGGCCGGGGAGATCACCGGTGACGACTTCCCCGACACCTGGGGCCAGGGTGACCTCACCCTGCCGCTGACGTACCAGTTCGAACCCGGCACCCACGCCGACGGCGTCACGGTCCACGTGCCGGTGGAGGTCCTCGCCCGCCTCCGCCCGGACGGCTTCGACTGGATGGTGCCGGGCCTGGCCCTCGACCTGGCCACGGCGACCATCCGGGCCCTGCCCAAGAAGGTCCGCGTCCAGCTCGTCCCCGCCCCCGACGTCGCCCGCGACGTCGTCGCCCACCTCCCGCCGTGGGCGGAGGTCGCCCCGGCCCCGCCGGGCGCGCCCAGCTACCGCGAGGCCTTCGCCGACGCCGTGCGGCGGCTGCGCGGGGTGGAGGTCCCCGACGACGCCTGGGACGACGAGAAGCTCCCCGACCACCTCCGGGTGACGTTCCGGGTGCTCTCCGCCCGGGGCGCCGTGCTGTCGGAGGGCAAGAACCTCGTGGCGCTCCAGCGCGAGCTCGCCCCGCAGACGCAGCAGGCGGTCAGTGCCGCCGTGCGCGGCGCCGTGGCGCTGGCGATGGAGGAGGCGCGCGCCGGCGCGGGCGTCCCAGCAGGTGCCCCGGGGCCGGCGGTCGCGGCCGGGTCGGTCGGGACGACGGGCCGCGCCGACGCCGGCCGACCCGGCGGGACGGCCCTGACGCCCATGCTCCCCGAGCAGCACGACCTCACCGCCTTCCCCGACGTCCCCGGCGGGGTCATCCCGGCGGTGGTCGAGTCCACCGGCGCCCAAGGGCTGACGGTGCGGGGTTACCCCGCGCTCGTCGAGGTGCGCGGGAAGGGCGGTGCGGTCACGGTGTCGTTGCGCGTGCTGGCCGACGCCGGCGAGCAGGCCCGGGCCCACCGCGTCGGGCTGCGGCGCCTGGTCCTGACGGAGACGACGCTGAGCACCCAGCGCGTGACGACCCGGTGGACCGGGCGCGAGGCGCTCACCCTGGCGGCCAGCCCGTACCGGACCACCGAGGAGCTCGTGGCCGACGTCCAGCTCGCCGCGGTCGGTGCGCTCGTCGACGAGTGGACGGCCGCGCACGGCGGGCGCCCGGTCCGCGAGGCCGAGCGGCACGACGCGCTCGTCGCGCACGTGCGGGCCGAGCTGGAGGAGCGGGTCCACCGCCTGGTCGGCCTGGTGGTGGCGATCCTCGACGCCCGGCGTGAGCTGGACGTGGCCATCAAGGGGGCGACGTCGATGTTCCTCCTCAACACCCTCACGGAGGTCCGCGACCAGGTGGCGCGGCTCGTGGGTCCGGGCTTCGTCTCGGCCACCCCGCCCGAGCGTCTGGTGCACCTGTCGCGCTACCTGCGGGCCGCGCAGCGGCGGATCGAGCGGGCCCAGGTCAACGTCCACCAGGACGCGAACCTGGCGTGGACGGTCGGCGAGCTCGAGGACGCCCACGCGGCGGCGGTCGAGGCCGGCGCGAGGATGGCGCCGGACCCCGCCCGCGACGCCGCGCTGGACGAGGTGCGGTGGATGATCGAGGAGCTGCGGGTCAGCTTCTTCGCCCAGCAGCTCGGCACCCCGGTGAAGGTCTCGGAGAAGCGGATCCGCAAGGCCCTCGCCGAGGTGTGAGCACCGCTGTCAGAACGTGCCGGGCCGCGAGGACCCTCAGCTCCCGATGACCTGCACGAGGAGGATCTTGGCGATGATCCCGACGGCGAAGAGGGCGGCGTAGCCGGCCTCCACCCGCTCGTCGGTGACGCGCCCGTTGGCGTAGGCGAGGATCGCGGGCTGGCCCACCAGGCCGGCGAGCGCACCCGCTGCCCGGGCGGTGCTCACCCCTGCGGTGCGGGCGAGCACCCCGAACAGCGCCGCCGTGAGCACGCTGAGAGCCAGCGCGAGCACGACCACGCGCAGCCCCTCGCCGGTGAACGCCGCCGACGCGAACGCCTGACCGGACGCGAGGCCGGTCGCCCCGAGGAACAGCAGCAGCCCGAGCTGGCGGATGGTGAGGTTCGCTGCGATGGGCAGGCCCCACACGAGCGGGCCGGTGCGCTCGAGGCGGCCGAGGACCATCCCGACGACGAGCGGACCCGCGGCCGAGCCGAGGGCGAAGCTCGCCCCACCGGGCAGGGGCAGCGTGAGCAGGCCGACGGCGAGACCGGCGGCCAGGCCGATCCCCAGGGAGAGGGCGTCGACCTCGCTGACCCGGCGCTCGGAGTCGCCGAAGAGCTCGCGCACCTCGTCCATCCGCCCCCGCGGCACGATGACCCGGACCTTGTCGCCGAGCTCGAGGACGAAGTCGTCCGAGGCGAGGAGGTCGAGGTCGCCGCGCCGCACCCGGGTGACGACGCCGTCGAAGCGCCCGGGGACGTCGAGGTCGGCGACCGTGCGTCCGGCGAGCGCGGGCCGGGAGACGATGAACCGGCGGTAGTCGACGGTGCTGCGGTCGTGGGCCAGGTGCTCGCTGACCCGGCGCCCCAGGCGCTCGCGCGCCGCGGCCACCGCCTCCGCCGGCCCGACCATGACCACCCGGTCCCCCGCCAGGAGCTCCTCGTCGGGGTCGATGACGCGGGTGCGGCCCGCTCGCTGGAGGTAGGACAGCCGCACGCGGTCCTCCGCGACCTCGGGCAGGTCCGCGATCCGTGCCGGGTGCAGCACCTCGACGGAGATGTCCACCAGACCCACCCCGGCGACCGAGCCCCGGTCGCGCCGCGCAGGCCACGAGCGGGACAGCACGGCCCCGACGGCGAGGATGGTGACGACGACGCCGACGGGGTAGGCCAGGGCGTAGCCGACCGCGGGCTCCTCCGACCCGGCGAGCTCCGTCGCGGCGGCGAGAGCCGGGGTGGAGGTCAGGGCGCCGGTGAACGCCCCCGACCGCAGCCCGGGCGTGAGCCCCAGCGCGGCGCCCAGGACGATCGCCGCGACGGCGACGAGCGCGAGGACACCGACGGCGCCGCCCAGCAGCGGGAGCTGGCGGCGCAGGTCACGGAAGAACCCCGAGCCGGCGCCGAGTCCGACCGTGTAGACGAACAGCGCCAGGCCGAGGGTCTGCAGGAGGCCGAGCCCCTCGCCCAGCCGGGGGTCCAGGGCGCCGACCGCCAGCCCGACGAAGAGGGCGCCGGCGGGTCCGAAGCGCAACGGGCCGAACGGGATCGTGCCGATGAGCGTGCCCACCGCGACGACCACCATCATCGAGAGCAGGGGTGAGGCGGCGAGGACGTCGACCATGGGGCTCAGCCTCCCACCACCGCGCGGCGTCGCCCGGCCAGACGTCCGACGAGCGCACGTGCGGCGTCGCGGCCTGCGCGGTTCGCACCCACGGTCGACGACGACGGCCCGTAGCCCACGAGGTGGATGCGGGGTTCGGACGCGACCTGCGTGCCGGCCATGACGATCCCGCCCCCGGGCGAGCGCAGGCCGAGCGGCGCGAGGTGGTCGAGCGCGGCACGGAAGCCCGTGGCCCACACGATGACGTCCGCGGGCTGGAACGTCCCGTCGGCCGCCCGGACGCCACGGGGCTCGATCCGGGTGAACATCGGCCGGCGGTCCAGGACACCCCGGGTAGCTGCGGCACGGAGCTCGCGGCGCCAGATGAGCCCCGTGACGGAGACGACGCTGGCCGGCGGCAAACCCTGCCGCACGCGCTCCTCGACCAGGGCGACGGCCCGACGGCCCGCGTCGGCGTCGAACTCCTCGTCGCGCCAGAGGGGTTCGCGCCGCGTGAACCACGACGTGGTGGTCACCCGGGAGATCTCCTCGAGAAGCTGGACGGCGGAGATCCCGCCACCCACGACGACGACGTGCTTCCCGGCGAGCTCCTCGGCAGAGACGTAGTCGGCCACGTGGAGCTGACGTCCGGCGAAGCTCTCCTGACCGGGGTAGCGGGGCCAGAAGGGCCGGGTCCACGTACCCGTGGCGTTGACGACGGCGCCGGCGAGCCAGGTCCCGGCGTCGGTGTCGAGGAGGAGGTCGGCGCCGGCGCGGTGGACCGACCGTACGGACACGGGCCGCAGGACCGGCAGCTCGAAGGCGCTCTCGTAGTCCGCGAAGTATCGCGGGAGGGCCTCCGCGGACGGCTCGGCGGGATCGACCGTCGGCTGGGGCGCGCCCGGCAGGTCGTGGATGCCGTTGACCGTCGCCATGCGCAGGGACCGCCACCGGTGGCGCCACGCCCCTCCCGGCCCGGCCTCGGCGTCGAGGACGACGTAGGTGCCCGCACCGCCGGGGGGCCACCCCAGCGCGCCGCCGCCGACTGCGAACCCGGCGGCCGCGGGACGATCTGCCGCGGTACCGGTGACGGCCGGGGCGGTGGCGGCGGGACCGGTCGGGTCCGTGGCCGGGACGAGCCCGAGACGGCGCAGGTGGTAGGCAGCCGAGAGCCCGGCCTGACCGGCCCCCACGACGACGACGTCCGCCCGGCGCCGGCCGTCCGTGAGCGTCGCGCGCCGGCGAGCTCCCTCCTGCCACGCTGCGTCCTGACGCTGCCCACCCTGACGCTGCTGGGCGGTCCGGGCCGGCGCGGTGGGGGTCATACCGGGAGAACACCGCGGACGGAGCGCTCCTTCCGGGTCGAGGCGTGGGACTGCCCACAGGGCGGCTCGTCCACAGCCACCCGTGCGGCGCACCGCAGGGTCGGAGCCGGTGTCGGTAGCGCCCCGTAACCTCCTCTCAGCGGGAACGAGGGAGGGAGCGGCGATGGACCTGCGGGAGGTGGTGGCGCTGGGCCGGGAGCTCATGGACCGGCACGGCCTGACGTCGTGGGCGTTCACCCTCGACGGTGCCAAGCGGCGTGCGGGGGTGTGCCGTTTCGACCGTCGGACGATCTCGGTCTCGCGGCACCTCATGTCGCTCTACGACGTCGAGCAGGTGCGGGACACGGTCCTGCATGAGATCGCCCACGCACTGGTCGGGCCCAAGCACGGCCACGACGCGGTCTGGCGGGCGAAGGCACTGGCCCTCGGCTGCTCCGGCTCCCGCCTCGTCGATGCGGAGGCCCCGCGCGCACCGGCGCCCTGGCGCGGGGTGTGCCCGCGCGGTCACGCCTTCGACCGGCACCGCCGCCCCGCCCGCCCGTCGAGCTGCGCGCGCTGCGACCCGTCCTTCAACCCCGACCTCCTTCTCCGGTGGACCTTCCACGGGCGTCAGGTGCCGATGGGCCAGCGGTACGAGCGCGAGCTGCTCAATGCGCTGGCCGGGAGCCGGCGGCGCCGGGCGGCCGAGCTCTACGCCGACGCGCTCGCCGGGCGCGGCGGCACCGAGACGAGCCGCCGGACGGGCGAGCCCTGGTGGGTGCACGACCAGCTCGAGGCCGACGGCGAGGACTGGGTGCTCGACGACGACGGCCGGCGGTGGCGGGTGGAGGAGCCGCCGCCCGAGATCGCGGACCCGCCGCTCACCCCCGAGATGCGCCTCGCGGTGCGGGCCGCGAGCGGCGGCCTGGGGCCGGGTTGGACCGTCCGACTCACGGCGCCGGGCCGGTACCACGGAGTCGAGGGCGCGGTGGTCAAGAGCGCGCGGACGAGGTACCACGTGCGGGCGGGGCGCGGCGTCCTCACGGTGCCGTTCGAGTACGTCGAGCCGGTCCGCCCGCCCGGGTGAGGCCGACTCGTGGGTGGCGCGAGCCGACTCGTGGGTGGCGCGAGCCGACTCGTGGGTGGCGCGGCGCTACCGGGTGACCTCCTCGAGTACCTCGAGGACGTGGCGGTACGGGCGGCCGGTGGCGGCGGTCATGCCCATCTCGCAGGTGCGGTTGCAGGAGGCGTAGGCCGCGAACGGCCCCTGGTCACGCTCGAGCGTGGCGATCTCGGCCGCCTGGGCCTCGGTCGCGCCGGCGGTGAGCTCGGGGTGGAGCATGCCCCGGTCGCCCGCGGTGCCGCAGCACCCCCACGCGACGGGGACCGTCACGTCGGTCGCGGCCGCGCGGGCGACCTCGGTGAGGTCCTCCACGGCGCCGAGGTGGACGACCGAGCACGTGGGGTGCAGCGCGAGGGTGGGCACGCGCCGGGACGGCTCGACGGCCAGACGTGGCAGCACCTCCTCGCGGGTGAACGTCACGGCGTCGACCGTGCGCACCCGGCCCCACCTCTCGGCGGCGGTCCCGGTGAGGTGCTTGCCGATGCCTGCCAGGCCGTGGCTGCAGCTCGAGGCGTCCGACACCAGCGGCACCCGACCGCCCCGCGTCAGCCGCCACACCGAGGCCGCGACGCGGGCGGCCATGGCGGCGGCGCCGTCGGTCAGGCCCTTGGACTCCCACACGGTGCCGCAGCACAGGGAGTCGATCCCCTCGGGCACCGCGACGCGCAGCCCTGCCCGCTCGCACAGGCGCAGGAACGCCGCCCCGGCGCCGTCCCCACCGCCCTCGGCGGCGAAGATCGAGCCGATGCACGCCGGGAAGAACACGACGTCCGCCGTCCCGGTGCCGTCCGGACCGGCGCCCGGCCCCGGTCGGGCTCCGGGGCCGGCTCCGGCCCCGGCCACGACCGCCGGGGACGCGGCGGCCAGGGCCCGACGGGGGCCGCCCGGCCCGGGCAGGTCGTCGCCGACCTGCGGGATCCAGTCCCGCAGGGTCTCCCCCGCCACGGCCCGCACCCCCGCCGTGAGGCCCCGCAGGACCGGCGTCGGCACCGCACCGGCGACCCGCAGCGCGCCACGGATGGCCGTGGTGGCCGGGCCCCACGCCCCGGCTGCGAGCGCGCCGGCCGTGCGGACCGGCAGCGGCCGTGACGCGGCACGGAAGGACTTCATGACCTTCCCGGTGTCGATGCCCACCGGGCACGCCGTCACGCACAGCGAGTCGGCGGCGCAGGTGTGCACGGCCTGGTAGGTGTACTCGTCCTCGAGCTCGGCCCGCCGCTGCGGCGTCGAGACCGCCATCTCGCGCAGCAGGACGATGCGCTGCCGCGGCGTCGTCGTGGTGTTCCGCGAGGGGCACACGGGCTCGCAGTAGCCGCACTCGACGCACCGGTCGAGCTCGGGGTGGGCGGCCGGGAAGAGCTTGAGGTTCTTCAGGTGCGCCTCGGGGTCGTCGTCCAGGACCACGCCGGGGTTGAGGATCCCGGCCGGGTCGCACAGGGCCTTGACCTCGCGCATGACCTCGTACAGCTCGTCGCCGAACTGACGGCGCACGTACGGCGCCATGATCCGCCCGGTGCCGTGCTCGGCCTTGAGCGAGCCGTCCGCCCCGAGGATGAGATCGACGAGGTCCTCGGTGAACGCGGCGTAGGCGTCCAGCTCGGCGGCCACGTCGAGGTGCGGGTTGATCTGGAAGTGCAGGTTCGCGTCCTTGGCGTGGCCGAAGATCACCGCGTCGTCGTAGCCGTACCGGGCGAGGAGCACCCCCAGGTCCCGGACGGTCGCGGGCAGGGCCGGCGGCGGGACGACGATGTCCTCCAGCAGCGCCGTGGTGCCCTGCGGCCGGGCACCGGCGACGGCGGCGTAGAGGACCTTGCGGGTCACCCACATCCGGCCGCGGGCGACCGGGTCGGTGGTGAGCTCGGCCGGGGCGCTCAGCGCCAGGCCCCCGATGACCGGGCGCAGCCCGGCGGTCAGGGCCGCCAGGCCCTCGGCCGTGTGGTCCTGGACCTCCACGAGCAGGGCGGTGTGGTCACGCACCGCGAGCGCGCGCATGACCTCGGGCGCCTTGGGGTCACGCTGGGAGACGCGCAGGGACGACGCGTCGAGGAGCTCGACGGCGTCCGCGCCGGCCGCGGTGAGCGGGATGATCGCGTCGGTGGCCGCGTCGATGGTCTCGAAGACGCACAGCGCGGTCGCCGCGTGCGGCTGGGCGGGCACCGTGCGCAGGGTGACCTCGGCGATGTAGGCGAGCGTGCCCTCCGCACCGACGACGAGGTGGGCGAGGATGTCGGCCGGGCGGTCGTGGTCGAGAAAGGCGTTGAGGGCGTAGCCCATCGTGTTCTTCATCGAGAACTGGTGCTCGACCTTCGCCCGGAGCCCGGCGTCGACGCGCACGCGGTCGCGCAGCCGCGCCAGCCCGGCGTGGAGGTCCGGCTCGAGGGCACGCAGACGCTCGTCGGCGTCGGGCGGGCCGGTGTCCACGACCGTGCCGCCGGGCAGGACGAGGACCATCGAGTCCAGGGTGCGGTACGCCGTCATCGTCGTGCCCGACGTCATGCCTGAGGAGTTGTTCGAGACGATGCCGCCGAGGGTGCAGGCGATCTCGCTCGCGGGGTCGGGACCGAGGCGGCGGCCGTGCGGGGCGAGGGCGGCGTTGACCCGGCGCAGGACCGCGCCGGGCTGGCAGCGCACCCGGGCGCCGTCGTCGAGCACCTCCACCCGCGCCTGGTGACGCCGGACGTCGACGAGGACCGAGTCGGTCGAGGCCTGTCCCGACAGGGACGTCCCCCCGGCGCGGAACGTCAGCGGCGTGCGCGCACGGGTGGCGGCGGCCATGACCGCCGCGACCTGCTCGGGCGACGTCGCGGTGACCACGGCCTTCGGCGTGAGGAGGTAGTGCGACGCGTCGTGCGCGAGGCGCACCCGGTCCACCAGCGCGGTGGAGACGTGGTCGGGGCCGCCGGCGGCCGACAGTCCCGCCAGGGCGGTGGGGTCCAGCGTGAGCGTCATTGCCTGCCACCTCGTCGTCGTGTGCGCCTACTGTGCCACCCCCCTGCAGGTCACGAAACGATTCCGGTCCTTGACGTATCTATGACGGAGCGCGTACCGGACGATAACCTGCCGGAGGCGCCCCGATCCCGGCACCGACCCGGGAGCGCCGAGCCCGCAACAGGAGTGGCACCGATGAGATCCCCCCGTCGCCCCCGTGGCACGGCCGCGGCGGTCGCGGGGAGCGCGCTCGCCCTCGCCGCGTGCACCACGGAGGCGGGTGACGCCGGGCTGGCCGCCCCCACCGACGACGGCTCGGCCAGCGTCACCCTGCGCGTGTGGGACGCCGCCGCCGCCCGTGCCTACGCGGAGTCCTTCGACGCGTTCATGACCGAGCAGCCCGACATCCGCGTCGAGGTCGAGGTCGTGCCGCGTGCGGAGTACTGGGACCGGGTGGAGACGGACCTCGCGGCCGGGGAGATGGCCGACCTCTTCTGGGCCGACGGCGCCGGCTACGCGCGCTACGCCGAGGAGGGTGCCCTCGTCGACGTCGGAGCCGCCCTGGGCGACGAGCACGACGAGTGGGTCGGCGTCGTCACCGACCTCTTCAGCCGCGACGGCACGGTCTGGGGGGTGCCGCAGCTGTGGGACCCCGTCGCGCTGTACTACGACGTGGAGATGGTGGAGTCGACCGGGGTGGACGTCGAGGAGCTCACCTGGGCCCCGGCGGCCGGCGCCGCCACGACGGGGGCGAGCGGGAGCCGCACCGACGGGGACGACGCCGGCGAGGACCCGCCCACCGAGGACCCCACCGACGACGACCCGCCCACCGACGGCGGCGACCCGCCCACCGAGGACACCACCGACGACGGCGACCCGCCCGCCCCGGACGACACCCTGCTCGACGCCGCGCGCGCCCTGACAACCGACTCCTCCGGACGACGCGCCGACGACGAGGGCTTCGACCCCGCCGCCCCGGCCACCTACGGCTTCGACGCGCAGGGCGACCTCCTCGCGATCGCCGGCTCCTTCCTCGCCCAGAACGACGCCGCCCTCATGGCCGAGGGCGAGTTCGCCTTCGCCTCGGCACGGGGTGAGCAGACCTTCGGCTACCTCGTCGACATGGTCACCCGGCACCGCACCGCACCGCCCGTCGTCGCCGGCGGCCCCTCCGCGGTGGACCAGTTCACCGGAGGGCGCCTCGCGCTCCTCCAGTCCGGTGCAGCGGACCTGCGGGCCGTCGCCGAGTCGGCGCGCGGACCGTGGGCGCTCGCCCCGCTGGTGGCCGGTCCTGAGGGGCGGGTCGCGGTGGTCGACGGCGTCGCCGCCGTCGGCAACGCTGCGACGGAGGACGAGGGCGCCGCGGTGGCGGTGCTGCGGTGGCTCGGCTCGGCCGACGGTCAGGCCGCGCTCGCCGGGCAGGGTGTCGCCCCGCCCGCCACGGTGGGCGCGACGGACGCCTTCGTCGAGCACTGGTCCGAGCAGGGTGTCGACGTGGCACCGTTCTTCGAGCTCGACGCCGCGGTGCCCGCACCGTCCGGCCCCCGGGTCCGGGCCGGGCTGGCGGCGCTGACGCCGGTCCTCGGCGAGATGTACGTCGGACTCGCGCCCGTGCCGGCGGCGCTCGCCCGGGCGCAGGACGCCGCCAACACGGCGATGGAGCCCTGATCCGACAGGACCAGGGCTCCACCCTGCTGGTCACGGCCGGCCGGGCCGCGACCGGCTAGACCTCCTTGAGCGCACCCACCACGTTCGTGAGGGACTCCTTGGCGTCACCGAAGAGGACCTGCGTCTTCTCCGAGAAGAGGAGCTCGTTCTCGATGCCCGCGAACCCGGGCCGCATGGAGCGCTTGAGGAAGATCGTCTGGCCGGCCTGGTCGGCGTTGATGATCGGCATGCCGTAGATCGGCGCGCCCGGGTCGGTCCGGGCCGCGGGGTTGACCACGTCGTTCGCCCCCACGACGACGACGACGTCGGTCGAGGGCATGGCGGCGTTGATGTCGTCGGCCTCGACGAGGAGCTCGTAGGGCACGTTCGCCTCGGCGAGGAGGACGTTCATGTGCCCGGGCATGCGCCCGGCCACCGGGTGGATGCCGTAGACGGCGTCCACGCCGCGGGCCCGCAGAGCCGTGACGAGCTCGGCGACGACGTGCTGGGCCTGCGCCACCGCCAGGCCGTAGCCGGGGACGACGACGACCTTGTTGGCGTAGGCGAGGGTGATGGCGACGTCCTCGGCCTGCGCGCGGCGGACGGGGCGGTCCGAGGTCTGCGTGGACCCGGCCGTGGAGCCGCCCTTGAGGGCCCCGAAGAGGATGCCCGTCACCGAGCGGCCCATCGCCGTCGCCATGGCGATGGTGAGGATCGAGCCGGACGCGCCGACGAGCGTGCCGGCCACCAGCAGCAGGGTGTTGGACATCGCCCACCCGGACGCCGCCACCGTCAGGCCGGTGAAGGCGTTGAGCAGGGAGATGACGATCGGCACGTCCGCCCCGCCGACCGGCAGGACGAGCAGCGCGCCGAAGGCCAGGCCGACGGCCATGAGGACGACGCCGAGCCACACGTTGCCGGTGAGGGCCACCGCGACCCCCACCCCGACGCCGGCGACCAGCGCCGCGACCATGAGCGGCGCAGCGAACGGCACGACGATCGGCCGCGAGGTGATGGTCCCCTGCAGCTTGAAGTAGGTGAGGATCGAGCCGAGGAGGGACGTCGAGCCGACGAGGATCGCGAACGCGGTCGCCGTCGTCGCGACGGCGCCGGGCTCGGTCCCCATCCACTCGGCGAGCTCGATGACGCCGACGACGGCGGCAGCGCCACCGCCCACACCGTTGAAGATGGCGACGAGCTGCGGCATCTCGGTCATCTTGACCCGCCGCGCGGCGGGCACGGCGACGGCGGAGCCGATGCCGACCGAGCCGAGGACGAAGGCGAGGTTGGCGCCGCGGAAGTCCGTGGAGAGCAGCACCGTGACCACGGCGATCGCCGCGCCGAGCGCGCCGAGGAGGTTGCCCCGGCGGGCGCCACGCGGGGACGACAGGCCCTTGAGCGCGAGGATGAAACAGACGGCGGCGGCGAGGTAGATGACCTCGGCCACGGCGGCGGGCAGGAGGTTCATCGGGGGTCACCGGCCATCTCGGACTCACGCTGGGGCTGCTTGGGCCGGCCGGAGAACATCTCGAGCATCCGGTCGGTGACGACGAACCCGCCGACGAGGTTGACGGTCGCGAGCAGGGTCGCGAGGGACCCGAGCACGATGAGCCAGGGCTCGGTCGCGTGGGCGGTGACGGCGATCGCGCCGACGAGGATGATGCCGTGGATGGCGTTCGCGCCGGACATCAGCGGGGTGTGCAGGGTCGAGGAGACCTTCGAGACCACCTCGACGCCGACGAAGGCCGTCAGGACGAAGAGGGTCAGGATCGTGATGCCGCTCATCGCCGGCCTCCCGCGTAGCTCGTGGTGCGGTCCTCACCGGCGGTGTCGGGCGAGACCGGTGAGATCAGGTCCGCACCCGGCGGGGTGGTCACGTCCGTCTCGGGCGCGACCGGCGCGGCGTCGGCGACCGGCGCGGCGGGCGGCGCCACGGGCGCACCGTCACGGTCGCGCGTGACGCCCTCGTGGGTGAGGGCGAGACCGGCGACGATGTCGTCGTCGAGCGGGACGACGAGCTCGCCGTCCGCGACCAGCAGGGCGAGGACGTTCGCGACGTTCTTGGCGTACAGGCGCGAGGCGTCAGCGGGCAGGTCGGACGGCGCCGAGGCGAGGCCGACGACCGTCACCTCACCGGCACCGCGCGAGCTGGGGACGCGCACGTCCTCACCCGGGCGCGAGGCCTCGACGTTGCCGCCGGTGGAGGCGGCGAGGTCGACGACGACCGAGCCGGGCCGCATCGCGGCCACCATCGCAGCGGTCACGAGCAGAGGGGCGCGGTGGCCGGGGACGGCCGCGGTGGTGATGAGGACGTCGGCGTCGGCGATGTGTGGGGCGAGCGCGGCCTGCTGACGCTCCGCGGCCGAGGAGCCCAGGGCCCGGGCGTACCCGCCGGTGCCGGTGCCCTCGGCGGCGTCGAGCCCGACGTCGATGAACGTCGCGCCCACCGAGCGGGCCTCCTCGGCGGAGTCGGGCCGGATGTCGTTGGCGGCGACCTTCGCGCCCAGGCGCTTGGCAGTGGCGATGGCCTGGAGCCCGGCGACGCCGATGCCCAGGACGACCACCTTCGCCGGCGGGACCGTGCCCGCGGCGGTCATGGCGAGCGGGAAGAACCGCGGGAGTCGGATGGCGGCCTCGAGGACGCACCGGTACCCGGCCGCGAGCGCCTGGGAGGACAGGACGTCCATCGACTGGGCCCGGGAGGTCCGGGGGAGCCGTTCGAAGGCCAGCACCGTGAGCCGGTTCGCGTTCGCCGCGGCGAGGCGCTCGTCGTCGTCGAGCGGCGACTCCAGTCCCAGGGTCACCGCCCCGGGCCGGAGCCGGCCGAACGCCGTGGCCGGCAGCGGGGTGACGTGGGCGAGGACGTCGACGGCGGCGAGGTCGATCGCCGGGACGACTTCGGCGCCGGCGGCCGTGTAGGCCTCGTCCGGGTGGGTCGAGGCGGCGCCTGCGCCGGACTCGACGAGGACGCGGTGGCCGGCGCGCACCAGTGCCGAGACGATGTCCGGCACCAGGGCCACCCGGGTCTCAGGAGATGGCTCCCGTGGGGCTGCGATGGTGATCACAGACCGAGCCTAGGCTCGTCCGAGTCCGGATTCTGGGACTTTGTCCCCAACGCCCGGCGGACCGCCTGCACGCGCCCGGGAAGGTCAGAAGCCGTCCCAGCGCACGACGACGGGCTTGTCGACGTCGTGCATGTCGATGAGGACGTCGGCCCTGGTCACCGGGTCGTCGCGCTCGACGTACAGGCGCAGGGCGGGGAAGTACCGCTCCCGGTAGCGGTGCTCGAGGGCACCGAGCTGGTCGTCGTTGTAGATGTGACGGTCCCGGATCCGGACCCGTTGGATGGCCACGTCCTCGGTGACCGAGAGGTAGATCGTGACGTCCCACAGGTCGGCGAGCTCGGGGCGCTGCATCGACATGCCGTCGACGAGGACGATCGTGCCCGGCGGGTCGTGGTCCGCACCGAGCGCGGTCTCGCGGATCCGGTCCAGCTCGTAGGCGTGCGCGTAGAGCCAG
The DNA here is from genome assembly GCF_003814705.1 of Georgenia muralis. NCBI lineage: Bacteria > Bacillati > Actinomycetota > Actinomycetes > Allobogoriellales > Allobogoriellaceae > Georgenia > Georgenia muralis. The sequence goes on along the minus strand of NZ_RKRA01000001.1, from coordinate 1,440,229 downwards.
GCCGGGTCCGCCGCCGCGGGTGAGCGCCGCACCTGGATGGGGACCATGAACTCGTCGGTGCTGAACCGGCGGACCTCGGCGCCGTCGTGGAGCATCGGGGTGAGGATGTCGTCGAGCTGACGGGCGAACGTGGTCTTCCCGGCGGCGTCGGGGCCGTCGATCGCGACCCGCAGGCACCTCACGTCCCGGGCCCGCGCCACGAGGCCCTCGGCGAGACGGTTGAGGACGTAACGGCGGGCGGAGGACGGCGCTGGCTCCATGATCGGATGCTAGGCCGCGCACGGGTGACCCGCCCTCCGAATCCACCATCTGGTGGGGGGCGTCCCGACGCACGGACCCGGCCACCGCGCCGGACGTCCGGCCGCCGGCGTGCTGCGCGCGGTGGCGCTCGCCGCCCTCGCCCTGGCCGGCCTCGCGGCCTGGGACGCCCGGCCGGCGGACCGGATCGTCGGCGGGCCCGCCGCGCCCGTGAGCATCCCCCTCCCCGGGGCGCCGGCACCCTTCACCGGCGAGAAGGGCGGCTGCACGGCGACGGACCCCACCGGCACCGGCGGGTGCCTGACCGCGCCGACGGCGTGGATGCTCGGGCAGGTCACCGCCGCGTTCGGCGCGCAGCCGGCGACGTGCTGGAGCGAGCACGCCTGGAACCCGGGCAGCGACCACCCGGCCGGCCGGGCGTGCGACTTCTTCCCCGGCCCCGCCGGGGAGTTCGCCACCGGCACGGACCTCGCCGAGGGCTGGGCCACCGCGGAGTGGCTGCGCCGGCACGCCGACGCCCTGGAGGTGCGGTACGTGATCTGGCAGGGCCGGATCTGGGTGGACTCGCGTCCGCACCTGGGTTGGGCCCCCTACGACGGCGGTGGGGTGTACGACCCGACCGACGCCGTCGGCGGCCACTTCGACCACGTGCACGTCTCGATGCGCCGCTGAGCAGGTCGACGCGGCTGCCGGGCACGCGGGCCGGTCCGCGCCCGCGGTCGCAGAGGTGCCGGTCGGCGGTCGCGGAGGTCCCGGTCGGCGGTCGCGGAGGTCCCGGTCGGCGCGGCCCTAGGCTGGGCGGATGAGCGAGACGACCCGCGCCTTCGACGACGGCGCCAGCACCACCGAGGAGCAGGAGCGCGAGGTCCTCGGCTGGGCCCAGTTCGGGGAGGCCGCGCGAGAGCTCGCGCGCGAGGTCGTCCGCTCGGGGTGGATGCCCGACCTCGTCATCGCCGTCGCCCGGGGCGGCCTCGTGCCCGCCGGGGCGGTCGCGTACGCGCTGGGGACGAAGGCGATGGGCACGCTCAACGTCGAGTTCTACACCGGCGTGGCCGAGACCCTGCCCGAACCGGTCGTCCTGCCCCCGCTCATGGACACCTCGGAGCTGCCGGGCAAGCGCGTGCTCGTCGTCGACGACGTCGCGGACTCCGGTCGCACGCTGGCGCTCGTCATGGACCTCATCCGCACCCGGGGCCTGCCGGCCGACGTCGACGGCGACGGCGCGGTGACCACCGGGGAGACGGTCGCTGTCGACGCACGCTCCGCCGTCGTCTACGCCAAGCCCCGCTCGGTCATCGAGCCGGACTACGTCTGGCGCCGCACCGACCTGTGGATCACGTTCCCGTGGTCGGCGCAGCCACCGGTCACGGCCGAGGAGTGACGCCCAGGCGCTCCCGCACGTGGTCGAGGACACCGAGGGCGCCTCGCTCGACGGCCTCGAGGGTGTCGTAGAAGCCTTCCCGGTCGCCGTACCAGGGGTCGGGCACGTCCAGGTGGTGCTCGGCGGCGCCGTCGGCAAGACGCGGCGCGGTCGCGTCGAACTCGCGCCAGAGGCGGATCTCCGCGGCGTCCGTCACGCCGTGGGCGCGGCGGCGCAGCACCCGGGCGTGCTCGGTGGTCATGGCCAGGACGAGGTCGTAGGCGGCCATCTCCTCCTCCTCGACCCGGTGCGCGCGGTGGACGTGGGGGGAGTAGCCACGCTCGACGAGCACTGAGTGCGCCCGCTCGTCGATGGGGTTGCCGCGCTCCTCGTCGCTGACCCCGCCCGAGGCGACCTCGACGGCGCCGTCGAGCCCGGCCTCGCGGAGCCGCTCGCGCAGCACCACCTCGCCCATGGGCGAACGGCAGATGTTGCCGGTGCAGACGACGAGGACGCGGTACGGGTCGGAGGCGGTCACGGGACCATCGTGCCAGGGGAGCGTCGCGTCCCGAAAAGGGGGTGACAGCGCCCAGGTGAGGTGCTTACCGTTGTGCGCACACGAGAGAGGAGGTGGTCCAGAGGTGAATTCCTACAGGACGCGTGAGGTGGCCACCCGCTAGCCGTCAGCGGACGGACCTGCCGGTCCTCCCGCCACGCGGCGGCGAGAACCAGGTGGTCACCGGAGCCCGCGGGGCCGTGAGCTCGTCCTACACGGCACCGGCCGAACGGCCGGACCCGTGGGCTCTTCCACGCCAGCACTCAGCCGGCCGCGAGGGAGCGGGCCTTGAGCGCCTGCACCCGCTCGTAGGACGCCGCGAGGCGCGCCTCGCTGACCTCCCCGGCCTCGACCATCGCCAGGATGGCCGCGTGGGCCCGGGCCCCGTGCGTGACCGACGCGAGCAGGACGATGTCGGTCCCGGCGAGCACGGCTCGGCGCACCGCCTCCTCGAACCCCCACTCCCGGGCCACGGCCCCCATGAGCAGGTCGTCGCTGATGACGATGCCGCGGTACCCCAGCTCACCGCGCAGGAGCCCGTTGACCGTCGCCGCGGACAGCGACGCCGGGTACCGCGGGTCCAGGGCGGTGTTGACGACGTGGGCGACCATGACCGCGTCGGCGAGACCTGCGTCGACGAGCGCGCGGTAGGGCTCGAGCTCGACCGCGTCCCAGGTGGCGGTGACGTCGACGAGCCCGGCGTGGGTGTCCCCCCGTGAGCTGCCGTGGCCGGGGAAGTGCTTGAGCGTCGTGAGGACGCCGACGTCGTGGTGGCCCTGGACGAACGCGGCGGCGTGCTCGGCCACCAGCCGCGGGTCCGCCGAGAAGCTTCGCCCCAGCGAGCCGATCACCGGGTTGGCCGGGTAGGTGTCGACGTCGACGACCGGGGCGAGGTTGAGGGTGACGCCCGCGGCGGCGAGCGTTCGCGCCATCTCGGCCGACGCCGCCCGGGTGGCGGCGGGGTCGCCGCGACCGAGGTCCCGCGCCGACGACGTCGGCGGGAAGCCCCGCGCCGGACCGAGGCGCGCCACCCGGCCGCCCTCCTGGTCGACGGCGACGATCAGCGGGGACGCCGCCACCTCCTGGAGGGACGCCGTCAGCGCGGCCACCTGCTCGGGCGAGGCCACGTTCGACGCACCGCCGGCGGAGAAGAGGACCACCGAGCCGAGGTGGCGCTCGGAGAGCTCGGCAACCACCGGGTTGTCCGGGGCGAGGACCGTGCCGGGGAAGCCGAGCATGAGCATCTGGCCCGCCATCACCTCCAGCGGCGGCCGGGGCGGCGCTGTCGGGGTCGGCGTGGGCGCCGGCGCGGAGGCTGCGGGAGGTTCGGTGGGCCGGGCCGCCGGTGCGCCGAGCCGCCGGGCGGTGTCCGGTCCGGCGCAGGCCGCGAGCGCGGCGAGGAGCCCTCCCGAGAGGAAGGCTCGCCGGGTGGGTGGTCGCGAGGTCATGCCACCGCCGGGTACTCCGCCGCGCGGCGCTCGACCCCGCGCCGGACGGTTACCGGGAGCTCGGTGAACGGTTCGGCCTCGACGTGCCGCCGGGAGCCGCTGCCGACCCGCCGCCAGGTGCCCACGACCCGGCCCCGGGCGAGGACCGTCGGCCGGAACATCCCGTTGCCGCCGGGGACCACCCGTCCGGCGTGGGCGGGGTCGAGGGTCGCGGACCGGTCCGCGTAGCCGAGGATCAGCTCGTCGAAGCCGGGAAGGAGGAGGACGCCGCCGGCCTCGGACCGTGCGTCCGCCAGGCGCTGTGGCGTGGCCGGGTCCATGAGGTGCTCGACGCCGTCGACGTCGACCGCCTCGAGACGGCCCCGCGCGAGGGCGAGACCGGTGCGGGCGTCCGCAGCGGTGAGCTTGGTCCACCACCGGAAGTCGGTTACGGTGGCGGGCCCGTGGCTGCGGAAGTAGCGCACCGCCCACTCCCCCAGCGCCTCCTCGCGGCCCGGCCGGTGCGGCGCCGGCACCCACTCGTCGAGCAGGACGACCCGCTGCTCTGCGCCGTCCGTCGGGCCGAAGCACGTCAGGCCGCGCTGTGAAAGGTGCCACAGCAGGTGGTAGCCGCGCTGCGGGACGCCGAGCAGGCCGTCGCGCTCCCACAGCTGCACCAGCTCGGCGCGACGGAGCGAGCGGCCGCCGGTCAGGGCCTCGACGGCGAGCGTCGTCGCACGCCCGAGCATCGCGTCGTCGATGCCGAGCTGTTCACGGCGGCGGGCGGCGCCGGTGAGGAGCCGCTCGCTCGTCAGCGACAGCATCCAGCCCAGGTCCTCGGCGGCCACGAGGTGGAGAGTCCCGCGCATCGGCCAGGAGCGCACCACGGCGCCGGTGTCCAGGGCGGCGCGGACGCCGCGGTGGTCGGTGGCACCGCGGTGGTCGGTGGCACCGCCGTCGTCGGAGGCGCCGCCGTCGTGGGAGGTGCCGCCCGGGTCGGGCGCGCCGGCGCGTTCCGTACGCAGCATCACCGACGCCAGGGCGCCGGGGTAGTCCTGCGCCTGCATCGCGGTCATCCACCGGACCGCGTCGGTCGCGGTCGGTTCGCCGGGGCCGACGAGGCGCTGTGCGGCCAGGCGGAGGCGCGCGACGTCGACGGTCATGTGGTCCAAGGGTAGGCGCGGGGCACGACCGGCACACCCGCGCGCACGGGCTGCGCGGGCGCGCGGGTCCCCGTGGCAGCCGGTCGGCGTCGCGCACCCGTGCCCGCTCACGGGCCGGTTGTCGGCCCGCTCTGGCAGGCTGGGTGCATGGACCTGAGGATCTTCACCGAGCCCCAGCAGGGCGCCTCCTACGACGACCAGCTCGCGATGGCCCGGCGCGCCGAGGCCCTGGGTTTCGACGCGTTCTTCCGCTCCGACCACTTCCTGCGCATGGGCGACGGCGACCCGCTGCCCGGTCCCACGGACTCATGGGTGACCCTCGCGGGGCTGGCGCGGGAGACGTCGACCATCCGGCTGGGCACGCTCGTCTCCTCCGCCACGTTCCGCCACCCCGGCCTCCTCGCCGTGCAGGTGGCGCAGGTCGACGCCATGTCCGGCGGCCGCGTCGAGCTCGGCCTGGGCACCGGGTGGTTCGAGCAGGAGCACCGTGCCTGCGGGGTGCCCTTCCCGGCCAGGCGGTTCGGGATGCTCGAGGAGCAGCTCGAGATCGTCACGGGCCTGTGGGCCACGCCGGTCGGCGAGACCTTCGACCACTCCGGCGAGCACTACCGCCTCGAGCACTCCCCCGCCCTGCCCAAGCCGGTGCAGGACCCGCTGCCGATCATCATCGGTGGCGGCGGGCCCCGCCGGACCCCGCGCCTGGCGGCCCGGTTCGCTGCCGAGTACAACCAGTCCTTCCCCGAGAAGTCGGAGATACGTCACCAGATCGCCCGGGTGCGTGCCGCCTGCGAGGAGGCCGGTCGGGACCCCGGCGACCTCGTCTACTCGGCGGCGTTCGTCGCGTGCGTGGGCGCCGACGAGGCCGAGGTCACCCGCCGGGCCGACGCCATCGGACGGGAGCCGGACGAGCTGCGCGAGCACGGCCTGGCGGGCACCCCGGACGAGGTGCTCGAGGGCATCGCGGAGATGGCCGAGCTGGGGATCTCGCGGCTGTACCTGCAGTGCCTCGACATGACCGACCTCGAGCACCTCGACCTCGTCGCCGCGGAGATCATGCCGGAGGTGAGCTGACCGGCGGCACTTCCGGCACACTCCCGGCGCAGGGCGGGCCGGCCGCCGCTGGACGCGCCTGGCCCGCCCGGACGCGCCGTCAGCCTGCCCCTCGCGCACCGGTGCCGCGCACACCGGTGGTCACGGTGACCACGGACGGTGTCGCCGGGGTGGAGGAGAACCCGAAGCGCGTGGGCGGCTCGACCGGGCGCAGGCCGCCCAGGTCGCGGCCCTCCCAGCGGACCCGGGCGGCGGCGATCCGGTGCACGTCCCGGGCGCCGTACCACTCGACCCGGCCACCGCCCGCCGACCCGGTGGTCCGGACGCCGGGCAGGACCAGCGCCGCCACCGGACCGACGAGCCGGGCCCACGTCAGCGACTCGGCGACCGGCCCGGGCACCAGGCGGAGGAGGTGGCCGAGCGGCGCGCGGCGGCCCGACGCGATCTCCAGCTCGAGCGGCCCGGCGTCGACCCGCCAGCCGACGGCGGACCGGCGCACCCGCACCGGCACGAGGCGGACCTCGTCGAAGCGGTAGGTCGCGGCGACGAAGTCCGCGACCCGGCGGTCCGGGGCGAGGAGGATCCGCCGGCCGTCCCGGCGCTCGACCATGACGTCGGAGAACGGACCGAACGGCGAGCTCGGCCAGTGGCCCACCACCAGACGGGTGCCCTCGGCCGTGCCGACCCCGGCGATGTGCCCTCGGAAGCGCCAGTGCACACCCATCCGTGACCTCCAGCTCCGCCGTCCCCGGCACCGTCGCGCCGTCGTCGCCGGCGTCGTCCTTCCCCATCCTCACCCGGTCGCCGCCGTGCGGCATGATCACGGTCATGGACGACGGCGCCGCACCCCTGAGGCTGGGCTACTCCGTGGGGTACTGGTCCGCCGGTCCCCCGCCCGGCGCCGCCGAGGCGGTCCGCCTCGCCGACGAGCTCGGGCTCGACTCGGTCTGGACGGCGGAGGCATACGGCTCCGACGCGCTCACCCCGCTCGCCTGGTGGGGGGCGAGCACCAGGCACGTCCGGCTGGGCACCGCGGTGGCGCAGATGGCGGCGCGCACCCCGACGGCGACGGCGATGGCGGCCCTGACCCTTGACCACCTCTCGGGCGGGCGGTTCGTCCTCGGGCTGGGCGCCTCCGGCCCGCAGGTGGTCGAGGGCTGGTACGGCCAGCCCTACCCCCGTCCGCTCGAGCGCACGCGGGAGTACGTCGACGTCGTCCGGCAGGTCCTGCGCCGTGACGCGCCCGTCCACCTCGACGGCCGCCACTACCGGCTGCCCTACCCCGGCGGCCAGGGCAAGGCGCTGCGCCCCACGGTGCACCCGCTACGCCCCGACCTGCCCGTCCACCTCGCCGCCCAGGGGCCGCGCAACACCGCGCTGGCGGCGGAGATCGCCGACGGGTGGCTGCCCACCTTCTTCGCGCCGCGGACCTCCGACGCGGCTGCCGAGCTCCTCGCGGAGGGGTTCGCGCGTCGCTCCGCCCACCTGGCCCCGCCGGCGGCGTTCGAGATCTGCGCGGGTGCGCCGGTGGCCCTGGGCAGCGACGTCGAGGCGGCCGCGGACACGCTGCGCCCCATGTTCGCGCTGTACATCGGCGGGATGGGCTCCTCGACCGCGAACTTCCACCGCGCCGCCCTCGAGCGTCTGGGCCACGAGGCCGCGTGCGCAGAGGTGAGCCGGCGCTGGGCCGCGGGCGACCGGGCCGGCGCCGCCGCGGCGGTGCCCACCGACCTCGTGCTCGACGTCGCCCTCGCGGGCAGCCCCGCCCAGCTGCGGGAGCAGCTCGGCGCCTGGGAGCGCTCGGTCGTCACGACGCTCGTCATCCAGACCGACGCACGGGCGCTCGGTCCTGTCGTCGCGGCTCTGCGGGGCTGAGGGCGGGCGTCTACCGTTCACCCATGCCGCACCCACGTCTGGTCCTGGCCAACGCCGCCGCCGGCTCCGCCGACGACGAGGCGGTGACCGCCGCCCTCGCAGTCCTGCGCGGCGCCGGGGAGGTCGAGGTCGTCGCCCCCGACGGCCCCGCCGAGCTGTGCCGAGCCCTCGCCGGCGCCGAGGGGCGCGACGTGGTCATCATGGGCGGCGACGGTTCGATCCATGCCTGCCTCGACACCCTCGCCAGGCTGGGAACGACCGCGGACGTCGGACCGTTCGCGATCGTGCCGCTCGGCACGGGCAACGACCTCGCCCGGGGGCTCGGCCTCCCGCTGGACGCGGAGGCGGCCGCGCGGGTGGCTCTCACCGGTAGGACGCGGTCCCTGGACCTCCTTGTCGACGACGACGGAGCGGTGGTCGTGAACGCCGTGCACGCCGGCGTCGGCGCCGAGGCCGCTGCGAAGGCCGAAGGCCTCAAGAAGGTCCTCGGGCCGGCCGCCTACCCCGTCGGCGCCTTGCGCGCAGGAACGGGCGTCACCGGCTGGCGCCTGCGGATCACGCTGGACGGGACGGTGCTGCACGAGGGCGACGTCCTCATGGTCACCGTCGGGCTCGGGTCCTCGATCGGCGGGGGCACCCAGGTTGCCCCCGACGCCGAGCCCGACGACGGGCTCGCCGACGTCGTCGTCGCCACCGCCACGGGGCCGCTGGCACGGGCCGGCTACGCCCGCGACCTGCGCCACGGGGAACACCTCGGCCGCGACGACGTCGTCCTGGCACGGGGCACCGAGGTGCGGGTCGAGGCGGTGGGGCCGGAGGACGCCTTCCGCACGAATGCCGACGGCGAGGTGACGGGGCCGCACGCCTCGCGCACGTGGCGTGTGGTCCCGGGGGCCTGGCGCTGCCGGGTGCCGGGGTAGCGCCGGACGGGTGCGACGCGTCCGGCGGGCGCCTGCTCACCGAGCCGCTCCGACGGCGAGGCGCGCCAAGACCCGGGTGACCGGCAGCGAACGGTTCTGATACCGGCACAGCAGGGGCGTCCGTAGGACTGGGCACCGTGTCCCGCAGAAATTCGACGTTGCGTCCCGCAAGAATGCGGAGCTTCATCCCACGAGAATGGAGCTGCGTCCCACAAGAATCCGGAGCTGCGTCCGCGAAAATGCGGCGCTGCGTCTCGCAGAAGTTCAGCACCGCGCTCGTTGATATGCGGCGCCGACCCCGTAGTTGCACCCGAAAGCATGCGAGGACGTCGTCCCATCACGGATGGCTCTCCACCTTGGCGGCCATGGGCGCGCGACCGTGCACACTCGTCACCCCGCGACCGTGCACACTCGCCACGCCGCGTCTGGTCTGACCGCACTCCTCGGGCCGCGACCGACATCATTCTTCGCACCGTGGGCTCAACGGCGCGCCTGCCGCGACGCCACCTGTGGCCTGGTGTCGGCGTCGTGACCCGTCTCAGTGCGGTTCCACCTGAGCGAGCACGCGACGTGCGATCGCGGTGGTGCGCACTTGTGCATGAGCGGCAGCTGTGGATATCTGCGTTTATCCACAAATTGATTTACACGAGTCGGAGGTATTGCGGTCCCGTACGCGCGTTCGATAAATTGGTGGCGGGTAGAGGAGTCGATTCGAAACGCCCCGTGAATGGGGGCGGTGTGCCCTGGGGGGTGTGTGGTGGCGGCGGAGGCGGTGGTCGATCCCGGGACCGCGTTGGCGGCCGGGGTCGCCGACCTGCTGACCGCGTGCGCGGGGTTGGCGGAGCTGGACGTGCACGGGCTGGCGTTCACCGCCCTGGCCCAGACCGCCCAGGACTTGGAGCGGGTCCGCCGTCACCTCACCGGCCTGGAGGCCAAGGTCCTGGCCGCGGTCGACGCCGACGGGCGGTGGGCCACCGGCGGGGCCAGGACCCTGCCCGCCTGGGTCCGCCAGACCACCGGCGCCCACCCCGCCACCGCCGCCCGGCGGGTCCGTACCGCCCGGGCCCTGCGCGAGGTCCTGCCCGCCACCGCCACGGCCCTGTCCGCGGGGATGATCAGTGACGAGCACGTCGGGGTCCTGATCCGCCACGCCACCGACACCCCCGCCCGGGTGGCGCAGCTGGCCGACCCCGAGCTGGGTGAGGACTTCCTCCTCACCCACGCGATGGGCCTGGACGTGGCCCGGTTCACCCGCCTGGTCCAGCACTGGGCCATCCGTACCGACCCCGACGCCGCCGACCGGTCCTACACCGACGACCTGGACCGTGAGGAGCTGTTCATCTCCGACGTCCCCGGCGGGTCCCTCCTACGCGGCTTCCTCGCCACCGCCAACGCCACCGCCCTGAAAGAAGCCCTCACCGCCCGCACCGGCGTCCCGCCCGCCGGGGACACCCGCACCCCCGCCCAACGCCGCGCCGCGGCCCTGAACGGCCTCACCCACCTCGCCCTGGACTCCGGCACCCTCCAACCCACCGCCCGGATCCGCCCCCACCTGGCCGTGACCACCACCCTGGACACCCTCCTCGCCCTGGTCGCCGCCTCCGCACACGGCACCGGCGGCGCCGGCGGCGCCGGCGGCGCCGGGCGGGGTGACGCCGGCACGGGCGGCGTCGAGGACGCGGGCGAGGACGGGGACGCCCTGGCCCGGATCACCGCCGACCTCGACCCCGGTGTCCTCGCCGGGATCGAGGCCGCGACCCTGGCCGACAACACCCCCATCCCCTTCACCCTGCTCCAACGCCTGGCCTGCGCCAGCGCCGTCCACCGCGTCATCTTCGGCCCCGACGCCGAGATCCTCGACGTCGGCCGCGAAGAACGCCTCTTCACCACCGCCCAGACCCGGGCGATCATCGCCCGCGACCGGCACTGCCAGTACCCCGGCTGCGACGCCCCACCCGGCGAGGGCGAGATCCACCACAACCTCTGGTGGTACGCCCACCACGGCCCCACCGACATCACCAACGCCATCCTGCTGTGCTGGCACCACCACGACCACGTCCACGCCCAACACCTCACCATCGAACGCCACCCCACCCACTGGCGTTTCCTCGACCGCCACGGCACCCCCACCGGCACCACCCCCATCACCACCCCCGGAACACCACCGAGCCCCGGATCGCCACCGAGCCCCGGGTCGCCCCCGACCCCGGCATCACCACCGACCTCAGGGTCACCACCGACCCCAGGGTCACCGCCGACCCCAGGGTCACCACCGACCACCGGATCACCGCCGGGCACGGGGTCGCCGCCGACCCCCGGACCGAGTACCTCAGCCGACTGACGGCGCGAGTGGTCGGTCCACGGCGAGAGCCGACGCCTGATGCTGCGCGCTGGGACATCCGGCCTGACCGCGCCGCCCGTAGGCTGGCGGCGCCGGCGACGGGGCCGGCCGTCGAGGGAGGACTGCCGATGCGGGTCAAGGGGGTCGCCGCTGTCGTCACGGGCGGGGCGTCAGGGATGGGCGCCGCGACGGCGCGGATGCTGAGCGAGCACGGTGCGTCGGTGTACGCGCTCGACCTGCCGGCAGCCCTGGAGGGCGCCGCGCACCCCGGCATCACCTACCTCGCCGCGGACGTCACCGACGAGGCACAGGTACGGGCCGCCATCGCCGGAGGCAGCGAGCGGCGCGGCCCCGCTGCGGGTCGTGGTGAGCTGCGCCGGCATCGCCCCCTCCGCACGGATCCTGGGCCGCCGCGGCGTGCACGACATCGGCCTGTACGCGAAGGTCGTGGCGATCAACCTCGTGGGCACCTTCACGGTGCTCGTGCTGGCCGCCGAGCACATCGCCGCGACCGAGCCCGACGACGGCGGTCAGCGCGGCGTGGTGATCAACACCGCCTCGGTCGCCGCGTACGAGGGCCAGGTGGGACAGGCCGCGTACGCGTCCTCCAAGGGCGGGGTCGTCGGCCTCACGCTGCCGGCCGCGCGCGACCTCGCCCGGTACGGGATCCGGGTCAACACCATCGCGCCCGGGATCGTCGAGACGCCGATGATGGCCACGATCGACGAGGAGTACCGCGCACGCCTGGCGGCCGGGGTGCCGTTCCCGCCGCGCCTGGCCCGGCCCGCTGAGTTCGCCCAGCTGGCGTTGGCACTCATCGAGCACGACTACGTCAACGGCGAGACGGTCCGCATGGACGGCGCGCTGCGCATGGCGCCGCGCTGAAGTCCTCCGGACGCGGGTCCCTGGACGCGGGGCTCGCGGTGGGTGTTCGATCGTGGTGGCGGCGTCCGCGCCGGGCCCCGCCTGGTGAGGGAGGTCGGTCGGTCGTGACGGAGTTCAGGATCATCGAGGAGCCGGAGCAGCTCACGGCAGGCATTCGCCGGCAGGTGCGCACCACCGAGCTGCCGGCGTTCTTCGACGACGCCTTCCACGAGGTCTTCGAGGCCCTGCGGGAGGCGGGCGTGGCGCCGGCCGGCGCTCCGTACGCCCGCTACCGCGGCCCCGTCGGCGAGACCGTGGACGTCGAGGCGGGCTTCCCCGTGCTGGAGGCGTTCTCCGGCGGGGAGATCGCCGGCGGCGCACTCCCCGCCGGCCGTGCCGTCGAGGCGGTGCACACCGGCAGCTACGACGCCCTCCACGAGACGTACGAGGCCATCGAGACCTGGCTCGGGGAGAAGGGCCTCACCGCCTCCGCCGAGATGTGGGAGATCTACGAGTCGGGGCCGGAGTCCGACCCCGACCCCGCCACCTGGCGCACCCGGGTGGTGTGGCCGGTCTCCGGCACGTAGGGACTCGGCTGAGGCCGGGCTCGGCCCAGGCCGGGGCTCAGCCGAGGGCCAGGCCTACGCCCGCCGGCCGAGTCCACCGCTCAGCCGATCGTCAGGCGCACCTCCAGGCTCACGGGCGTGGGCACGAGGCGCGCGTTCGGCAGCACGCCGGGCCCGCACGCGGCCGAGCCGAGACCGTGCTGGGCGGCGTCGAGGTGCAGCCAGAGCATCCCGTCAGCAACGAGCTCGTGCGGGTGCGCGGCCGCCGCCAGAGCCCGGTCGGACCACGGGCGGGCGGTGAGCTCGAACCCGTGCACCGTCCGGCCGCCCACCGTGACCCCGCCGGCCTCGAGACCGAGCGTCGCCCCGCCGAGGTCGAGCGCGGCTCGGGTCACGCCGCGCCGGGCACCGTTCTCCTGCGGGTGGGTGTACGGGGTCTGCAGCTCGGCCACGGTGTGGCGCCACCGGCCCGCGAGCGCCGCCCTCGCCGAGTCGGCGTAGGACTCGAGCGGGCCCAGACCCACCCAGTCGACCATGACGTCACCCGCGTCGGGCTGCTCGATCGCGAGGAGCAGACCGAGGCGGGCGACGGACCCGGGCCAGCGTCCCTCAGGGGTGATCTCGAGCGTGAGGTCGACGGCCTGCTCGTCCACCGGGCGCCACGTGTAGCGCACCCCGAGGCCGCAGTCGGTGGCGGAGCCGGCGGTGCGGCCGGTGACGACGAGCGCCTCGCCGTCGACCCCGACCGTGTCGAGCCGCTCGTGGAGCCGCGTCAGGCCGGCGCGCTCCCAGGCATCCGCGTCACCGATGGGGTCGTTCCAGGACGTGCGGGCGTCGTTGTCGGTCGGGGCGCGCCACGCGTCGACACGGGCCACGCCGACGCGCCGCTCACCGATGGCGACGAGCCGGCCCGACCGGTCCAGGCGTACGGGCCCGACGGTGAACCCGCCGTCGTCCGTGCGCGCCGGACGGGCGCCGGCGGAGTCACCCCCGGCCTGCGCTCGAGCCGGGCTGGCGCCCTCCGCGCGACCCGCGCTCCCGGCCGCCGCGGGGAGCGGTCCGGCGGGGCGCAGGAGCAGCTGGCCGGCCCCCAGCTCGGTGCCGGGGGACGCCCAGGCGGCGTCGCCGGCCACACCGTCGCGCTGGAGGGCGCGGACCGTCCACCACAGGGCGGCCCGCGGGTCCGCGTCGACGCCGTCGAGGAGGTCCGCCGCAGGTGCGAACGTCCGGGACGTCCCCGGCGCGAGCGGGGTCTCGTCGAGCTCGCCGGTGGCGACCTCCTCACCGTCGGCGGTGAGGGACCAGACGAGCCGGACGTGCGAAGTGTCGCGGAAGGCGTACCGGTTGCGCACGGTCAGCTCGCCCGGGTGCGCCGGGTCGACGTCGACGCGGACCGGGGCGTAGACCGCCGCCATCTCGACCACGCCCGGGGAGGGGGTGCGATCGGGCAGGAGCATGCCGTCGGCGATGAAGGTGCCGTCGTGGAGCTCCTCGCCGAAGTCGCCGCCGTAGCCGGCGAACACGGTGCCGTCGTCGTCGCGGGTGGTGATGCCGTGGTCGATCCACTCCCAGACGAACCCGCCCATGAGCCGGGGGTGGGCGTCGAAGAGGGCGTCGTAGTCGGACAGGCCGCCAGGTCCGTTGCCCATGGCGTGGGCGTACTCGCACTGGACGAACGGCATCGCACGACGACGCGCGTCGAGGCCGCCGTCGGGCAGGGGCGTCTCCTCGCCGCGACCGATAAGGGCGACCTCCTCAGAGGTGGCGTACATCCGGGAGTAGACGTCGACGTGCTCGCACGACCAGTCGCCCTCGTAGTGCAGCGGGCGGGTGGGGTCGAGGTCGCGGATCGCGCGGGCCATGGCGGCGAGGTTGCGGCCCGTGCCCGCCTCGTTGCCGAGGGACCACATGACGATGCTGGGGTGGTGCGCGTCCCGCCGGACCATGCGGGTCACCCGGTCCACGAGCAGCGGCTCCCACTCGGACGCGTCGGTGGGGTTGCCGCGCCAGCCGAGCGGCTCGAAGCCATGGGTCTCGAAGTCGTTCTCGTCGACGACGTAGAGGCCGTGGACGTCGCAGAGGTCGAGGAAGTGCGGGTGCGGCGGGTAGTGGCTCGTGCGCACGGCGTTGACGTGGTGCCGCTTCATGAGGAGCACGTCCTCGAGCATCGTCTCGGGGGTGACGGCGCGCCCGCGGGTGGGCTCGAACTCGTGCCGGTTGACGCCGCGGAGCTTGACCGGGGTCCCGTTGACGGTGAACACGCCGTCGACGATCACGACGCGGCGGAAGCCGACGTCGATGCCCACGGTCTCGGCGCCGGTCGTGACGGTGGCCCGGTACAGCCGCGGCACCTCGGCCGACCACGGCTCGACGGCGACCGTGACGTCCTCGCCCGCGGCGGCGTCGATCCCCAGCTCGGGGACGGTGACCCGGGCGGGACCGCCCTCGACGTCCACCCGCAGTGTGCCGGTGCCGGTGGTGTGGTCGTAGTCGGCGTGCACGCGCACGTGCTCGATCCCGCCGTCGGGGCGGTGCTCGAGTGTGACGGGGCGGAAGATGCCGGCGAGCCACCACTGGTCCTGGTCCTCGACGTACGTCTGGGCCGACCACTGGGTCACCCGCACCGCGAGGAGGTTCTCGCCGGCGCGGACGGCGCCGGTGACGTCGACCTCGGTGGGCAGGCGCGAGCCGTGCGAGCGGGCGAGGACGCTACCGTTGAGCGCGACCTCGAACCACGAGTCGACTCCCTCGAACCGCAGCACCACGCGGCCGCCGGATGTCCAGGCGGCGGGGACGTCGAACGTGCGGCGGTACTCCCCGGTCGGGTTCTCCCGCGGCACGCGGGGCGGGTCGACGGGGATCGGGAAGAGGACGTTGGTGTACGCGGGCCGGCCGTAGGGCCAGGCGTCCGGCGCGCCGGCGAGCTGCCAGTGCCCTGGGACGGTCACGGTGTCCCAGCCGGTGCCGTCGTCGGCGGGGTCTGCGCCGGTCTCCGCCTCCGGGAAGAGGCGGAAGCGCCACTCGCCGTCGAGGCTGCCGGACGGCGCGGACGAGGCGCCGGCGGACGGGCGGAACCGCGCCGGGCGGACGCCCTCGGGGACGTGGACGGACTCGTGCGTCATCGTGGCTCCGGTGGTCGTGGGGTCGGCGGCGGGACTCGTGCTGGCGGCGGGCGTGCGGGGGGCGGGACTCGTGCTGGCGGCGGTGGGGGCGGTGGCGGGGGGTCCGGCGGTCATGCCAGCTCCAGCCGGACGGTGACGTAGGAGTGGGCCGGGACGTCGACGACGAGACCACGCTCGTGCGTCCGCACGCCGTCGTGGTCGCGCGGGGCGACGGCGTCACCGCGCGTGGGCGTGTTGTGGTCGTGCAGGGCCGGGGCGGTGAGGATCCGGGCACGGTGCCCGGTGACGTCCCGGCCGCGCAGGTCGAGGACAACCCGGGTGTCGTCCTGGGCGTCGAGGTTCGTCAGCGACACCAGCGCCGCGCCGTCCTTGGTCGAGGCCGAGACGGAGAGGGTCTCGAGCTCCTCCTCGCCGCGCGGTGTGCACACGGTGCGCGTCGCGACGCCGTCGAGCAGTCGCACGTCGAGCGCCGTCGCGTCGTGGTGACCGGTGTTCATCGCGAACACGTGGTAGCTCGGGGTCAGCACCAGGGCGCCGGACTGCTCGTCGGTGAGGATCATCGCCTGGAGGACGTTGACGGTCTGGGCGATGTTGGCCATGACGAGCCGGTCGGCGTGGCGGTGGAAGGCGTCGAGGTGCACGGCGGCCACAAGGGCGTCGCGCAGGGTGTTCTGCTGGTACAGGAAGCCGGGGTTGGTGCCCGGCTCCACGTTCCACCAGGTGCCCCACTCGTCGAGGATCAGCCCCACCCGCTTCGCCGGGTCGTAGACGTCCATGACGGCGGCGTGGCCCTTGATGACCCGCTCGACGTCGCGCGCCTTCGCCATCGTCTCGTAGTACTCGTCCTCGGTGAACTCGGTCGCGCTGCCCTTGTCCGCCCACTGCCCGTTGAACGTGTAGTAGTGGAAGGACAGCCCCTGGAAGAATTGCTTCGGCTCGCGGGTGCAGCCCAGGCAGCTCACGGCCTTCATGAGCGTCTCGGTCCAGTGGTAGTCGTCGTCGGCGGCGCCGGCGGCGATGCGGTACAGCACGTTGTCGCCGTGGTCACGGCAGTAGGTGCCGTACTGGCGGGCGAGCTCGGCGTACGTCTCGGCACGCATGTTGCCTCCGCAGCCCCACGGCTCGTTGCCGATGCCGAAGAACGGCACCTTCCACGGCTCGTCCCGGCCGTTGGCCCTGCGCAGCGCCACCATCGGGGAGTCGCCGTCGCGCGTGAGGTACTCGACCCACTCGCTCATCTCCCGGACCGTGCCGGAGCCGACGTTGCCGTTGACGTACGGGTCGGCGCCGAGCATCTCGCACAGGTCCATGAACTCGTGCGTGCCGAAGTGGTTGTTCTCCTCGACGTCGCCCCAGTGGGTGTTCACCATGCGGGGGCGGTCCTCACGCGGACCGATCCCGTCCTTCCAGTGGTACTCGTCGGCGAAGCAGCCCCCCGGCCAGCGCAGGTTCGGGATGCGCAGGGCGCGCAGAGCCTCGACGACGTCGAGCCGGATCCCACGCTCGTTCGGGATCTCGGAGTCCTCCCCTACCCAGAACCCGCCGTAGACGCACCGGCCGAGGTGCTCGGCGAAGTGGCCGTAGAGGTGCCGGCTGATCGTGGGCCCGGGGACGTCGAGGTCGATCACGGCGCGGGTGGTGGGGGCCATGGGGGCGCGCTCCTCGTCGAGACGGTGCTGGTCAGGCGTGCACGCTCACGCTATTGAAGATCAGCGGGCGGGGCGAAACGGCGCCCGCCTGTCAGACGGCGCGGTGCAGGCTCGACGGCTCGCGCCGCGTGGGGCTCGCCGCCCCGCGCCACGTGGGGCTCGACGGCTCGCGCCGCGTGGGGCTCGGCGGCTCCGCGTGGTGCTCGACGGGGGGTCGCGTCCGCTGGTCACGCCCGACCAACCGGAGCACGACGACGCCCCGCGGCCTCGTCGGCGGCAGGGCGTCCTCGGTACCTCTGTGGGGTCGGGTCAGAACTCCCAGTCCTCGTCCTGGGTGTCGACGGCCTTGCCCATGACGTAGCTCGAGCCCGAGCCCGAGAAGAAGTCGTGGTTCTCGTCGGCGTTGGGGCTCAGCGCCGAGAGGATCGCGGGGTTGACCGCGGTCGCGTCGGCCGGGAACAGCGCCTCGTAGCCGAGGTTCATCAGCGCCTTGTTGGCGTTGTAGCGCAGGAACGCCTTGACGTCCTCGGTCAGGCCGAGGGGGTCGTAGAGGTCCTCGGTGTACTGCTCCTCGTTCTCGTAGAGCTCGAAGAGGAGCTCGAACGTGTAGTCCTTGAGCTCCTGCTGCCGCGCCGGCGAAGCCTTGGCCACGGCCTGCTGGTACTTGTAGCCGATGTAGTACCCGTGCACGGCCTCGTCGCGGATGATGAGCCGGATGAGGTCGGCCGTGTTCGTCAGCTTGGCCCGGCTGGACCAGTACATCGGCGCGTAGAAGCCGGAGTAGAAGAGGAAGGACTCCAGCATCGTGGAGGCGACCTTGCGCTTCTCGGGGTCGTCGCCGCGGTAGTAGTCCATGACGATCCGGGCCTTGCGCTGGAGGTTCTCGTTCTCCTCCGACCACCGGAACGCCTCGTCGATCTCCTGCGTGGAGATGAGGGTGGAGAAGATCGAGGAGTAGCTCTTCGCGTGCACGGACTCCATGAACGCGATGTTCGTGTAGACGGCCTCCTCGTGCGGGGTGACCGCGTCCGGGATGAGGCTGACCGCCCCGACGGTGCCCTGGACGGTGTCGAGCAGGGTCAGCCCGGTGAAGACGCGCGTCGTCGTCAGCTGCTCGTGCGGGGCGAGCGTGTGCCAGGACTGGATGTCGTTGGACAACGGCACCTTCTCCGGCAGCCAGAAGTTCCCCGTCAGCCGGTCCCAGACCTCGACGTCCTTCTCGTCCTGGACCCGGTTCCAGTTGATCGCCTGGACCCGGCTGACCAGCTTCAGCTTCTCGGACACGTCATTCACTCCATCGCAGATCGTCTTGTCGGTGCGGCGCGGCCGCGGCGGCGCAGGGTGGCCGACGAGCGGCCGGCCACCCGCGGGACGTCGGTCCCGCGGGTGGCGTGGGTCAGAGCATGCAGGAGACGCAGCCCTCGACCTCGGTGCCCTCGAGGGCCATCTGGCGCAGCCGGATGTAGTACAGCGTCTTGATGCCCTTGCGCCAGGCGTAGATCTGGGCCTTGTTGACGTCGCGGGTGGTGACGGTGTCCTTGAAGAACAGCGTGAGCGAGAGGCCCTGGTCGACATGCTGGGTGGCCTCGGCGTAGGTGTCGATGATCTTCTCGGGGCCGATCTCGTACGCGTCCTCGTAGTACTCGAGGTTGTCGTTCGTCAGGTACGGCGCCGGGTAGTACACCCGCCCGATCTTGCCCTCCTTGCGGATCTCGACCTTGGAGACGATCGGGTGGATGGAGGAGGTGGAGTTGTTGATGTAGGAGATCGACCCGGTGGGCGGCACGGCCTGGAGGTACTGGTTGTAGATGCCGTGCTCCTTGACGGAGGCAGCCAGGGCGCGCCAGTCGTCCTGCGTGGGGAGGTGCACCCCGGCCTCGGCGAAGAGCTGCCGGACCCGCTCGGTGCGCGGCTCCCACACCCGGTCGATGTACTTCGCGAAGTACTCGCCCGTGGCATACTTCGACTCCTCGAAACCGGCGAAGGCCCGGCCACGCTCGATGGCGAGCTTGTTCGACTCCGTCACGGCGTGGAACGTCACCGCGTAGAAGTACATGTTCGTGAAGTCGAGGCCCTCCTCGGACCCGTAGTGGATGCGCTCCCGGGCGAGGTAGCCGTGCAGGTTCATCTGTCCCAGTCCGATCGCGTGCGCGGCGTTGTTGCCGTGCTCGATCGAGGGCACCGACCAGATGTGGGTCTGGTCCGACACCGCCGTCAGGGAGCGGATCGCCGTGCCGACGGTCCGGCCGAGGTCCGGGGAGTCCATGGCCTTGGCGATGTTGAGCGAGCCCAGGTTGCACGAGATGTCGTGCCCGACCTCGTTGTACGACAGGTCGTCGTTGTAGGTCGAGGGGGTGGAGACCTGGAGGATCTCCGAGCAGAGGTTCGACATCGTGACCTTGCCCGCGACCGGGTTCGCCCGGTTCACCGTGTCCTCGAACATGATGTACGGGTAGCCCGACTCGAACTGCAGCTCGGCGATCGTCTGGAAGAACTTCCGGGCGCTGAGCTTCTTCTTCTTGATCCGCCCGTCGTCGACCATCTCGCGGTACTTCTCCGAGACGTTCACCTCGGAGAACGGCACCCCGTAGACGCGCTCGACGTCGTAGGGCGAGAACAGGTACATGTCCTCGTTGTTCTTCGCGAGCTCGAACGTGACGTCGGGGATGACCACACCGAGGGAGAGGGTCTTGATGCGGATCTTCTCGTCCGCGTTCTCCCGCTTGGTGTCGAGGAACCGCATGATGTCGGGGTGGTGCGCGTGCAGGTACACCGCTCCGGCACCCTGGCGGGCCCCCAGCTGGTTGGCGTAGGAGAAGGAGTCCTCGAGGAGCTTCATCACGGGGATGACGCCGGAGGACTGGTTCTCGATCTTCTTGATCGGCGCCCCGGACTCCCGCACGTTCGTCAGCGACAGCGCCACGCCGCCGCCACGCTTGGACAGCTGGAGCGCCGAGTTGATGCCGCGCGCGATGGACTCCATGTTGTCCTCGATGCGCAGGAGGAAGCAGCTGACGAACTCGCCGCGCTGCTGCTTCCCGGCGTTGAGGAACGTCGGGGTGGCCGGCTGGAAGCGGCCCGAGATGATCTCCTCGACGAGGTTGTGCGCGAGGGTCTCGTCGCCGGCGGCGAGGGTGAGGGCCACCATGACGACGCGGTCCTCGAACCGCTCGAGGTAGCGCTTCCCGTCAAAGGTCTTCAACGTGTACGACGTGTAGTACTTGAACGCTCCGAGGAAGGTCTCGAAGCGGAACTTCTTGGCATACGCGAAGTCCCACAGCGCGGTGAGGAACTCGAAGGAGTACTGCTCGAGGACAACGGCCTCGTAGTAGCCCTGCTCGACCAGGTAGTCGAGCTTCTCCCGCAGGTTGTGGAAGAAGACCGTGTTCTGGTTGACGTGCTGGAGGAAGTACTGGCGCGCGGCCTCGCGGTCCTTGTCGAGCTGGATCCTCCCGTCGGCGTCGTAGAGGTTGAGCATCGCGTTGAGCGCGTGGTAGTCGAGCTCCGGCGCGCTGGTGACCTCTACGCCGGTACCTGTGAGCGTTGCTGCCAAAACTGCCCCAATCCCTCTCGGACGCGCGTGACGTCCTCAGTCGTTCCCAGTAGTTCGAAGCGGAAGAGGTAGGGCACCTGGCACTTCGCGGCGACGATGTCGCCGGCGATGCAGTACGCCTCACCGAAGTTCGTGTTGCCCGCGGCGATGACGCCACGGATGAGCGAGCGGTTGTGCGGGTCGTTGAGAAACGTGATGACCTGCTTGGGCACGGCACCGCGCCCGTTGCCGCCGCCGTAGGTGGGGACGACGAGCACGTACTCCTGCTCGACCCGCAGCGGTGGGTCCCCGGCCCGCAGGGGGATCCGGGCGGCCGGGAGGCCGACCTTCTCCACGAATCGGTGCGTGTTGTTCGTCGCTGAGGAGAAGTAGACGAGGATGCCCATCACGCCCCCTGAGGACGGCGCCGCCGGCGCCGGTTCGTCGGCGCCGGCCGGCAGCCGGTCACCTTGGTGTTCAGCCGGACCACCGGGTCGCGGTGGTCCGGCTGAAGCTCGTGGATGGCTCAGGCCACGACAGCGTCGGCCGTCTGGGCCGCGAGCGCCCTGATCTTGTCGGGCCGGAAGCCGGACCAGTGGTCACCGCCGGCAAAGACGACCGGGGCCTGCTGGTACCCGAGCGCCTTGATGCTCTCCAGCGCCTCGGCGTCGGTCATGATGTCGACGACCTCGTACGGCAGGCCCTGCTTGTCCAGCGCACGGTACGTGGCGTCGCACTGGACACAGGCCGGCTTGCTGTAGACGGTGATGCTCATCGAGCCGTTCTCCTTCTCCTGGTGCATCGTCACGGCCACGCACCGGATGACAGGCCCGTAATCACAATGATGTGCTTTGGGACGGCGCCGGGATCTGCGTGGTTCCTCGACACTACACCTAGGGGTGGGGCGTGGGCAGTACCCCAAGATGCAGTGTTGGCGTGTCGTGCGGTGGGCGTGTCCTCCACAGCCTGAACCCCTTCTTGTGGACCGGCGACGACGGGTGCGGGGACGGCCTGTGGACAGCCTGTTCCCGTCCCGTCGTGCCTCGTGGCGACTCAGGGCCGACGCTGCCACCGACCACTGACATCGGGGTCGTCGGCGGGCGGTGGACCCGGCCTGTGGACGAGAAGGCGGCCCCGGTGTCCACAGGGTGTGGGTCCAGGGGCCCAGCACGACGAAACTCGTTCTCGCCGGTGCCGGTTGCGGCTCCCCGGCGGGGGCGCGAAGGTGTCGTGGAGGCCCGACCTGCCGGTCGTAGCCGTGTCGGCGCCGTGGCGCCACCGTCGAGAGGGGAACCCGTGAACGAGGAGCCGACGACCGAGGCAGGCCGGCTGGCCAAGGAGGCTCGCGAGCTGGCCGAGCAGGCGGCCGACGAGATCGGTGCGACGCGCGCGGACGACGACGCCGCCGTCGACCAGGACGTCGAGCGCGAGATCGGCCACGACGTCGACCCGCACCCCGGCGGGGACGACGCCCGCGGCAGCGGTCTCACCGGCCCCGGCGCACCGATGCCCTGAGCCTGCCCGCCTGCCGCCCGGCCGGACCACCTGAGGGTCGGGGACGGCGACCTGGAGGTCTGCGAGGAGGGCAGCCGCGGCCAGGTCGGCGCCCCGGTCGTTCTGCGCGATCATGATGGGGTCCACCGCCGCCGCAAGCCCGAGGAGCCCTGTCATGCCGATGAACGTCGAGAGCTTCAACCTCGACCACCGCACGGTGGCCGCGCCCTACGTCCGGGTGGCCGACACCAAGCACCTGCCCGGCGGTGACGTCCTGACCAAGTACGACGTGCGGTTCTGCCAGCCGAACGCCGAGCACCTCGAGATGCCGGTCGTCCACTCCCTCGAGCACACCTTCGCCGAGCACGTGCGCAACCACTCCGGCGACGTCGTCGACTTCTCCCCCATGGGCTGCCAGACCGGCTTCTACCTCCTGCTCGTCGGCGACCACCCCTACGACGACGTCCTCGACCTCGTCGAGACCACGCTGCGCGACGTCGTCGCCGCGACCGAGGTGCCCGCCGCCAACGAGACGCAGTGCGGCTGGGCCGCCAGCCACACCCTGGCCGGGGCGCAGGAGGCCGCCCGCCGGATGCTGGCGCGCCGGGACGAGTGGGCCCAGGTCGAGGCGTGAGGGTCGACGCCGTCGTCGTCGTCGCGATGGAGGAGGAGGCGCGTCCCTTCCTCGAGGCGGCCACCGAGAGCGGCCCGGAGTACGAGGCCGGTCGCGCAGCCGGCCGGGTCCTCACCGTCGGGGACCTCCGGGTGCTCGTCGTGCGCAGCGGCATCGGCCTGGTCAACGCGGCCTCCGCCGCCGTCGACGCCCTCGGCCGGGTGGCACCCGCCGCACTCGTCTCGGGCGGCTCCGCGGGCGGCCTGGCCGCCGACGTGGAGGTGGGGGACGTCGTCGTCGGCGAGCGGGTCACCTACGCCGGGGCGGACGCCACTGCCTTCGGATATGACCGAGGGCAGGTGCCGGGCATGCCGGTCGACTACGCGGCCGACCCGGTCCTGCTCGACGCCGCCCGCACCCTCGGGCCCGTCGTCCCCCGCGTCAGCCAGGGACGGCCGGGGCGGCTGCGGCTGGGCGAGATGGTGGCCGGTGACTCCTTCGTCACCGCCGCCACCGTCGGCGGCGTGCGGGCTGACTTCCCGCGTGCGCTGAGCACCGACATGGAGACGACGGCGCTGGCCCAGGTGGCCCACTCCTACGGCGTTCCCTTCCTCTCGGTCCGGGGCATCTCGGACCTGTGCGGCCCGGCCGCGGACCAGGACTTCCATCTGGCGGTGGACGAGGCCGCGGCGCGCTCGGCCCGCACCGTGACGGCCATCCTCGGGGTGGCCCGCCGACCGGCCTGACACGCCGGCACCGCAGCGAGGTGACGTTCGGCGCGTCGGGGTGCGGGACCCGAGGTGCCACGACGGGGCTCTCCGGTGGCCGAGACCCCCAGGTCGCGGTTCCATGGGGCCATTGCCCGTTACGGAGGGAACCCCATGAACGACAACGTCTGGATCTGGATCGCACTGGGCGTCATCGCCCTGGCGATCGTCATCGCCATCGCGGTCGTGGCGGGCCGCAAGCGGCGCGCGCAGCGGGACGAGGAGCACCGCCGCGAGGCCGCCGAGCTGCGCCGCAGGGGTGAGGCCGAGGACATCGAGGCGCGTCGACGTGCCACCGAGGCCAAGGCCGCCGAGGTCGAGGCCGAGCGTGCCCGCATCGAGGCGGACCGGCTCGAGCACGAGGCCCGCGAGCGGGCCGAGGCCGCCCAGGAGGTCCGCAACCGCGCCGACGAGCACCTCCAGGGCGCCGACAAGCTCGACCCCGGCCACCGCGCCCGCGTGGCGGACGACGCCCGTGACGCCCGGCACGCCGCCGAGACCCGGCGTGCGGACGAGGCCCGGCCCGTCGACGCCCGTCACGTGGACGACGCCCGGCACGTGGACCACGACCGGCACGTCGACACCGACCGGCACGTCGACGACGGCATCGACGGCGAGCACCGGGCCGACGGGCGCCCGGCCGACCACCCGCACGACCACCCGACCCGGTAGGGCAGGGGAGCAGCACGGGCGGCGCCGGACCTGGTGGTCCGGCGCCGCAGGTCGTCTCAGCGTCGCTGCACCGCGCTCGCCCACACCCAGGCGAAACCCTGGCGGCCGTGCTCGTCGAGGTAGCGGATCCGCGCGGCCCGCGGCGTCCACGCCACCGCCTCAGCGGTGACCTGGCGGTGCCCGAGACGGGTGTGCACCCAGGCGGCGACCTCGATGGGGTGGTCCGGGGTCGTCACCGGGTACCCGTGCTGCTCGGGCCCGAGCGAGACGGCGGCGTCACGCAGGGGGATCTGGTCGATGGCCACGCCCGCACGCTAGGAGCCGGCACCCACACCGGGTCACCGCACCGTGCCACCCTGGGTCGATGACGACCCGGCTGCTCCTCCTGGCCGACACGCACCTGCCGCGGCGCGCGAAGGACCTGCCCGTCCCCGTGTGGGACGCCGTCGCGGCGGCCGACCTCGTCGTCCACGCCGGCGACTGGGTCGTCGAGGAGCTCCTCGACGACCTCCTCGCCCGGTCCCGCCGGCTGCTGGGATGCTGGGGGAACAACGACGGTCCGGCCCTCCGGGCCCGCCTCCCCGAGGTCGCCCGCGCCACCGTCGAGGGTCACCGGTTCGCCGTCGTCCACGAAACCGGCCCACGCACCGGGCGCGAGACCCGGGCGGACGTGACCTTCCCCGACACCGACGTCCTCGTCTTCGGCCACAGCCACATCCCGTGGGACAGCCGCAGCCCCAGCGGCCTGCGTCTGCTCAACCCGGGCTCCCCCACCGACCGGCGGCGCGAGCCCACCTGCACCTACATGACCGCGGTGGTCGAGCCGGGTGGCGTCGAGGTGACCCTCCACCGGTTGTGAGACGGGGCCCGCACCACGACCGGCCGGGTCCTGCGGCTGTGAGCGCCGAGCCGTGAAGGCGGCTCAGTGGCTCAGTGGCTGCTGACCGGTGTCCGACAGGACATCGTCCGACGGGACGTCGTCGACGATGTCGACCATCTCGCCGAGGTTGGTCACCTCGAGGAGGAACCGGACGACGTCCGGCGGCTTGATGAAGACCAGGCGGTGCGGGTAGCGGAACGCCAGGCCCGCGAGAGCGGAGACCACCGAGGAGTCCATGAACGTCACGTGCCGCACGTCCACCTCGACCGGCAGGCCGGCGTCCTCGACCTCGGCGACGGAGCGCGTGAGCTCCTCGCCCAGGCTCGTGTCGACCTCGCCGGCCAGGACCAGCCGGGTGCGGCCCGGCAGCAGCAGCACGGAGGCGCTGCCATCACCCTCAGGTGACATGCGCGGTGCGGTGCTCGCCATGGGGCTCCCCTCTCGTCCCGCCGGACCGGCGGTGCAGACCGTGCCACGTGGCGGTGGCACTGTTTACGCCGTAAGTGTACGCCGTAAACTGCACGCGTGGTGCTGACACGCGGCCGGGCCGGCCGCCACGCCCGGTGGCGGTACTCCCCCGGACCGGGGACTACCCTGGGGACTCAGCTCATCACCCCGACCGGGAGGAGCGACGCCGTGGACCCGACCGAGCAGTCCGTACGCGGCCCGTTGACGCGCGACCAGATCGTCGCTTCAGCGCTGCGCCTGGTCGACGCCGACGGCCTGTCCGCCCTGAGCATGCGCCGGCTGGGGGCCGACCTCGGGGTCGAGGCGATGGCGCTGTACCGCCACGTCAACGGCCGTGAGGACCTCCTCGAGGCGATGATCGAGGACGTCACGGCTCGGCTCGAGCTCTCCGAGGACGTCGACCTGGGTCCGCACGGCGGCTGGCAGACCTACCTCCAGTGGCTCGCCCACACGGTGCGGGAGATCGCCATGGAGCATCCGCACGTCTTCCCGCTCATCGCGACACGGCACCCGGCCGCTGCCTGGCTTCGCCCGCCCCTGCGCAGCCTGGAGGTGGTGGAGGACTTCCTCGCCGTGCTCGGGCGGAACGGTTTCAGCGACGACCGGGCCGTCACGGCGTACCGGACGTTCACCAGCTTCCTCATCGGGCAGCTCCTCCTCGACGTCTCCCAGCGAGGCGGCGAGACGGTGCCCGAGGAGACGCTCGACGTCGTCGGTGCGGAGCTCGGTACGGAGGTCGGCTCGAGCGACGCCTCCCTGACCGGCTACCCCCACATCCTCCGGCTGAAGAACAAGCTCTCCGAGGACCGGGGCGAGGAGGAGTTCGAGGCCGCCCTGGAGGCGGTGCTGGACCGGATCGAGAGGCTCGTCTCGAAGTAGACCGGCGGCCGGTGGCGTACCGGCCCGGGCGCGGTGAGTCGTTTCAGGCGACGGCCGTGCACAACCCTTGCGGCGACGGTGAAGCGTAGCTCGCCACCACAGGACGCTCGCGGATACCGTCAGCGTGCGGGCCCTCGTCCGCGAGCCCCCGAACGGATCGACGTGCCGCTTGAGCCTGCCCACCCCATCAGCTTCCCGCCCCGGCGGCCTCCGATCTCGCCGATCCGTGGACGACCCCGGCGCCGTCCGGGCGCTGGAGCGGGTCCGCGAGGCGCAGCGCGAGCTCGACGCGGCCCAGCAGGCGGCCGAGGAGGCGATGGTCCGGCGCAACCTCGCCGTGACGTACGCCCGCGAGGCGGGGGTACCGGCCGCTCTGCTCCAGGCCAGCACGAGCCTGCCGCCGGCAGGGCTGGAGCTCGCGGTCGCCCGCGGTGAGCTCCTCACCGCGGACGGGGTCCGAGCCTTCAGCTGAGGCCGAGCGCGACCAGCGACACGGTCGCCACCAGCGCCCACGACACCAGGGCCAGGACCAGCGGGCGCCCACCGGTGCGCAGCAGCTCTCCGGCCCGGACCGCGCTGCCGAGGCCGAACAGCGCCGCGGTCAGGAGCAGGTCCTGTGCCAGCGCGGCGGCCTCGAGGACACCGGTGGGCACAGCACCCGTGCTGCGCAGGGCGATCATGCCGAGGAACCCGGCGACGAAGAGCGGGACGACCGGGGGCAGCGGGCGCTCGTCGTCCGCACCTCGACGCGCCCGGATCGTCAGGGCGACCCCGGCCACCATGGGCGCCAGCATGAGCACGCGCGTCAGCTTGACGACCACGGCTGCGGCGAGCGCAGCCGTCCCCGCCGTCCCCGCGGTCGCCACCACCTGACCGACGTCGTGGACGCTCGCGCCCACCCAACGGCCGAACGCTTCCGGGGCGAGGCCGAGCGGACCCTGGAGCAGGGGAAGCACGGCGATGGCCAGGGTGCCGCACAGCGTCACGAGCGCCGTCGGCACGACCGTCGTCCGACGGCTCGCCCCCGTCACCGCACCCATCGCGGCGATCGCGGAGGCCCCGCAGATGGAGAAGCCGGTGGCGACGAGCAGACTCTCGTGCCGCGGCAGGCCGAGCACCCGCCCCGCCAGGAGGGTCCCGACGAAGGTGACCAGGACGATGCCGACCACCACGGCGAGGGTGCGCCAGCCCAGCTCGGCCACCTCGCCCAGGCTCAGGCGTAGCCCAAGCAGTACGATGCCGAGGCGCATGAGGCGCTTGCTGGCGACCGCCAGGCCGGGGCCGAGAGCACCGGCCACGAGCCGGGCGGTCTGCGGGAGGTTGGCCGTGAGGATCCCGAGCACGACGGCGACCGTCAGCGCCGGGAGCTGCGGCACCACCCGGTGGACCGCCCCCGCCACCACGACGGCCAGGGCGGCAGCCAGCAGCCCGGGGCCCGCCCGCGCGACGTCCCGGCGCGTCGCTTCGGTCGGTGCCGTCATCTCCGCAGCGCCTCCGTGCGTTCGTGGGTGAGGCCGGCAACCCCGCCGCCGGTCTGCTCCTGCGGCACCTCCTGCGGCACCGGCAACGTGCGCGTGGCCAGCGCAGGGACGGTGAGCTGGAAGACACCGGCCGTGAGGAGCACCACGGCACAGAACAGTGCCAGGCCGGTCAGGCCGAGCGGGTGCAGGCTCGCCCAGGACAGCGTGGTGACCGCGAGCACCACCGCCGCCCCGACGACCGTGGCGCCGCCCCGGCGCCGTCGGGCGGTACCGGCCGACAGCGTCCAGCCGCCCTGGGCGAGGGTGACGGCGAGCAGGACCACGAGGTTGAGGCCCATCCCCACCCACACGGGATGGATGCCCAGGTAGAACGCCGCGGGGTCCCACCCGCCGAGGTGGTACCAGGTCAGACCGGTCGTGAACCCGGCCACCAGCGACGCCAGCGCTGCCCGGCGGGTGGCCACCGGCCAGAAGAGCACGGCGGCGACCGGGGCGAGGGTGGCGCCGTTGCGCAGCGTCCAGGCCAGGACGTTCCACCACGCCGACTGCTCGGTGCGCAGCAGCGCGAAGACCACCATCAGCGCGGTGAGCAGAACGAGGGACCAGCGGGTGTAGCGCACGAGGTCGGCCTCGCTCGCCCGCGGGTTGAGCGCGGCGCCGACGTCGCGGCCGAGGGAGGTCGCGCCGGAGAACTGGCAGGGCCCGCCCCAGCCGATCGCGCACGCCCACAGGCCGAGGAAGAACGCGGCTGCGAGTGGAGCGGGGAGGGCGTCGGTGACGAACCGGGTGACGCCGAGGAGACCGAGGCTCTCGCCGGGGACGGTGACGGCGGCCGCGACGCCGATCGCGACGCCCAGGACGATGAACGGCACCGCCATGACCGCGGCCCAGCCGAGCCCCTTCCGGCCCTCCTCGGGCGTCCGGCACGACAGCGCCATCTGGAACGCGGCCTGGGCCAGCAGGACGTTGACCACGAAGGTGCCGAACCAGGCGACGATGAGGGTCACCCCTGCCGCCGACGGGTCGACGAGCCGGGGATGGGTGGTGGGCAGGTCGGCGAGGGCCCCGAGGCCGGGCCCGACGAGGACCGCGGCCGCGCCGACGGCGAGCATGACCACGAAGACCACGACGTTGGCCGTCTGCGTCAGGGCGACCGACCGCATGCCCCCGCCCCAGAGAAAGGCCAGGAGCAGCAGGGCCGTGGCGATGACCGACCCGTGGATGCTCAGCCCTGTGACCGCGTGCAGGGCGGTCGCGAAGGCGATCGCGGTCGCGACGGACCACATCGGGAACGTGAACGCGGTGATCACCCCGCCGACGGCGCGGGCCGCGCGGCCGAAGCGGTCGCCGATGAGGCCGGTGATGGTGACGACGAGCCGCTTGCGCAGCGGAACCACGAGCAGGGCGGCGATGAGGGTGATCTGGACGATCTCGGCGACGCCGTACCAGACCGCCGAGACGCCGGTGCGGTACGACAGCTCGAGGATGGCGATGAACGAGGACCCCGAGAACAGGCCGGTGATGCAGAACGCCACCGTGATCGGCCGGAAGTTCCGTCCGCCCACGAAGTAGTTGGCGGCGCCGCCGGCCCGCGCGCGGACCGCCCGGCCGGCGAGGACGAGGAAGGCGGTGTAGGCCAGGGCGAGCCCGACCGTCCAGAGGCCGACGGTCGTCATCGGGTCGGCCCCGGGGTGAGGTCCTCGGCGACGCCGGGGGAGACCTGCGTGGTGACGTCCCAGACGTCGTCGACCGGCACGCCGGCCGCGGCGATCAGTCCGTACGCCGGGCACCGGCGCAGGACCTCCCCCCGCAGGGCGGCGACCTCGTCGGCGGTGGCGTCGGTGCGGAGCGCCACGGCGAGGGTGACGTGGGAGAAGTACGGCGGCACGTCCGCCGTGCCGGCGAACCCCCGCACGTCCTGGGTGGCGTCGGTCTCCACGTGCAGGGCATGGATGGTGTGGTCGCGCTCCTGGGCCACCTTCTCGACGACGACGGTCAGGCACGAGGCGAGCGCCGCGGCGACGTACTCCATCGGCGTCGGCCCGCTGTCGTCCCCGCCGAAGGAGCGTGGCTCCGCCGCGACGAAGTCGAAGCCGCGCACGCTCAGGCGGGTCGTGTAGCTCCCGGCCCACTCGCCGCGGGCGCGGACGTGCTTGATCCGGGGCCGGTCGTCGGTGTGTCGGTCGGTGGTCACAGGCATGGGCTCTCCTCCATCGGTCCCGGCGTGAGCACCCGCCCCCGCGAGGCGGGGAGGTTGCTGCGGCGTCGTCGAGCCAGGTCTCTCGGCCGCTCTGGATGGGTGGAGGAAACGTACGAAACGGACGAGGCAGGGCCGGGCCGCGGCCCGCATCGTGAGCCGCGCCCCGCCGGGGCGCTCGCATGGCGAGACGGCTGCCTGCCTGAGGCTGCACCCGGGAGCAGCTGTGGGACAAGGAGCTCGGACCGACCGCCGCCGTTGAGGGCGAGGCCGCAGAAGCAGGGCATCGAGGTCCCGGCGGGCTGACCGAGCGCCGGCCCGGTCAGCAGGGCATCGAGGTTCCGGCGGGCTGACCGAGCGCCGGCCCGGTCAGCAGGGCCGCGCCGAGATCGAGGGTCCCGGGGTGAGGTCGAGGTTCCCGCACTGCTGGCTCACCCCGCCAGGTCCTGAGTCGCCCACCATCTACTGGTTCGACCACACCCGGACGGGCGGCCCCGCCCGGGTCGGCATCGCCCGGTCGACGTCGCCCGCGGCAGGCCAGGGGTGTGACCGGAGAATGCACCGGCCCCACGGCGGATCCCCGGACACGGCGGAGCCCCCGACCCCTCACCTCGTGGCGGGGGCCGGGGGCTCCGGCGAAGTGACTGTGGAACGACGTGCTGCCGTGCTGCGGAACTACCGTGCGTGGCGCCCGGTGCTGGAGACCTGGTGCGTGGCGCGTGGTGCGGGGTGGTCAGACGGTGACCGGGGTGCGGTCCTGGGAGACCACCGGCGCGGCCGGGGCCGTGCGCAGGGTGGTCAGCGCCCACCCGACCAGGATCCACAGCACACCCAGACCCATCACCAGGGCGGCGACACCGTAGGAGACCACCGAGGTGAACAACGACGCCCGCAGGAACGACGCGGTCATCACCGACGTCCGCTGCTCCTGCAGCGCCTGCTGCTCCTCAGAGCCCTCCTCGACCTCCCCCATCGCCGCACCCAGCTCGGCGTACGTGCGACCCTCGGTCCCGGCCAGCGCGTGCTTGTTGATGATCTGCGCCTGCGCGTACGCCGAGAACGGACCATCGACGCGGTCGCCCGGGAGCATCGAGGAGTCCTCCGGCACGGAGATGTTCTCCGCCGCGAGCTGGTTGCTCACGATGCCCCAGGTGACCCCACCAGCGACGATGAAGACGATCCCCGCGATGATCGAGACGATCCCGGCGATCTTGGTAGCGGACTTGCTCATGATTCGATTTCCCGTCTTCGTGCGGGCCACCGATCAGGCGTCCCGCTCCATGTGCTCCGGGCCGGTGCGGGGGGCTCGGGCGTTCTTGTCGGGATAAACGTAGAAGCGACAAACCGGGCGGAGTCAGGACCGAGGTCCCGAAAGGACCGGGACCATCAGCCGCCCGACGCCCGGGCAAAGGTCCCGGTGCGGCCGGACGACGGCCTCCTCACGGGAGCCGTCCGGGCGCAGGCGGGTCGTCAGTGGTCCCCCGGAACCGCCGCGCCGTCCGTGGATGCACCGTTCACCGCGACGGCAGGCAGGGCACCGAGGGAGGCGACGACCTGGGCGAGGTCGATGCCGGAGAGCGCCTTGACCACCTGCTGTCCCTCCCCCAAGACCTGGCCGGCGATCTTCGTCACGGCGCCGGCACCGTCGGTCCCGACGACGGTCAGGTTGTCGATCTGACCGACCGGCTCCGCGGCGGCGCGGATGATCTCGGGCAGCCGCGCGACGACCTGCTGCGCGATGACCGCTGAGCCCTGCTCGGCCAGGGCCTTCGCCTGCGCCTCGGTCGCAGCGGCCTCGGCGAGGCCGCGCGCGCGGATCGACTCGGCGTCGGCCTCGCCACGGGCCTTGATCGCCTCGGCCTCGTTGCGCTGGGCGGAGAGCTCTGCCTCGGCGAGCGCCTGGCGCTCGTAGGCGGCCGCGTCCGTCTCGGCCTTGCGGGCGTCCCGCTCACCCTCTGCCTGCTTGGCGGCGGCGTACGCGGCGGCGTCGGCGGGCTTGCGCACGTCGATGTCGAGCTGCTGCTCGGCCACCCGGGCCTTCTCCTGCAGGGCCTCGCGCTCCTGCGCCGCCACGACCCGTTCCTGCTCGGCGCGGGCGAGCTGGCCGGCGGCGTCCGCCTCGGCGGCGGCCCGGTCCGTCTGGGCCTTGATGGTGGCCTGCTTGAGGGCGAGGTCACGCTGGCGTTCGGCGATCTGCTCCTGCGCGGCGATCTGCGCCGTCTCCGACACCAGCCGGGCCTCGGCCTCCTTGACCTCGGCCTCCTGACGCGCCGTCGCGGCCTGCGCCCGGCCGAGGTTGGCGAGGTAGTCCGAGGCCGGGGTGGAGATGTCGGAGAGGTTCACCAGGTCGATGTGGAAGCCCTGCTGGTACAGGTCCGGCTTGATCGACTCGAACACCCGGTCCTGCAGCGCCTGACGGTCGGAGATGATCTGCTCGACCGTCATCGAGCCCAGGACCGGGCGCAGTGCGCCCTCGAGCGACTGCTGGAGCGGGCCCTCGAGCTTGGCCTGCTGGCTGGTGAACCGCTGCGCCGCGCGCCGGACGCCGTCGACGTCGCCGCGGACCTTGAACAGGACCGAGGCCTTGACCGAGACTGCGATGAAGTTCTTGTCCACACCCTCGACCGTGAGGGAGAGCTGGCGCTGCTCGAGCGAGATCTTCGTGGCGGACTCGACGAAGGGCTTGACGTACGCACGGCCGCCGATGACGACGCGCGGGCCCTTGCCGTCCGTGAGCGTCCCGGCGGGCGGGACGGCGTCGAGGCTGCCGGTGGGCCCCTCCTTGGCGTTGCGGCCGACGATGACGAGGGCCTCGTTGAGGTCCACGGTGCGGATCGACTTCCTGAGCACGACGAAGACGACGACAACAACCAGGACGAGCACGGCGAGCAACGGGATGGAGCCGAGGAGGATGTCCACAGGGCTTCTTTCGGTTTCAGGGGACAGATAGGACTCACGTTATCGGAGGCTGCGGCGCTGACCTGCGCCGATGCACAGGACGGAAAGGTGGGCGCGCGTGCGCACCGGCACGTCGACGAGGGCCGCCCCCACCGTCGAGCGATGGGCCGCGCCGTCAGCGACGGCGGAGCGCGCGGGCCAGCAGCAGGAGTGCCAGCGCTCCGACGACCTGGCCACCGAGGATGACCCGGCTCGGATCCGTGACGGGCTGCCACGTGACCTCACCGGCGCGGATCACGTAGACCCCGAGCGGTCGGACACGCAGGGCGTGGCCCCCACCACCGCCCTCCCCGGCCGCCGGCCCAGCGTCAGGACCACCCGAGCCGTACCCGAGGCCACCGGCGCCGAGCACCGTGGCGACCGGGATGACGGTGGCGCCGTCGGACTCGTGCGCCTCCCCGAACGCCCGCCGGACCGTCGGCGCGTCGCGCAGCGTCTCGGCGAGCGTGCGCAGGTGGGACTCTTCCCTCATGGCTTCCTCCTCGTGGCACGGTCGGCCGCCGGGCCCGTGCGCGCACGCCCAGGATCGCACCGGCGCACCGCGTGGCACCCGGGATTCGCCGGTCGGGTGGGAGGTTCGCTCCCGGCCGGGACCGTGGCGCCTGCTCGTCGTCGTCACCACGGCGGGCCTGCTCGCGGCGTGCGGCGGCGCCGGGGGCGAGGTCGTCTCCGGCGGCGACGTCGCCGTCCTGGTCGGTGCGCGAGCCGACGCCGGCATGGACGCCCTGCTCCCGGGCGAGCTCGAGGTGCTCGGGGGGTGTCTGGGCGCCGGCGGGGCAGTTGTCGTGTGGCCGCACGGGACGACGGTGGCCGGCACCGACCCGTTGACGGTGGACGTGCCCGGCTACGGGACCTTCACGCTCGGTGAGACGGTCGGGCTCGCCGGCGGGTACGTCGTCGAGCACTCCCCCGGTCCGGCGCCGACGGGTCCGTACGACGTCGGCGGCGTCGAGGTCCCCTCCGGCTGCGCCGAGCACGACGTCTTCCTCGCCCACTGACCACGTCTTCCTCGCCCACTGACCAGACGTCCCCTTCGCGGTGGGGCGCCCGCACGACCCCCGCCTGCCCCGCTAGGCGTGGTTGTCGTCAGCGGACGGGACGACCAGGCGCGCCGCTCATGGATGAGGACGTCGCGCATGACGAAGACCTCGGTCATGGACAGCAGCTCGCGCCTCAGCCGCGGAGCTCCTCCACCGCGGCGCCGGGCTGCTCCGTCAGTGCCTCGGCCTCCTGCGTGGCCGCCCAGGAGGCGAGGAGTCTGAGGGCGTCCGCAGTGGGCGACCCGGCGGGGGCGGTGTAGACGTTGAGCACGAGGTCCGGTTCCGACGGCAGCTCCATCGACTCGAAGTCCAGGTCGAGCTCGCCCACGACGGGGTGCCGCGGGCGCTCGCGGCCGCTGCGGTGGAACTGCACGTTGTGAGGCCCATCGCTGCCGGAAGAGCTCGCTGCGGGTCGACAGCTCGCCGACCAGTGCGATGAGCTCCTGGTCGTGCGGGTTGCGGCCGGCCTCGAGGCGGAGCATGGCGGCGGCGCCGTTCGCGATCTGTCCCAGTCCACGAAGAAGTCCCGCGCGGCGGGGTCGAGGTAGACGAACCGGGTGGTGTTCGCCGGGGGTCCGCCAGGACGGGGGCGTGGAGGGCCCGGGCCAGCCGGTTCATCGCCACGATGTCGTGGCGGCCGTTGCGCACCCACGCGGGGGCGTCGGTGATCGCGTCGAGGACCTGCTGGGCGGCCGGCCGCACGGTGGTCGGTACGCGGCGACGCCGCTTCGGCGGCCCTGCCGCGAGGGCGAGGGCGCAGAGGTGCTCCCGCTCGCCACCTCCTCCCGGCGCAGGCCCGCGACGCGCCGGTCCCGCCGTACGCGGGCAGCCCTGGCCCGTTCGGGCATCACGCGCGCCCGACGCGACGCCAGGAACTCCCGGACCTCAGCGCGCCCGGTCTGTCTGTGCCGCGCCCACCTCCGTGTCCCCACCACGGCAGGCGGGTGCGGCCGCCCGGGGGAGGTCCTGGCAGTACCTGGAAGAAGGGGTGCTCCCGGCCGCGCTCCCGAGCGAGTTGGCTGGTTCGGAGGGTTGCTCCGCCTCCGCGCACGCCCCGGCGAACGATGCTGACGCCCGTCTGTCGGGACCCAAGCGGAAGAGTCGGGGAAGGTCGGACGGATCGGGTCACATCCGACGGCCCTCCGCCGCCGATACCTCCCCGGTAAGTGACCCGCTTCGACGCCGACATGCGCGCCAGCGGCGACCGTCCGTGGATCAAGGGAGCGAACCGTGGGCCGTCGCCCGGACCAATGGAGCGAACCGTGGGCCGTCGCCCGGACCAAGGGGAGCCAGCGGCAGCCCGGCGCAGCACGCACCGCTGCGGCAGGCCGAGGATGCACAGCGGCGGGACCCCCGGTTCACCCGGGAATCCCGCCGCCTGCTGCTGTGCGCGAGGGGGGAGTTGAACCCCCACGCCCTTTCGGGCACACGGACCTGAACCGTGCGCGTCTGCCTATTCCGCCACTCGCGCGCGCTGTGAACAGCGGTGGAAACACTAGCACGGGGGCCCGCTGCCGCCCGACGCGCGGGCGCCGGGCCGTGACGTGATCCCGGACACGCGACGGCGTCAGGCAGCGGCCCGGTGGCGCCGTCGACATGGCGCCGCGGCACCGTGCTCGATGCGCCGTGGCAGCGTCGTCGATGCGCCGTGGCACCGTGCTCGATGCGCCGTGGCAACGTTGTCGGTGCGCCGTGGCACCGTGCTCGATGCGCCGTGGCAGCGTCGTCGATGCGCCGTGGCAGCGTCGTTGGTGCGACCACGCACCGGCGGTGCCGCGCCGGGACGCCACGGTGCGCGAAATCCGGGGGCTTCTCGTTACGATCGACCGAGCCGGACCTGTGCCGGTGCCGAGACGTCCGTCCGGGACGTCCGGCCGGCGGGACGACCGACAGCGGGAAGGAGCGGTGCCATGGGTCTGCTGGACCGCTTCGAGAAGGGCGTCGAGCACGTCGTCTCCACCGCCTTCGCCAAGGCGTTCCGCAGCGAGGTCAAGCCCGTGGAGCTCGCCTCGGCGATCCGCCGCGAGATGGACGAGCGCGCCGCCGCGGTCTCCCGCGAGCGCACGGTCGTGCCGAACGACTTCGTCGTGCAGCTCGCCCCCTCCGACCTCGAGCAGATCGACCAGTGGGGCGCCGATGCCCTGGCCGACGAGATGGCCGGCGCAGCCACCGAGCACGCCCAGTCCCAGCGGTACTCCTTCGTCGGCCCGGTCGAGGTGGCGTTCGAGCAGGACGAGGCCCTGACGACCGGCCGCTTCACCGTGCGGTCGGCCACCCGGCGCGGCGCGGTCGCCCCCGCGACGACGACCGCCCCGAGCGCGCGCCACCCCATCGTCGACATCGACGGTCAGCGCTACCTCCTCACCGGGCCCGTCACGGTCGTCGGCCGGGGCAGTGAGGCCGACATCATCGTCGACGACTCCGGTGTCTCCCGGCGCCACCTCGAGATCCGGGTGACCCCCGGGGGCGTCATCGCCACCGACCTGGGCTCGACCAACGGCACCTTCGTCGAGGGCCACCGCATCGACGCGGCCACCCTCGTGGACGGCAACACCATCACGATCGGCCGCACCCGGATCATGTTCTGGACCGGCGCCGACGACGCCGACGACGCCCGGTGAGCCCCGCCGGATGAGCGAGCTCGTCGTCACCCTGCTGCGCGTGGGCTACCTCCTGGTGCTGTGGCTCTTCGTCGTGGCGGCCCTGGTCGTGCTGCGCAACGACATCTTCGGCACCAAGGTCACCCCGCGGGGGCCCGGCCGTGGCCCCCGCCGCCCGTCGCCCCGGCCCTCCCGGCCGGCGGCCCGCAACGGCCCGAGCCGGCTCGTGGTGACCCAGGGCCCCCTCGCCGGCACGACCATCCCGCTGGGCGCCTCGTCGATCCTCGTCGGCCGGGCCGCTGCCTGCACGCTCGTCCTCGACGACGACTACTCCTCCAACCGACACGCCCGCTTCTTCCCCAAGGACGACGGCTGGTGGGTGGAGGACCTGCGCTCGACGAACGGCACGTACGTCAACGGCGAGCGCCTCGACCAGCCCGTGCCGCTGCCGGTCGGCACCCCGGTCCGCATCGGGCAGACCCTCGTCGAGCTGCGCCGGTGAGCCCCGCGATGAGCCTGCAGATGCGCTTCGCCGCCCGGTCCGACGTCGGCCTCGTCCGCGCGTCCAACCAGGACTCGGGCTACGCCGGCCCCCACCTCCTCGTCCTCGCCGACGGCATGGGCGGACCGGCCGGCGGCGACGTCGCGTCCTCGGTGGCCGTCGCGCACCTCGCCGTCCTCGACGACGCCCACGGCGCCGACGATCTCCTGGACCTGCTGCGCGGGGCGGTGGCCTCGGCCCACGCCGAGCTCGTCGAGCGCTCGGACGCCGACGAGGACCTCGCCGGCCTCGGCACGACCTGCACGGCGATCCTGCGCTCGGGCAACAAGCTGGCGATGGTCCACATCGGCGACTCGCGCGCCTACCTCCT
The DNA here is from genome assembly GCF_003814705.1 of Georgenia muralis. Lineage (NCBI taxonomy): Bacteria > Bacillati > Actinomycetota > Actinomycetes > Allobogoriellales > Allobogoriellaceae > Georgenia > Georgenia muralis. The sequence continues at coordinate 1,402,625 of NZ_RKRA01000001.1, read as the reverse complement.
GCGCGACGGGACGCTCACCCAGGTCACCACCGACCACACCTTCGTGCAGTACCTCGTCTCGACCGGGCGCCTCACCCCGGAGCAGGCGGAGCGCCACCCGCAGCGCAACGTCATCCTGCGGGCGCTGGGGGACAACGACGGCGAGGTCGAGCTCGACGAGTCGCTGCGCGAGACCCGGGCCGGCGACCGCTGGCTGCTGGCCTCCGACGGCCTCTTCGGCGTCGTCTCCAACGAGACCATCGCCGACACCCTCGCCACGGTCGAGGACCCGGGCACCTGCGCCGACGAGCTCGTCGCCCTCGCGCTGCGCGCGGGCGGCCCGGACAACGTCACGGTCGTCATCGCCGACGTGCTGCCCACCGGGCAGAGCGTGGACACCACCCCGCAGGTGGTCGGCTCCGCGGCGGCCGACCGGCGACGCGCCACCCGGGGCGGGGACGGTCCCGCCGCCCGAGCCGCCGCGCTCGTGCGCGCCGCCTCCCCCGACGCCGCCGAGGCCAACGACGACGACGAGCCGGTCCGCCGGCGCTGGGTCGGCGTCGTGGTCGCGACCCTGCTGATCCTCGCCGCGGTGGCCGGCGGTCTCTGGGCCGCGTGGTCCTGGACCCAGACCCAGTACTTCGTCGCCCCGTCGGGACAGTACGTGGCGATCTACCGCGGCATCCCGCAGGAGCTCGGGTCCCTGCGCCTGGCGACCCTCCACGAGCGCACCGACCTGCGTGTCGGCGACCTCACCCAGGTCGCGCAGGACCGCCTCGACAGCCCCATCACCCGTGACTCCCTCGCCGGTGCCGAGACCGTGGTGGAGAACCTGCGCTCCAGCGTCGTCGAGGAGCCGACCCGACGGCCGGAACCCACCGCGACGACGGAACCCGGCGCGACGACGGAGCCCGGCGCGACCGAGGAACCCGGTCCGAGCGAGTCCGCGACCACCGGGGCAGGCTGATGGCGATCGTCACCGAGCAGCGGGCCCGCACCGGACGAGGTGCGGAGCTCGGGCTGCTCGTCCTCGCGCTGCTCGTCGGGCTCGGCGCCTACGCCCAGGTCGCCCTCGCCGTCACGGGCACGCTGCCCCCGGACCTGCTCACCCGCGGCGGTGCGCTGGCGGGGCTGGCGCTCGTCGTGCACCTCGTGGTGCGCTGGCGCGCCCCGTACGCCGACCCGGTCCTCCTGCCGATCGTCGTCGCCCTCAACGGCATCGGGCTGTCGATGATCTACCGGATCGACCTGGCCCTCGGCGACGGCGGCAACGCGAGCCGGCAGATGCTGTGGACGCTCGTGGGGGCCACCGCCGCGATGGTGGTCCTGTGGTTCCTGCGTGACCACCGGCACCTGCGCCGCTACACCTACACCGCGATGGTCGTCGGTCTGGTGCTCCTGCTGCTGCCGATGCTGCCCGGGCTCGGGGTCAACATCAACGGCGCACGCATCTGGATCCGCCTGCTCGGCATGTCCTTCCAGCCCGCAGAGCTCGCCAAGATCGTCCTCGCGGTCTTCTTCGCCGGCTACCTCGTCTCCAACCGGGACAACCTCGCCCTGGCTGGCCCGAAGCTCCTCGGTCTGCAGCTGCCCCGGCCCCGCGACCTCGGCCCCATCCTCCTGGCCTGGGGCGTCTCCCTGGTCGTCCTCGTGCTCGAGCGCGACCTGGGCACCTCGCTGCTCTTCTTCGGCCTGTTCGTGGCCATGCTGTACGTGGCCACCGAGCGGCTGAGCTGGGTCCTCATCGGCCTGCTCCTCTTCGCCGGTGGCGCCGCGGCGGCCGCGGCCCTGTTCCCCCACGTCGGGGCCCGCGTCGACGTCTGGCTCCACGCGCTCGAGCCCGAGTTCTACAACCGCGACCCCGGCGGCTCGGGCCAGCTGGTCCAGGGCCTGTTCGGCATGGCCTCGGGCGGGCTCATGGGCACCGGCTGGGGCGAGGGCGAGCCGCAGCTCGTGCCGTTCGCGAACTCCGACTTCATCGTCGCCTCCCTCGGGGAGGAGCTGGGCCTGACGGGCCTGCTCGCGATCCTCCTCATGTACCTCGTCCTGGCGCAGCGGGGCATGCGCGCGGCCATCGGGGTGCGCGACGGCTTCGGCAAGCTCCTCGGCTCCGGCCTCGCCTTCGTCCTCGCCTTCCAGGCGTTCGTCGTCGTCGGCGGGATCACCCGCCTCATCCCCCTCACCGGCCTGACGATGCCGTTCCTGGCGCTCGGCGGCTCCTCGCTGGTGTCGAACTGGATCATCCTCGCGCTGCTGCTGCGCATCTCCGACGCCGCCCGCCGCCCCGCACCGCCGCTGCCGGCCGTTCCCGCGGGCGAGGGTGAGGTCATCCCGGTCGGCGGGGCGTCCGCCGGGGGGGCCCGCAGGCCGGGTGCGGGCCGCGCGCCCGGGTCGGACCGGCCCGACGACGGGCAGGCGACCGAGGTGGTGCGCCGGTGAACGACCAGATCCGCCGCCTCGCCGGGGTCGTCGCCGTGATGTTCCTGGCGCTGTTCGTCTCGGTGACCTCGGTGCAGTTCTTCCAGGCGCCCGACCTCAACGCCGACGGGCGCAACGTGCGCACCGTGTACCGCGAGTTCGGCCGGGACCGCGGACCGATCGTCGTCGCCGGCACGCCGGTGGCCACCTCGACGCCGGTCGACGACGTCTACGGGTTCCAGCGCTCGTACGACCCGGGTGCGCCGTACGCCCACGTCACCGGGTACTTCTCCACGGTCTTCAACTCCATCACCGGTCTCGAGCTCGCCGCGAACGACGTCCTGAACGGAACCTCCAGCTCGCTGCTCCTCGAGCGCATCCAGTCCCTCTTCACGGGCGACCAGCCGCAGGGCGGCGCCGTCGAGCTCACCCTCGACCCCGCCGCGCAGGAGGCCGCCATCGCCGGCCTCGGCGACCGGGAGGGCGCCGTCGTCGCCCTCGACCCGGCCACCGGCGCCATCCTGGCGATGGTCTCCACGCCGAGCTTCGACCCCAACGCGCTGGCGACCCGCTCCCGGACCGAGGCCGAGACGGCGTTCGCCGAGCTGAGCGCCGACCCCGCCCAGCCGCTCGTCAACCGGGCCGTCGCGGGCGACCAGTACGCCCCCGGGTCGAGCTTCAAGGTGATCACCGCCGCGGCGATGCTCGAGGCGGGCGCCACCCCCGAGACCATGGTCGAGGCACCCACCGAGCTCGAGCTGCCCCAGTCGACGGCGGTGCTGCGCAACCCCGGGCAGCGGGCGTGCGGCGACGGCTCGGGCGAGGTGACGCTGGTGGCCGCCTTCCGGCAGTCCTGCAACACCCCCTTCGCCCTCGCCGCGATGGACCTGGGCGAGGAGGACCTGCGCGCGCAGGCGGAGGCCTTCGGCTTCGGCGCCGAGCTCGCCGTGCCGCTCGAGGTGACGCCCTCGCGCTACCCCGAGACGGAGAGCCAGGCCGAGCTCGCGATGTCCGGTATCGGCGAGGCGAGCGTCCGGGTGACCCCGCTGCAGATGGCGATGGTCGCGGCGGCCGTCGCCAACGACGGCATCCAGATGCAGCCCTACCTCGTCGCGCGCGAGCTCACGGCCGACCTCGAGGTGGCCTCGACGACCGAGCCCACCGACCTGCGCGAGTCGGTCTCGGCCGGGACCGCCGAGGCGCTGACCCAGATGATGGTCGAGGTCGTCGCCGACGGCACCGGCGGACCCGCACAGATCCCGGGGGTCGAGGTGGCCGGCAAGACCGGCACCGCCGAGAACGCCGAGGGCGTCGACCCCCACGCGTGGTTCATCGGCTTCGCCCCCGCGCAGGACCCGCAGGTGGCGGTCGCCGTCGTCGTGGAGAACGGCGGCGACGGCGGCACGAACGCCGGTCCGATCGCGCGCGAGGTCATGCAGGCGGTGCTCCGGTGAGGCCCGAGGCCGGGCTGGTCCTGGGCGCCCGGTACGAGCTGACCACCCGGATCGCCGTCGGGGGCATGGGCGAGGTGTGGGAGGCCACCGACCGGCGCCTCGGCCGCACGGTCGCGGCCAAGGTCATGCGCGCCGAGCTGGCCGGCGACGAGCTCTTCCTCTCCCGGCTGCGGGCCGAGGCGCGCAACACGGCGGGGCTGCGCCACGAGAACCTCGCGATGCTGCTCGACCACGGCGAGCAGGAGGGCTCGGGCTACCTCGTCATGGAGCTCGTCCGGGGCGAGACCCTCGCCGACCTGCTCGAGCGCGAGCGGAGGATCGCCCCGGCCGACCTCGTGCCGATCCTCGTCCAGGCCTGCCGGGGGCTGCACGCGGCGCACACCGCCGGCGTCGTCCACCGCGACGTCAAGCCCGCCAACGTCCTCATCGGGGCCAGCGGACAGGTCAAGCTCACCGACTTCGGCATCTCCCTCGCCGCCAACCAGGCGCCGATGACCTCCGCCGGCATGGTCATGGGCACCGCCCAGTACCTCCCGCCCGAGCAGGCCATGGGCAAGCCGGCGACGGCGGCCGGGGACGTCTACGCGCTCGGCGTCCTCGCCTACGAGTGCCTCGCCGGGCACCGGCCCTTCACCGGCGAGACGCAGGTCGACATCGCCTTCGCCCACGTCAACACCCCCCTCCCACCGCTGCCCGGCACGGTGCCCGCCCCGCTGCGGGCGGTCGTGGAGCAGATGCTCGCCAAGGACCCCGCCGCCCGACCCGCGTCGGCGCTGGCGTGCGCCCGCGCCCTGGAGACCGTGGCCGCCGACCTGGGCGCCGCACCCACCCGGCGCACCCGGCGCGAGCCGGTCGTCGACCGGGTCCGGCGGTCCCTGCTCGCCCCGCCGACCGGCGCGATGCCCCTGGCCGATCGCGGAGCCCGGGCACCGGAGGACCCCCTGCCCCGTCGACGCGAGATCCACCGGGCCTCCGACCGCTCGCCCCTCACCCCGGGCGGCCGCACGGCCGGGGCGCCGGGGGAGCCGTCGGACTCACGGCGTGGCGGCGGTGAGCGCCCCCTGCCGCCCGGGTCGACGGCGTTCGCCGGCCCACCGTCGTCGACGTCCGTCGCGGGCCCGCCCGCACCGCCGCCGGCGGTCCGCACCGCCGCCGCGGCCCCGCCCGGCGCCTCGCGCACCGCGACCCTCACCCCGCCGTCGGCAGCCCGACGGGCGACGTGGCTCGACGCCCCCGCTCCTCACCCGGACGACCTCGTCATGGTCGGGACGCTGCGGTCCGCGACCACCCCCGCGGCGGCGCACGACCCCGCGCGCACCCGTGCCGGCGCCGAGGACGGCGGGGACCGGGCGGCCACCCGCCGCGCGCTGCGCCGCGCGGCGCAGCGCTCCTGGACCGTCCCGACCTGGACGGAGGTCGCCGCCGACCGCATCTGGCTGCGCGCCATGGCGGTGGTCCTGGCGATCCTCGTGGCCCTGGCCCTCCTGGCCCTCGGTACGCTGGGCCGGGGCGGGAGCTCCGCCGCCGGCCCGCCGGCGACCGAGAGCACGATGCAGATCCGCACGACAGAGAAGGACGACTAGTGGTGGACGAGATCCCGCGCGTTCTTGCCGGCCGCTACGAGGTCGGCGAGCTCATCGGACGCGGCGGCATGGCCGAGGTGCACATCGGCTACGACAGCCGGCTCTCGCGCACCGTGGCGATCAAGGTGCTCCGCAGCGACCTCGCCCGTGACGCCACGTTCCAGGCGCGGTTCCGCCGCGAGGCGCAGTCCTCGGCCGCGCTGAACCACCCCTCGATCGTGGCGGTGTACGACACGGGCGAGGAGCAGGTCACGTCGTCGTCCGGTCGGACCACCACGGTGCCGTTCATCGTCATGGAGTACGTGGAGGGGCACACGGTCCGGAGCCTCCTCTCGGGCGGGGACCCCGTCCCGATCGACGAGGCGGTGGAGATCGTCGCCGGCGTCCTGTCCGCGCTGGAGTACTCCCACCGCGAGGGCATCGTCCACCGGGACATCAAGCCCGGGAACATCATGCTCACCCCCACCGGGGCGGTGAAGGTGATGGACTTCGGCATCGCCCGGGCGATCGCGGACTCGGCCGCGACGATGACGCAGACCCACGCCGTCGTGGGCACCGCCCAGTACCTCTCGCCCGAGCAGGCCCGCGGCGAGGTCGTCGACGCCCGCTCGGACCTGTACTCGACCGGGTGCCTGCTCTTCGAGCTGCTCACCGGCCAGCCGCCCTTCACCGGGGACTCCGCCGTCGCCGTGGCCTACCAGCACGTCCGGGAGATGCCGAAAGCGCCGTCGACCATCACCCCCGACATCCCCGAGGTGCTCGACCGGGTGGTCCTGAAGTCGCTGGCGAAGGACCGCGAGGACCGCTACGCCGACGCCGCCCACATGCGCACCGACCTCCTCGCCGCCGTCCGCGGTGGGCAGGTCCAGGCCCCGACCGCCGCCTTCTGGGCCGCGGGCGCGGCGGCCGGGGCGGCTGCGGCCACGGCACCGCTCGGCGCCGCCGCGGCCACCCGCACGATGACCGCCGCCACGCCCACCACGACCGCCGGAAACGGCAACGGCCTGCCGCCCGAGGACGAGGACCGCCGCGGCTCGCGGTGGTGGGTCTGGCTGCTCGCCCTGCTGGGCGTGGCGGCCGCCGCCGGCATCGTCGCCCTCATCGTCACCCGCGAGGACGAGCCGCCGCCGGTCACCGTGGTCGCCGTCCCGGACCTCACCGGGATGGACCAGGTCGAGGCCCGCCAGGAGCTCGAGGCCGACGGCCTCGTCTTCGCCCTCGGGGAGGCGGTCCAGTCCGACACCGTGGAGGAGGGGCTCTTCGTCGAGGCCACCCCGGCGGTGGGGACCGAGGTCGAGACGGGCGAGACGGTCACCGTCTCGTTCTCGGCCGGCCCGAGCGCGGTCGAGGTGCCGGACGTGCGCGGTCTCGACCAGGACCAGGCCACCGCCGAGCTCCAGCGTGCCGAGCTCGAGCGGGGCCGGGTGACCGAGGAGAACGTCGACGCGTCGGTCGCCGTCGGCGACGTCATCAGCTCCTCACCCGCCGCCGGCGAGGCGGTGCCGCCGGGGACGACCGTGGACCTGGTCATCGCCAGCGCCAACGTCGACCTGCCGGGCCTGACCGGACGGACCGAGGCCGAGGCGTCGCAGATCCTCTCCGACCTCGACCTGGGGGTGCGGATCGTCGAGCAGGAGTCCGGCGACTTCGCGCCCGGGACCGTCCTGGAGCAGTCCCACCCGGAGGGTGTCGTGGAGCGCGGCACGACCGTGACCCTCACGGTGGCGATCGCGCCGCCGGAGCCCGAGCCGACGACGGCGCCGCCGACGACCGAGCCCCCCACGACCGAGCCCCCCACCACGGCCCCGCCCACCACGGCGCCGCCCACGGAGGCGCCGGCGGACGAGGGCTGAGGCTACCTCCGCACGAGGGGGGCCAGTCCCTGCGAGCGGTCCACCGCGTCGTCGTCGCCGGTCGTGGTGAGCCAGTTCGCGAGCAGCCGGTGCCCGCCCTCGGTGAGCACCGACTCGGGGTGGAACTGGACCCCGTGCAGGGGCAGGGTGCGGTGCTGCAGGCCCATGACGATGCCCGAGCCGGTCGCCGCGGTGATGACCAGCTCGTCGGGGACCGTCTCACGGACCACGGCGAGGGAGTGGTACCGCGTGGCGGTGAACGGGCTCGGCAGTCCGTCGAAGACCCCCTCGCCGGTGTGCTCCACGACGGACGTGCTTCCGTGCATGAGCTCGGGGGCATGGGTCACGACGCCGCCGAAGACCTCGCCGAGCGCCTGGTGACCCAGGCACACCCCCAGCATCGGCAGCTCGCGGTCGGCGCACGCCTCGATGACCTCCATCGAGGCGCCGGCCTCCTTGGGGGCCCCAGGTCCGGGCGAGACGAGCACCCCGTCGAAGCCGTCCAGTGCGGGCACCTCGTCGTTGCGCACGACCGTGGTCCGGGCGCCGAGCTGCTGGAGGTAGCCGACGATCGTGTAGACGAAGCTGTCGTAGTTGTCGATGACGAGGATCCTGCTCACTGCTCCGACGTCCTCTCGGGTGGGGTAACCGCGGCGGCGGCGACGGCCGTGCGGTCGGGTGCGGTCATGCGGTGCCCTCCTCGATGACCTCGGCGTGGCGCAGGCTCAGGGATCCGCTGTAGGCGGGGAGCTCGAGCCCGGTCTCCTCGACCGACCAACCCAGGCCGACGGCGTCGACGTACTGGAGGTAGATCTGCACGCCCTCGGCGGAGAGGAGCGACGTGCGCAGCTGTTCGGGGTCGCCGATCGCCTCGACACGGAAGGGTGGTGAGTAGATCCGGCCCTGGATGTGGAGGACGTTGCCCACGCAGCGCACGCCGGTGGTGGAGACGACCCGGTGGCCCTGCACCGCCATCGCCTCGGCGCCGCCCGCCCACAGCGCGTTCATGACGGCCTCGAGGTCCTGCTGGTGGACCACGAGCGCGTCCGGGGGGATGTCGGAGTCCTGGCCGTCGACGGGGGCGTCCCAGAGCTCGACGCGCAGGCCGGGCCCCGCGGCCGTCTCGCTCCCGGCTGCCAGTGCCGCGAGGAAGGCGCCCCCGCCCTCGCTCGTCGGAGCCGGCTCGGCGTCGAGGTAAGGCTGGATAGCGGCACGGAGGCCGGCGTTGTCCTCCTCGAGCTCGAGGAGGCGCTCGGCCTCGTCACGTGCGAGGTCGGTGATGTCCGCGGCGTCGCGTGAGCTGTCGCCGGCGAAGATCTGGGCGCCCGTGGCGAAGAGCAGACCCGCGAGCGCGGCGACCGCGGCGGTCCCGACGGACCCGGCACGCAGGAGGGTGGGGAGGGGCCGTCGCGCCGTGTGGGGGCGCTGCGGCCTCGCGAGCTCCGCGGCGCCGGGCTCGGGCGGATCGCTGTGGTGCTCCACGGCGCCTCCTCCCGGTGCCGCGTGGCCGGGGCCGCCCCGGACGACACGCGTGCGAGACTACGGTAGGCGACGGACCGGCCCCCGCGGGAACGTGTCCGTCGGAAGCGGCCGGGGCACCCGGCATGACAGTGGTGCCCCGTGCGGGGCCGTGAGGAGACGAGCAGTGCCCGAGTCGAGGAAGCGCAAGAAGTCCGGCCACACCGTGGGCAGCACCCCCACGCCGCCCGCCGGCCCCCGCCCGAGCCCGCACTGGTGGGCCCCGACGATGGTGGCGCTGATGGTCCTCGGCCTCGTCTCGGTCGTCCTGACGTACCTCACGCAGGGCAACCTGCCCGTCCCGGGTCTGGGGAACTGGAACCTGGCCATCGGTTTCGGCGTGATGATCACTGGGTTCTTCATGACGATGCGCTGGCGCTGAGACGGCGCCGAGCCTGCGCCGGCACCTGGCGCGCCCGGCAGTTGAGCGGGCCCCGACCACACGGTCGGGGCCCGTCGTCGTTCCCGCGCAGCCCCTGGGGCACTGCTGGCCGGGCCGGCGGTGCCACCGTGCGCTGTGGCCGAGGGATCTCCACAGTCAGCGTCCACTTATCCCCAGCCTGGCCTTGTGGTTCCCCAACCCCGTGCCCAGTCTGTCCACAGCCTTGTCCCCACCTGGGGGAAACTCACAGGCGTGTAACTATTGGACCGTTCCCGGTTAAGTGGACAGTGGGGTCCGTAACGCGAGTTCCCTGAACGAAGGGAGTCGACCGTGGGATCAACCCGTCGCAGCTTTACCCCGGAGTACAAGGCCAACGCTGTTAGTTTGGTCCTGAATGATGGCCGAGCGATCGCCGAGGTGGCGCGGAGCATCGGCGTCCATGAGATGACATTGGGGAAATGGGTGAAGAAGGCCCGGGACGAGGGGAAAGAGCCCGAGCGTCCGTTGAACGAGGACGAGCGGGCCGAGCTCGAGCGCCTGCGCGAGGAGAACAAGCGGCTGCGCATGGAGGCGGAGTTCGCAAAAAAAGTGGCGACCTGGTTCGCGAAAGACCAGCGGTGAAGTTTGCTGCGATCGCGGACTGGGCTGACTCGAATGCGTTCCCGGTGTCGTTCATGTGCGACCAGCTCGGGGTGTCGACCTCGGGGTACTACAAGTGGCGCGGCAAGGCCCCCTCGGCCCGTGAGGTCGCCGACGCCGAGCTGATCGAGTTGATCAAGCACCACTACGACCACCTCAACGGCCGGCCGGGGGTGCGGCGCCTGCGCGCCCACCTGGCGGCCGCCGGCCACAAGGTCTCCCACAAGCGGGTCTGGCGGCTGATGCGCGCCGCGGGCCTGAAGGGCCGCCATCCCAAGGCCTGGAAGCGCACCACGGTGCCCGGCGAGAACCCCGTGGGCGCCCCGGACCTGATCGGCCGGGATTTCACCGCCGCCGAGCCGAACACCCGCTGGTGCGGGGACATCACCTACGTGCGCACCTGGGACGGGTGGGCCTACCTGGCCACCGTCATCGACTTGCACTCGCGCATGGTCATCGGCTGGGCCCTCGCGGACCACATGCGCACCGAGCTGGTCACCGATGCCCTGGAGATGGCCATCGCTCACCGCCGCCCACCCAAGGGGGTGATCTTTCACAGCGACCGCGGCACGCAATACACGTCCAAGGATTTCGACAAATTCTGCCGGCGTCACCATGTCCGCCGCTCGCTGGGCCGGACCGGTATCTGCTATGACAATGCCGTCGCGGAATCATTCTTCGCGACCTACAAGAAGGAACTTATCCACACCCGCCCCTGGCCGGCCATCACTGACCTGAAGAAGGCCACGTTCACCTGGATCGAGGAGTACTACAACCGCGCCCGACGCCACTCCACCCTCGGGTATTTGACACCAGCAGAGTATGAACTAGGATTACGACACATCAACGAACTCGCGGCGTAATTCCCCGAGTCCACTTTTTCGGGAACACTCCACTATCCACCGATGTGCACTCAGGTGTGGATAGTTACACGGTTGTCATCCACATCTGTGCGCATACCTGTGGAGAACTACAGGCATGTAGTTTGTGTGGTCCTGTGGACGGACGCGCCCGCCCGGGCGCGGACGGCCGGGCAGCGATCCAGCGGCGACCATCTGGTCCGCGCGGTCGCCCTGAGCCGGCCTTGGAAGCGTTTGCTCGGATGGAGCAGCGCCTCTGATGTGCGCCCAGAGGTCAACCGCACCGCTATGTGCCGTCCACAGCGGCAGTGGACGCGGCGGCACGCACTCGCGCCGGGCCGGACCGGCAGAACCGTGCCGGGGGTTGGCCAACGCCGGCATCGACTCACGAAAGCTGGGCCGGACGACGGCGGAGCCGGACGACGGACGACACAGCGGCACAACCGCCTCGCGCTGGGGCAACCTACGGGGTGAGAACGACGGCGCAGAGCCGCCGAACCATCCCCACACCGCCACAACCTCCCCGGACAACCGAATCCGCCCGGACCTGCTCGAGCCGAGGGCGGCAGCACGGCCCGGCACACCGGCACACCGGCGCACCGGCGCAACCGCCTCGCGTGGGGCAACCTACGGGGCGACAACGACGGCGCTCGGCCGCCGGATCTTCCCCAGGGCCGAATCATCCAAGACCGGGTCATCCCCAAGGGCCGGATCTTCCGTGAACCGCCGGTCAGGCCACCGTGTACTTCAGGTACGCAGCGACGAGCAGGACGACCGCGACCCCCACCGTGGCGAGCACGCTCACGAGGGTCCGCCGGTCCTTGGGTGCGTAGACGTAGGCCGCGGCGAGGATCGCTCCGATGACGGCGCCGCCCAGGTGCGCCTGCCAGGAGATCGAGCTGATGAAGAACCCGAGGGCGAAGTTCACCCCGATGAGGACGAGGATCTGGGTGGCGTCGCGCCCCAGCCGGCGCATCACGAGGAAGATGGCCGAGAACAGCCCGAAGACCGCCCCGGACGCGCCGACGACCTGGGTGATCCACGAGATGCCCTCGGGGTCGGCCAGGACGAGCACGGCGACCGAGCCGCCGATCGCCGAGAGCAGGTAGAGGGCGATGTAGCGCCATCGACCCAGCGCCGGTTCGAGCACGGACCCCACGATCCACAGGGCGTACATGTTCACCGCGAGGTGCAGGGCACCGCCGTGGAGGAATGCCGAGGTGAGGAACCGGTGGGGTTCCACCCAGCCGATCGACGGCGCGAACACCAGCCGGGAGGTCAGCGCTCCACCGAGCACCATCTGCAAAAGGTACGCCAGGACGCTCAGGCCGATCACCGTCACGGTGATGACCGGCTTGTCGCCGCGCGCGCGACCACCGAGGACCGTGCGGACGACCGGGGCGTTGCGCCGCGCCTCAGCGACGCAGTCGACGCACTGGATCCCTACGGGGGCGGGCCGCTGGCACTGCGGGCAGGTGGGTCGTCCGCAGCGCTGGCATCTCACGTACGCGACGACGTCGGGGTGACGAGGGCAGACCGGCACCTCGGTGCCGGTCTGCCCGGGGTCGTGGCTCATCCGTGCATCACGCTCGTCGAGGGACTTACTCGGAGACGGTGACGGAGGTGATGACGATGTCCTCGACGGGCCGGTCCATCGCGCCGGTGGGGGTGGCACCGATCTTGTCGACGACGGCGCGCGACGCCTGGTCGACGACCTTGCCGAAGATCGTGTGCTTGCCCTGCAACCAGGTGGTGGCCGCGGTGGTGATGAAGAACTGCGAGCCGTTGGTGCCGCGGCCGCCGCGCTTGCCCGCGTTGGCCATCGCCAGGATGTAGGGCTCGGTGAAGCTCAGCTCGGGGTGGATCTCGTCGTCGAACGTGTAGCCGGGACCGCCCGTGCCGTTCCCCAGCGGGTCGCCGCCCTGGATCATGAAGTTGGGGATGACGCGGTGGAAGACCACCCCGTCGTAGAGGGGACGGTCGGTCTCCTCACCGGTCGACGGGTCGGTCCACGTGCGCTTCCCGGTGGCCAGCTCGGTGAAGTTGGCGACCGTCTTGGGCGCGTGGTTGGGGTAGAGCTCGACGACGATGTCGCCGGCGGAGGTGTGCAGAGTCGCTTCCATGGGTCGATCCTCGCACGCACCGCCCACAGGTCGCGCGCGAGCGGTGGGCCGAGGTCGACCGAGGGGGAACCTGCCAAGCGCGGGCGCGTTGGACCGATTGGGGGCAAGATGGATCTGCAGAGGGCGCGGGCGTACGCCGCGCGCCGTTGCACGGACGACAAGTAGGGGAGAGCACATGTCGCGCAAGGTCAAGACCGCTGAGATCGAAGCCGAGCGGATCCGCAAGCAGGCGGCCGAGCTCGCTGCCGTCGTCAGCGAGCAGGCCCACCTGGCGAGCAAGCAGGCGAAGCTTCTCGCCGAGCACGGCAAGGACTGGGCGGGCCCGCGCGTCGAGGCCGCCGGCGCCTGGGCCGGTCCCAAGGCCGAGAAGGCGTGGCGTGACACGGTCAAGGTCGCCGCCCCCAAGGTCGAGGCCGCCACCGAGAAGGTGCGCCCCGCCGTCGACAACGCCTACGAGCGCATCGTCGACGACTACCTGCCGCGGGTCTCGAAGGCGATGCACGACGCCGCGGAGGCCGCCGGGAAGACCGACGGCCTCAGCGCGAAGGCTGCCGTCGCCGGTGAGGCCGCCCGCAAGGCGCTGTCGCAGCCGCCGAAGAAGAGCCACGGCGTGGTCAAGACCCTCGGCTGGGTGCTCGTGGGCACCGCGGCCGCCGGAACCGGCTACCTGCTCTGGCGCCGCAGCCAGCCCATCGACGACCCGTGGGCGGAGGAGTACTGGGACGACACCACGGTCGCCACCCCCGGCTCGAGCGCCACCGCCGGCAGCACCGCCTCGACGTCCGGCGCAGCAGCGGCCGCCGCGAGCGTGGTCGAGAAGGCGAGCGCCGCGGCCAAGAAGGCCGGGGACGCGGCCAAGAAGGCCGCCGAGGCTGCGGGCGGCAAGGCGAAGAACGCCGCCGACAAGGGCTCGGACGCGGTGCAGGACGCGGCCGACGCCGCGGAGAAGAAGGCCGACGAGACGAGCACCGACGACGCGGAGGGCCGCAAGCTCGGCGAGCTCTGAGGCCCGTCCGAGGGCCCCCGGTCGGCAGCGCGCCGCCGGGGCCCTCGCGCGTCCCGGGCCGGCGCGGCAGGATGGCGGTATGCGTATCGCCGTCACCGGGGGCTCCGGGAAGCTGGGCAGGACCGTCGTCACCACGCTGGCCGAGGCAGGCCACAGCGTCGTCAATCTCGACGTCGCCGGGGAGCGGGGTGCGGGCTCCGTGCGGGTCGACCTCACCGACTACGGGCAGGTGCTCGACGCGCTCTCGGGCGTGGACGACCAGCACGACGGCGTCGACGCCGTCGTCCACCTCGGCGCCATCCCGGCGCCCGGGCTGCGCAGCGACGTCGCGACGTTCCACAACAACATGCTCGCCACCTACAACGTCTTCCAGGCGGTGCGCCGGCTGGGGATCACCAACGTCGTCCACGCCTCGTCCGAGACCGTCCTCGGGCTGCCGTTCGACGTCCCGCCGCCGTACGTGCCGGTCGACGAGGAGTACCCGGCCCGCCCCGAGAGCACCTACTCCCTCGTCAAGCACCTCGAGGAGACGATGGCGCGCGAGCTGACGCGCTGGGACCCGACCCTGAAGATCGTGTCGCTGCGCTTCTCCAACGTCATGGACCCGGAGGACTACGCGGCCTTCCCCGGCTTCGACGCCGATCCCGCCGTCCGCCGGTGGAACCTGTGGGGGTACATCGACGCCCGCGACGGCGCCCGGGCGGTCCTGCGCGCCCTCGAGCACGACGCGGTGGGGCACGACGTCTTCGTCATCGCCTCTCCGGACACCGTGATGTCCCGGCCCAACGCCGAGCTGCTCGCCGCCGAGTTCCCCGGCGTGCCCGTGCGCGGTGAGATCGGCGAGCACGACACCCTGCTCTCCATCGCCAAGGCGAGGCGCGTGCTCGGCTACGACCCGGTGCACTCCTGGCGCGACGGGTCATGACGTTCTACGCCGAACAGCCCCTCCGCCGCGCGCTGCAGGTGGCCGGCGACCTCGGCGTCGTGGCGTGGACGGTGGTGTGGGTGCTGCTCGCGCGGGCCGTGCATGGTGCCGTCATGGCCGCGACCGCTCCGGGCCGACGCCTGGCCGACGTCGGGACGACGATCGAGTCGGGCATGACCGACGCCGGGGCAACCGCCGCCGGGGTGCCCGTGGTCGGCTCGCGCCTGCAGGACCCCTTCGACCGGGTCGCCGCCACCGGCGAGCAGCTGCGCCAGGCCGGCGACGGCGTCGTCGACCTCGTCGGGACGCTCGCCGTGGTGCTCGCGCTGCTCGCGGCCCTCGTCCCGGTGCTCGCCGTCGTCGTGCCGTGGGCGGGCCTGCGCCTGCACTACGCCCGTCGCACCGGCAGCGTGCGGCTCCTCGCCGAGTCACCGGGCGGCGCCGACCTGCTGGCCCTACGCGCGCTCGCCCACCAGCCCCCGGAACGCCTGCGTGCCGTAGGTCCGGACCCGTTGCGGTCCTGGCGCGAGGGTGACGCTGCGGTCACCGCGGCCCTGGCGGATCTCGAGCTGGGCCGGTGGGGGCTGCTGCCCCGGCACACGGCCCGTCCGGCGCTCGCCTGAGGCCGGCTGTCGCGTCCGGCCGAGCCTCGACCGGCAGGACCGGCGGTGTCGCCACCGCTCACCGGTGACAAGGTGCTGACATGGCAGGTGGAGCGCGTCCGGACGGTGAGGTCCAAGGTCGAGACCGATCGCCTGCTTCTCCGGCCCTGGCGGGTCACCGAGGCCGCCGTCCATCGTCAGCTCTGGACCGAACGTGGCCCGCGGGTGCCGCCGCACCGCCGGATCGATGCGAACGGACGCCCCACGCTCGGCGAGCTTGAGGACTGGACGCGCGCCAACCACCGTCGACGACCGGCGTGCTCGCGGTCGAGCGGAGGTCAGCCGGCGACGTCATCGGCTACTGCGGGCTGGTGGCCAACGGGCGCGGAGCCGACGACGAGCCGGAGCTGGCCTTCGAGCTGCTCCGCCGGGTCTGGGGTCACGGTTACGCCACGGAGGCCTCGACGGCCGTCCTGGACTGGGCGAGGTCGTCCGGGTTCCGACGTCTGTGGGCCGCGGTCCGGGACTGGAACGCCGCGTCGCGTCGCGTGCTGGCCAAGGTCGGGTCGGTCGAGACCGGCCGCACGGAGCGGGACGCGGTCCACGGCTCCACCTTGTTCACCACGCGCCGGCTCTGACCCTGCACAGGTGACCTTGCCAGGTCCCCGCCCGTGCACGAACCGGGGCTGGTGCCTGCGGTGGAGCCAAGGGGACTCGAACCCCTAACCCCCTGCTTGCAAAGCAGGTGCGCTACCAATTGCGCCATGGCCCCTGGTGCGCCGTCACCGGCGCGGGTGGTGCTAGCGAGCGGGCGGCTCCTCGCCGAAGCTGTCGGTGACCTCGGCCCACAGGTCCCGCTCCTCGCGGTCCTGCTGGACCTTGAGCCAGGCCAGGTAGCCGGCGACGGCGCCGAGCGCGATCAGGAGCTTCCTCTTCACGATGACCTCCGGGCGGTGCGTCCCCGTGACCGGGGTGGTGGGCCTAGCTGGACTCGAACCAGCGACCTCTTCCTTATCAGGGAAGCGCTCTAACCGACTGAGCTATAGGCCCGCGCCCCATCGAGCCAGGGGCCTGCGGGGAGCTGCGCTGTGCGCGCCGGGCAACTCTATCCCAGAGCCGGGGACCGGCCAAAACCTGGGAAGCCCCCCGTGAGCAGTCTCACTCAGTCGTCGGTGAGGGTCATGTGCAGGCCCCCGACCAGCGCCGCGACGATGTTGTACAGGAACGCCCCGATCGTGCCCAGCGCCGTCAGCAGGAGGATGTCGACGACGCCGACGATGGTCGCGAACGACATCACCCGGTCGAACTCGAGGTAGTCCATGAGCTGGAGGAAGTTCTCCGACCCGATGGAGACCAGGAGCTCCTCGACGTCGGAGAAGACACGCATGGAGTCCAGCACGAACCAGACCACGGCGGCGGCGACGACGATCATGACGCCGAGCGCGACGGAGAGCAGGAACGACAGCTTCATCGCCGACCACGGGTCCACCCGCGAGACGGACAGACGCACGCGGCGCGGGCCCGGCGCGGCCGGTCGCGAGGCCGCCGGGCGCGGCGCACGGGCCGCGGACGGCGAGGCGGCCGACGGCGCGGGGCCCGGGCGGGACGGCGCGGCCGGTGCCGAGCCGGCCGACGGAGCCGACGTGCCCGGGCGGGTGGTGACGCGCTCGGTGGCAGGAACGGCGGAGGAGCCCTCGGCTGCCCCCCCGAGGCGCTCGGCCAGGCTGCGCCGCATCGTCGACGTCCTCGCCTCGCCCCTCACGTCCGAGGGGGGTGGCGGCGGGGGCGTGCCTGGGCCGCGGCCGGACGTGCTGCTGCTCATGCGTCTCCTCCAGTGCCGGCGGTGGGCTCGTCAGAGACTACCCCGTCACCCTCGCCGACCTCCGCGGGGCTCTCCGCGGTCGCGCCGGAGAGCAGGTGGGCGTCCTGGGCCACCTTCTGCTCGACGTTCCGGGCCACGGCGATGATGCGGTCGCCCTTGTCGGGCCGGGCGAAGGTCACGCCCTGGGTGTTGCGACCGGTGAGGTTGACCTCGGCGACGGCCGAGCGCACCACCTTGCCGCTGGCCATGATGACGAGGACCTCGTCGTCAGGGTCGGTGATGAGCGCGCCGACGAGGTCGCCGCGCTCCTCGACGAGGTTGGCGACCTTGATGCCGAGCCCGCCGCGGCCCTGGAGCCGGTACTGCCCCACCGCGGTGCGCTTGGCGAACCCGCCCTCGGTGACGACGAAGACCTCGGAGTCGTCACGGACGACGTCCATCGCCAGGAGCTCGTCGTCCCCGCGGAACTTCATCCCCGTCACGCCCGAGGTGGCGCGGCCCATGGGCCGCAGCGCCTCGTCGGTGGCGGTGAACCGGATCGACTGGCCCTTGCGGGAGACGAGGACGAGGTCGTCGTCGTGGTCGACCAGGCGCGCGGCGACGACGCGGTCGGGGTTGCCCTCGGCGTCCTCGCGCAGGTTGATGCCGATGACCCCGCCGGTGCGGTTGGTGTTGTACTCCGACAGCCGGGTCTTCTTCACCAGGCCGCGCTGGGTGGCCAGGACGAGGTACTCCGCCTGGTCGTAGTCGCGCAGCGAGATCACCTGGGCGATCGTCTCGCCCGGCTGGAACGCCAGGAGGTTGGCCACGTGCTGGCCCTTGGCGTCGCGGCCGCCCTCGGGCAGCTCGTAGCCCTTGGCCCGGTATACCCGGCCGAGGTTGGTGAAGAAGAGCAGCCAGTGGTGCGTCGTCGTGACGCCGAAGTGGTCGACGATGTCGTCCTCGCGCAGCTGCGCCCCCCGCACACCCTTCCCACCACGGCGCTGGGAACGGTAGTTGTCCACCCGGGTGCGCTTGGCGTAGCCGCCGCGGGTGATCGTGACGACCACGTCCTCCTCGGGGATGAGGTCCTCGATGCTCATCTCGCCGTCGAACGGCAGGATCGTGGTGCGCCGGTCGTCGCCGTAGCGCTCGACGACGGTGGCCAGCTCCTCGCCGACGATCTCGCGCTGGCGCTCGGGGGAGGCGAGGATGATCTTGAAGCTGATGATCTTGGCCTCCTCCTCCGCGTGCTGGTCGAGGATCTTCTGCCGCTCGAGGGCCGCGAGGCGGCGCAGCTGCATGGTGAGGATGGCCTCGGCCTGGACCTCGTCGATCTCGAGCAGCTCGACGAGCCCCGCCCTGGCCTCGTCCACGGTGGGCGAGCGGCGGATGAGGGCGATGACCTCGTCGAGCGCGTCGAGGGCCTTGAGCAGGCCGCGCAGGATGTGGATGCGCTCCTCGGCCTTGCGCAGCAGGAACCGGGTGCGCCGGACGACGACGTCGATCTGGTGGTGGACCCAGTGCCGGACGAAGCCGTCCAGGCTCAGGGTGCGCGGGACGCCGTCGACCAGGGCCAGCATGTTGGCCGGGAAGTTGTCCTGCAGCTGGGTGTGCTTGTAGAGGTTGTTGAGCACGACCTTGGCGACGGCGTCGCGCTTGAGCACGATGACCAGCCGCTGGCCGGCGCGGCCGGAGGACTCGTCGCGGATGTCCGCGACGCCGGTGATGCGGCCGTCCTTGACGCCGTCGACGATCTTCTGGGAGAGCCGGTCCGGGTTGACCTGGTAGGGCAGCTCGGTCACGACGAGGCACTGCCGGCCCTGGAGCTCCTCGACCTCGACGACGGCCCGCTGGGTGATGGACCCGCGGCCGGTGCGGTACATGTCCTCGATGCCGCGCCGGCCCAGGACCAGCGCCCCGGTGGGGAAGTCCGGGCCCTTGATGCGCAGCATGAGCTCGCCGAGGAGCTCCTCCTTCGAGGCCTCCGGGTGCTCGAGGAACCACCGGACGCCGTCGGCCACCTCGCGCAGGTTGTGGGGCGGGATGCGGGTGGCCATGCCGACCGCGATGCCCTCGGAGCCGTTGACGAGCAGGTTCGGGAACCGGGCGGGCAGGACGACGGGCTCCTGGTTGCGGCCGTCGTAGTTGTCCTGGAAGTCGACCGTCTCGGCGTCGATGTCCCGGACCATCTCCAACGCCAGGGGCGCCATCTTGCACTCGGTGTACCGCGGGGCGGCGGCACCCAGGTCGCCGGCGGAGCCGAAGTTGCCCTGGCCCGCCACCAGCGGGTAGCGCATCGACCACGGCTGGACGAGACGGACCAGCGCGTCGTAGATCGAGGTGTCGCCGTGGGGGTGGTACTGCCCCATGACCTCGCCGACGACGCGGGAGCACTTCGAGAACGAGGAGTCGGGCCGGTAGCCGCCGTCGTACATCGCGTACAGCACCCGCCGGTGCACGGGCTTGAGGCCGTCCCGAACGTCCGGCAGGGCCCGTCCCACGATGACGCTCATCGCGTAGTCGAGGTAGGAGCGCTGCATCTCCAGCTGGAGGTCGACCTGCTCGATCCGGTCGCGGATGACGACGCCGTCGTCGGCCGGGGTGGTGTCCTCGGGTGGCTGGGTCACGTCTGTCCTTCTCGTCGGTAGTTCACCGGGGCGACGGCGCGGGCCGGCCGTCCCGGACGGGGGTGCTGGCTCAGATGTCCAGGAAGCGCACGTCGTGGGCGTTGCGCTGGATGAAGCTGCGGCGGGACTCGACGTCCTCGCCCATGAGGATCGAGAACATCTCGTCCGCGGCCGCGGCGTCCTCGATGGTCACCTGGCGCAGCGTGCGCGTGTCCGGGTTCATCGTGGTGTCCCACAGCTCCTGGTCGTTCATCTCGCCCAGACCCTTGTACCGCTGGATGCCGCCGTCCTTGGGCAGCCGGCGTCCCGCCCGGGCGCCCTCGGCCAGGAGGGCGTCCTTCTCCCGGTCGGTGTAGACGTACTGGTGGGCGGCGTTGGTCCACTTCAGCCGGTACAGCGGTGGCTGGGCGAGGTAGACGTGCCCGCCCTCGACGAGGGGCCGCATGTAGCGGAACAGCAGCGTGAGCAGCAGCGTGGAGATGTGCTGGCCGTCGACGTCGGCGTCGGCCATGAGCACGATCTTGTAGTACCGCAGCTTGGTGACGTCGAACTCCTCGCCGATGCCGGTGCCGAAGGCGGTGATGAGCGCCTGGATCTCCTGGTTGCCCAGGGCCCGCTCCAACCGCGCCTTCTCGACGTTGAGGATCTTCCCGCGCAGAGGCAGGATCGCCTGGTGCTCGGGGTCGCGGCCCTGGACGGCGGACCCGCCGGCCGAGTCGCCCTCGACGAGGAAGATCTCCGAGAGGCGGGCGTCGCGGCTCGAGCAGTCCTTGAGCTTGCCGGGCATGGACGCCGACTCCAGCAGGCCCTTGCGGCGGGTGGCCTCACGGGCCTTCCGGGCGGCCATCCGCGCCGCGGCAGCCTGCTGGGACTTGCGGAAGATGTCCTTGGCCTCGTTCGGGTGGGAGCCGAGCCAGTCCCCGAGGTGGGCGTACATCTGGCTCTGGACGAACGTGCGGGCCTCGGTGTTGCCGAGCTTGGTCTTGGTCTGGCCCTCGAACTGCGGCTCACCCAGCTTGACGGAGATGACCGCCGTCAGGCCCTCGCGGATGTCCTCGCCGGTGAGGTTGTCGTCCTTCTCCTTGAGCAGGCCCTTGTCGCGGGCGTACTTGTTCATCAGCGTCGTCAGGGCCGCCCGGAAGCCCTCCTCGTGCGTACCGCCCTCGGTGGTGTTGATCGTGTTGGCGTAGGTGTGCACCGCCTCGGAGTAGCCCGAGGTCCACTGCATGGCGATCTCCACCGAGATCCGGCGCTCGGTGTCCTCGGCCTCGAGGGAGATGATCTCGGGGTGGACCAGCTCGACCTTCTTGGTCGCGTTGAGGTGGTGGACGTAGTCGCGCAGCCCGTTCTCGTAGAGGTAGGAGACCTCGCGGTGCCCGGTGCGGGCGTCGTCGTCGGTGCCGCCGGCGTCGCCGGTGATCTCGTCGCCGGCGTCGGTGACGCCGGACCGCTCGTCGGTGAGGGTGATCCGCAGGCCCTTGTTGAGGAAGGTCATCTGCTGGAACCGCGCGCGGAGGGTCTCGAAGCTGTAGTCGGTGGTCTCGAAGATGTTCTCGCTGGCCCAGAACGTGACCGTGGTGCCGGTCTCGTCGGTGGGTTCGCCCTTGACGAGGTCGCCGGTGGGCACGCCGTCGACGAAGCCCATCCGCCACGTGAAGCCCTGCCGGCGGACCTCGACCTGGAGGCGGCGGGAGAGGGCGTTGACCACGGAGACGCCCACGCCGTGCAAACCGCCGGAGACGGCGTAGCCGCCGCCGCCGAACTTGCCGCCGGCGTGCAGGACGGTGAGGACCACCTCGACGGCGGGGCGGCCCTCGGTGGGGTGCATGTCGACCGGGATGCCGCGGCCGTTGTCGACGACGCGCACACCGCCGTCGGCGAGCAGGGTGACCTGGATGTGGTCGCAGTAGCCCGCGAGGGCCTCGTCGACGGAGTTGTCGACGACCTCGTAGACGAGGTGGTGCAGACCCCGCTCACCGGTGGAGCCGATGTACATGCCCGGGCGCTTGCGCACCGCCTCGAGGCCCTCGAGGACGGTGATGTTCCCCGCGCCGTACTCCTGGCTCGTCGGTACGGCCCCGGCGTTCGCGATGCCCTGGCCTGACGCCTTCACGTCGGTGGTCGTCTCGGCGTCAGCACTGTGGTCAGCCACGGTCGCGGGCTCTCCTCGGGTAGCGGGCAGGGCGGCCCGCCGCAGCCGTCGCCAGCCTGTGGGAAGGGCCGGGTCCGACCCCTCGGGCGCGCGGGCGCGCCGGTCGGACGGGTCATCGAATTCTACCGTGCCTGAGCCGAAAACCGCGAATATCCACAGGTTTTTTCCACAGGTGGGGGTGGGGCGGCAGGTCCCTCGAGGGCCGTCGGCGTGCTCAGCCGTAGGTGTCCCGCGGACCGCGCCCGCGCACCGCCCGGCGCCCGTGCTTCCAGCTCGGCCCGCCGGGGCCGAGGACGACGATCGCGGTCACGGTGCCCTCGCCCACCTCCTCGGCGAGCCGGCGCTCCAGCTGGGGCAGGAGGAGCCGGATCTGGGTGGCCCACGCGGTCGAGCTCGCCCGGACCACCAGCTCGCCACCGTCGAAGGTCTCGACCTGGCAGTGGTCGGCGAGCTGGTCGCCGACCACCTCGCGCCAGCGCCCCACGACCCCGCCCACGCTCATCGACCGGCGCCACCCGTGCTGGGTGACCACCAGCTCGGTCAGGCCCCCGAGCGGCTGCGGGTCGCGCCTGGACGGTCCCGGGCCGGAGATGCCGTCGCCGAGTCCCGGCCCGCGGCGCCACCCCGTGCCGGTGCCCGTCCCGGTGCTGCCGGCCGTCCCACCTGCCCCGGCGCCCCCGCCGTCGGCCCCGGCCGGCGCCGGCTCCTCGGCGCGGCCGTCGCGCCGGCGCCGCGGGGCGCGGTAGAGACCCTTCCCGCGGGCGACGTCGCGAGCCCGGTTGAGGGCGACGCGAGCAGCGGCGTCGGGGTCCTCGCCGAGGCCCGCGTCGTCCCCGGCACCGTCCGTGGCGGCGCCCGCGGGCCGCTCAACCACGCTCGACCCTCCCCTCGGCAACCTCGTACCGCACGCCCGCGAGCACCGCGGGGACGTCCTCGGGCACGGCGGCGGTGATGAGGACCTGACGTGCGCCGGCCACCATGGTGGCCAGGCGCTCACGACGGCGCGAGTCCAGCTCGGCGAAGACGTCGTCGAGGATGAGCACGGGCTCGCCGTCGCCGTCCCAGGGTGCGCCGTCGTCGTCGCGCAGCACCTCGTAGGAGGCCAGGCGCAGCGCGAGGGCGTAGGACCACGACTCGCCGTGGCTGGCGAACCCCTTGGCCGGCAGGGTGCCCAGGGAGAGGATGAGGTCGTCGCGGTGCGGCCCGACCAGGCACACACCCCGCTCGAGCTCTCGCTCGCGCAGCCGGCCCATCGCGTCGAGGAGCCGTTCCGTGACCGCGGCGACGTCGGTGAGCGCCAGCTCCTGCTCCTCCGCGGCGGCGCGGGCGGCCGCTGCGTCGGTGGTCTCCCCGGCCAGCGCGGACGCATCCGGCGCGGGCAGGTCGTCCGCGACGTCGATGCTGGCGCGGTAGTCGATCCGGGCGGTGCCCTGACCGGCGCTCACCTCGTCGTAGGCGGCCGCCACGGGCCCGCGCAACGTGGCCACGAGGGCGGCGCGCGCGGCGACGATCCGCGCCCCGGCGGCGGCGAGCTGGCCGTCCCAGACGTCGAGGGTGCTCAGGTCCGGGCGCGACCCCCGGCGCCGGGCCGCTCCGGCCGACTTGAGCAGGGCGCCGCGCTGGCGCAGGACCTTCTCGTACTCCGCGCGCACCCCGGCCAGGCGCGGGGTCAGGAGCACCATGAGCTCGTCGAGGAACCGTCGGCGCTGGGCCGGGTCGCCCTTGACGAGCTCGAGGTCCTCGGGCGCGAAGAGGACGGTGCGCACCACGCCCAGGACGTCCCGGGTGCGCGCGGGCGAGCGGTTGAGCCGGGCGCGGTTGGCCTTGCCGGCCACGATCTCGAGCTCGACGAGCGTGGGCCGGTCGCCGTGGACCACCTTGGCCCGCACCACCGCCCCCGGGGCGCCCTGGCGCACGAGGGCGGCGTCCGCGGCGACCCGGTGGCTGGAGAACGTCGAGAGGTAGGCGACCGCCTCGACGAGGTTCGTCTTGCCCTGGCCGTTGCGGCCGACGAACGCGCTCACGCCCGGATCGAGCGCGAGGACGACCTCCCGGTAGGACCGGAAGTCGTTGAGGGCCAGGTCGGAGACGTACACCCGTGCCCTCCTCCGCGCCACCGCCGCCGACCCCAGCGGCCGGCGCGTCCCAGTATCACGCGTGCCGGGCCCGGGCCGGGAACGGGACCGCGCCCGTCGCCGTCCGGCCGGTGCTACTCGTCGGCCGCGGAGTCCCCGGCGGCGGGGCGGGTGGCGTGCCCACCGAACTGCTGACGCAGCGCCGCGACGGCGCGCATCGCCGGCGAGTTGGGCTGCCGGGAGGAGAACCTGGCGAACAGCGCCGCGGAGATCACGGGAACCGGCACGGCGTTCTCGATGGCCTCGAGGATGGTCCACCGGCCCTCACCCGAGTCGTCCACCCAGCCGGAGATGTCGTCCAGGCCCGGGTCGTCCTTGACGGCGTTGACCATGAGGTCGAGGAGCCAGGAGCGCACCACGGTGCCGCGCTGCCAGGCGGCGAACACCGCTCCGACGTCGGTGATGAGGTCGTCGCGGGCCTCGAGGAGCTGGTAGCCCTCGGCGTAGGCCTGCATGAGGCCGTACTCGATGCCGTTGTGGACCATCTTGGCGTAGTGCCCGGCGCCGACCGGCCCGGCGTGGACGAAGCCCTCCTCGCGCGGACCGTCCGGGCGCAGCGCGTCGAAGACCGGCATGAGCAGGGCGATGTCCTCCGCCGCCCCGCCGGCCATGAGGCCGTAGCCGTTGTCGCGGCCCCAGATGCCACCCGAGACGCCGACGTCGACGTACCCGACGCCGCGCTCGGCGAAGGCGGCGGCGTTGGTGCGGTCGGCCTCGAAGTGGGAGTTGCCGCCCTCGACGACGACGTCGCCCTCGTCCAGCAGGCCCGCGAGCTCGTGCAGCGCGTCCTCGGTGGGCGCTCCGGCCGGGACCATGACCCACACCACGCGGCGCGGCGCCGGGAGCGCCGCGACCAGCTCGGCGAGCGAGGTCACCTCGGAGGTCGCCGGGTTGACGTCGTAGCCGGTGACCTCGATCCCGGCCGACCGCAGCCGCTCGGCCATGTTGCCGCCCATCCGGCCCAGGCCGACCATCCCGATGTGCATGGCGTCCCCCATCAGCCGGCGAACCGGATCGGCATGAGCAGGTACCGGAAGGCGGGGTCGTCATCGCCCTCGAGCGAACCCTGACCGGTCATCACGGCCGGCTTGCTCGGGTGGGTGAAGGACATCCGCACGAACGGCGTGGTGAGCGCCCCCAGCCCGTCGAGCAGGTAGTGGGGGTTGAAGGCGGTGGTGATGGGCTCGCCCGTGAGGGCGGCCTCGAGGGCCTCCGACGCCTGCGCGTCGTCACCCTGCCCCGCCTCGAGCACGACCTGGCCCTCGGAGAAGCTCAGCCGGATGGGGGTGTTGCGCTCGGCCACGAGGCTGACGCGGCGGGCGGCCTCGATGAGGGCGTGGGTGCTCACCACGGCATGGGTCGTCGTGGAGTCGGGGAAGAGCCGACGCACCGGCGGGTAGTCGCCCTCCACGAGCAGGGACGTGGTGCGCCGGCCGCCGGCCTCGAAGCCGATGAGAGCCGCGGGACCGTCGTCGGCGAGCGCCACGTCGACCGAGCCCGCGCTGGTCATGGACTTCGCGACGTCGGAGAGCGTGCGGGCCCGCACGAGCGCCACCGAGGAGATCGCAGGTGACTTCGGGTGCCACGAGAGCTCGCGCATCGCGAGGCGGTAGCGGTCGGTGGCGAGCAGTGTGAGCTTCTCACCCTCGATCTCCACCCGGACCCCGGTGAGCAGCGGCAAGGTCTCGTCGCGGCTGGCGGCCGTGGTCACCTGGGCGACGGCCTCGGTGAGGACGCCGGCGTCGATGCTGCCGGTGGTGTCGGGCATCGCGGGCAGCGCCGGGTAGTCGTCGACCGGCATCGTCAGGAGCGTGAAGCGCGACGCGCCGCACGTGAGGATCACCTTCGTGCCGTCGAGGTCGACGTCGACCGGCTTGGCGGGCAGCGACTTGCAGATGTCCGCGAGGAGCCGGCCGGAGACCAGGACCACGCCCGCGCTGTCCACCTCCGCGGGCACCTCGGAGCGGGCCGAGACCTCGTAGTCGAAGCTCGACAGGGTCAGCGTGCCGTCGGCGGTGGCCTCGAGGCGGACGCCGGCGAGGACCGGCACCGGGGGGCGCGTCGGCAGTGAGCGCGCCGTCCAGGTCACAGCCTCGGTCAGGACGTCACGTTCGACCCGGAACTTCACGATGGATGACCTTCTCTCGATGACCGAGCCGCAGGGTGCACGCGGCGCAGGGCAACCCTACGCGAGGCGAACAACCGGCGTGTAGTACTCGGTGGGCGGGTCCCCGTCCGTGCCTCGTTGGTTGTCAACAGCCATCCCATCATCTAGGTGTCATCATCGTCGTAGCACCTGTGGAGACTGTGGAAAGGTCATGTCGTCGCAGGTCACGTGCCGGACGGGGCTGTGAGCGACGTGGTGTGCGCGTCTGTGGGTCGAGGCCGCCGGCAGTGGATCGTCGGAGCGTCCCCAGACCGCGTCCACCGGTCGGGGTGTCGTCGTCCACCGGTCGGCGGGGGGTTCTCCACCGCTGTCCACAGAGTTGTGCACATCTGTGAATCTCCTATACAGGTGACGCGGAGTCCGGGCAAGGGCCAAGAGGCTGGGGCGTCAGTTCCCGCGGGCCTTCTGCTTGATCCGGTTCGTGAGCTCCGTGACCTGGTTGAAGGTCGAGCGCTTCTCCGCCATCTGCTCACGGATCTTGCGGTTGGCGTGCATCACCGTGGTGTGGTCCCGCCCGCCGAAGAGCTGGCCGATCTTCGGCAGCGAGAGGTCGGTGAGCTCACGGCACAGGTACATGGCGATCTGGCGGGCGTTGACGAGCACCCGGGAACGGTCGGCCGAGCACAGCGCCTCGATCGAGACCGAGAAGTAGTTCGCCGTCTGGCCCATGATGAGCGCCGGCGTGATGTCCTCGCCCTCCGGGTCCGTGATGAGGTCCTTGAGGACCATCTCGGCGAGGGAGAGGTCGACCGGCTGACGGTTGAGGTTGGCGAAGGCCGTGACCCGGATGAGGGCGCCCTCGAGCTCGCGGATGTTGGTGGAGATCCGCGAGGCGATGTACTCCAGGACCTCGTCGCTCGCCTGGAGGTGCTCGGCGACCGCCTTCTTGCGCAGGATGGCGATGCGGGTCTCGAGGTCCGGCGGCTGGACGTCGGTGAGCAGCCCCCACTCGAACCGGGAGCGGAGCCGGTCCTCGAAGCCGTTGAGCTGCTTGGGCGGGACGTCGGAGGTGATGACCACCTGACGGTTGTCGTTGTGAAGGGTGTTGAACGTGTGGAAGAACTCCTCGACGGTCTGCTCCTTGCCGCCGAGGAACTGGATGTCGTCGATGAGGAGGACGTCGACGTTGCGGTACCGGCGCTGGAAGTTCTCCGCCTTGTCGTCCCGGATGGAGTTGATGAAGTCATTCGTGAACTCCTCGGAGTTCACGTACCGCACCCGGATGCCCGGGTAGAGGTTGCGGGCGTAGTGCCCGATCGCGTGGAGGAGGTGCGTCTTGCCCAGACCCGACCCGCCGTAGATGAACAGCGGGTTGTAGGCCTTGGCAGGAGCCTCGGCGACGGCGGTCGCCGCGGCGTGCGCGAAACGGTTGGACGATCCGGTGACGAAGGTCTCGAAGGTGTACTTGGGGTTGAGCCGGGAGGAGTCGACGGAGTGGTCCTCCGTGGAGCTGCCCCGGTCGGCCACCGAACGCACCGGCGGCGGGAGGGGTCGGTCGTCGAACGGCACCCGGGCAGGTGTGCGCGCCGAGGGCGCCGTCCGGGGGGCCTCCGCGGTGGGCAGGACCGGGCCCGCCGGCTCGAGCGGGGTCTCCTCGAGCGTGGGGTCGACGGTGACGGCGAACCGCACCGTCCCGCCGATGACCTCGGCGAGGGCGTCGGTGATCGGCTCCCGTGCGCGAGTCTCGAGGAAGTCCTTGGCGAAGTCGGAGGGGACCGCGAGCAGGATCGTCCCGTCGATGACGCCCAGCGGGCGGGTCATCCGGACGAACGCCAGCTGGGCGCCCCCGATCTCGCCCCGGGAGCTGAGGAGCTCGACGGCCTGGGTCCAGCTCTCCGTGATCGGTTGTGTCTCAGGCAACGAGGGTCCCCTTGGCGCGGTGGTCGGGCAGACGACGAGTGTGGCACGTCCGCACGTCGTCCACATACTTATCCACAGAGTGTGGGTAGAACCTCCCGGCGCAGGCTCGACGTTTCGCCCGGAGGCCGACCGGTTCAGCACCCCCCGCGGACGGGTGCTGGATCCACAGCTGTGGGCAGGGGTGGGGAGGACGGGTGTGACGCATGTGGCGCCCGGGCCGGATTGACCGTGCCGGACGTGCTCACGTACCGTGGGTTGGTCGTCCTGACCGTCGCTGGCGTGTGCCCTCACGAGGGTACGTCGGAGGTCGGGACGGGCCACCGAGCACTGCCAGGACGTGGCGGGGCCCTTGTTGATCTACACCGACCGTTTTGGAGTACTGCCGTGAGCAAGCGGACTTTCCAGCCGAACAACCGGCGCCGGGCCAAGGTGCACGGCTTCCGTCTGCGCATGCGGACCCGCGCCGGGCGCGCGATCCTCGCGGCACGTCGCCGCAAGGGGCGTTCCGAGCTCTCCGCCTGAGCTCTCGGTGCTGCCGCCCCGGCACCGGATGCGTCGAGCGGAGGACTTCTCCGACGCGGTGCGCAGAGGTGTGCGCGGTGGCACCAGCCTCCTCGTCCTGCACCTGAGCGAGGGTGACACCGACAACGGGCCGACGGGCGCCCGCACCACGGGTGCGGCGCTCGTCGGCTTTGTCGTGCCCAAAGCCGTCGGAGGTGCGGTCGAGCGCAACCGGGTGAAGCGGCGCCTGCGCGCGCTACTGAGGGACCGGTCGGCGGAGCTCCAGCCGGGCAGCCGCCTGGTCGTCCGGGCACTGCCCCCCTCGGCGTCGGCCACGAGCGCCGAGCTCGCCCGGGACCTCGACATCGCGTTCGGCTCGGCGCGGCGCAAGCAGCGCCGTCGGGGTGGGGGGACCCCGTGAGCGCGGCCGACCGCCGTCACGACCACCCGGCCGGTGAGGAGCTGCCCGAGGAGAAGCCGCGGAACCCGTTGACCTGGCTCGTCATCGCGATCGTGCGTGGCTACCAGGCCGTCGTCTCGCCGTGGCTGCCGCCCTCGTGCCGCTACTACCCCTCGTGCTCGGCCTACGCAGTGACGGCGCTGCGGCGCCACGGTGCGCTCAAGGGCAGCGTCCTCGGCGCCTGGCGGGTGCTGCGCTGCAACCCGTGGACCCTCGGCGGGGTGGACCACGTCCCGCCACGGGGCCGGTGGCGCAACGACCGGGCGGCGGGAGACGGTGGCCGCGGGCCGTCGGAGGCAGGAAAACCACGTACCCTCGGACCAGACACACGGGGGGCGCGGTCCGCCGCGCCGAAGGACCACTAGGAGCACAGGCACCATGGGCTTTTTCGACACCATCCTGTCCCCGATCATGTACGCGGTCGCGTGGATCATGGTCCGGGTGCACGACCTGCTCGTGCTCCTGGGGATGGCGGGCGGTTCGGGGTGGGCCTGGATCCTGTCCATCGTCGGTCTGACGATCGTCATCCGGGTCCTGCTCATCCCCCTGTTCTTCAAGCAGATCAAGGCGTCTCGCGGGCTGCAGATCGTCCAGCCCGAGATGCAGGCCCTGCAGAAGAAGTACAAGAACAAGACCGACCCTGCGTCGCGCCAGAAGATGCAGGAAGAGATGATGGCGCTCTACCGGAAGCACGGGACCAACCCGTTCTCCTCGTGCCTGCCGCTGCTGCTGCAGATGCCCATCTTCTTCGCGCTCTTCCGGGTGCTCAACAGTCTCGGGCCCATCTCGCGGGGGGAGATGGACCCCATCGGTCCGCTCTCGCTCGAGCTCGCCGCTCAGGCGGAGAGCTCGATGCTGCTGGGCGCGCCCATCTCGGAGACGTTCCTGTCGTCGGACCTCACCACGGTCAAGATCGTCACGGTGCTGCTCATCATCGCCATGTCCGCGACGACCTTCATCACGCAGAAGCAGCTGACGATGAAGAACATGCCGGCGTCGGCGCTGGACCCGAGCAACCCGATGGCTCGGCAGCAGAAGCTCCTGCTGTACATCCTGCCGCTGGTCTTCGCCTTCTCCGGCGTGAACTTCCCGATCGGTGTCCTCATCTACTGGACCGTGTCGAACCTGTGGTCGATGGGCCAGCAGTACTACACGATCCGGCGCCAGCCGGCACCGGGCTCGGAGGCGTACAAGGCCCTGGAGGAGCGCAAGGCACGCAAGCGCGCGAAGAAGGGCCTCCCGCCGGAGGAGGAGTCCGCGACCACGGTCGAGCCGGAGCCGACGCCGGGCCAGCGCGTCCAGCCCAAGCGCAAGGACCGGGCGAAGAGGACCGGGCCGGCCGGTGCCGCCGCTGCGGTGCCCGGGAGCGGCGGGGCCGAGGAGGCCGCGGCCGAGGAGCAGGAGAGCGAGACGGCTGCGCCGCCCGAGGACGACGGAGAGGTCCGGGGCAAGGACGGACTCACCGCGGCCGAGCGCGCGCAGAAGCGGTACGAGGAGCGCGCCGCCCAGCGCCGCGCCGCGGCCGCCAAGCGCCAGGCCCAGGCCAAGAAGGGGCACAACCCCGGCAGGAAGAAGTAGCGCGCCGCCCGACGGCCCGACTTCCCAGATCCCGGTCCGCGACGACGGACCCGCAACCGAGATGAGGACCAGCGTGAGCGAGGACGAGAAGGTGACCCCGCAGCGGGGCGCAGCGCCCGAGACGATCAAGCGGCTCGAGGACGAGGGTGAGGTCGCCGCGGACTACCTCGAGGAGCTTCTCGACATCGCCGATCTCGACGGCGACATCGACATCGACGTGGACCACGGGCGGGCGGCGGTCGACATCGTCTCCGAGGAGGACGGCGGCCGGTGGCTCAAGCGCCTCGTGGGTGACGACGGCGAGGTGCTCGACGCGCTGCAGGAGCTGACCCGTCTGGCCGTGCAGGCCAAGACCGGCGAGCGGAGCCGCCTCATGCTCGACATCGCCGGGTACCGCAAGGCCCGCAAGGCCGAGCTCACGGCCGTCGGCAACGACGCGGTGGCCCGGGTGCGGGCGTCGGGCGAGAGGGTGTCCCTGCCCGCGATGAACCCGTTCGAGCGGAAGGTCATCCACGACGTCGTTGCCGCCGCCGGCCTGGTCAGCGACTCGGAGGGCGTCGAACCGAACCGGTACGTCGTCATCCGTCCCGCCTGAGCTCCCGAGCATGTCGGAACAGGTCGAGGAGGCCGAGGGAGCGACCGACGAGCTGAGGGCGTTCTTCGGCCTCGCGTGGGCGCCGATCGAGCACTTCGCCCAGATGCTCGTCGCCGAGGGTGAGCTCCGGGGCCTCATCGGCCCGCGCGAGGTGCCGAGACTGTGGTCGCGGCACCTGCTGAACTCCGCCGCCGTCTCGGCGTTCGTCCCGAGCGACGCCGAGGTGGCCGATATCGGCACTGGAGCGGGGTTCCCGGGCGTCGTGCTGGCGATCATGCGGCCGGACACCACGGTGCACCTCGTCGAGCCGATGGAGAGGCGGGTCGCGTGGCTGGACGACGTGGCCGAGGAGGTCGGCCTGGACAACGTGAGGATCCATCACGCCAGGGCGGAAGAGCTTCACGGCCGGCAGACCTTCGACGTGGTGACGGCACGTGCAGTGGCCGCGCTGGAGAAGCTGGCGCGGTGGGCGATGCCGTTGGTCCGTCCAGGCGGTGAGCTCCTCGCTCTCAAGGGCAGACGCGCCGAGGAGGAGCTGCACGAGGCGCGGTACGTCCTGCGCAAGCTGGGCGCGAGCTCGACACGGGTGGAGACGGTGACCGGCCTGCCGCTCGAGGCGACGGCGAGGATCGTTCAGGTCACCAGGAGTAGTTGAGAATCATTCGCATTTAGCCCGGACCCTGAGCGGTAACCTCAGGCCAGCATCGGACAGCCAATGGCGGCTCGACCGGCCTACCCGTCACGGTTTCATGTGAAATGCGCGTCAGGGCAGGTGGGTCGTGTTCGGTCAGGTCCCCGTCGCAGGCCGGTTCTGCGGGAGGGTCAGTCAGGTGCGGCTCGCTGCGGCACGAAGATGAGCACGCCGGTCGACGCGCGGAGCTGGTAGCAGCCGATCTGGAGGATGCAGTTCCCCGATCGATCCGACCATAGCTGGTCGGTTCGCCTGCGGCGGTCCCCGGCGTTCGTCCGCAGGTGCACCGCGGCCGCGACGCTGTTCCTGCGAGCGGGCGCACCGCCACCCGATCGTTACACCGCGCCGAGCCGGCAGACCAGAGGCGTCGACATGTCCACGCAGTCGGAGGCCTGGGTCCTTGTGGACGACGTCCTGCAACTACTCCGAGGTGCCGACGATGCGGCCGGGGTCCGTGCTGAGCGGTCGCGTCGTGGTGTCGCCGTCATGATCGCGGTACGCGCCGCGTGGCCTCGCCGTGGGGCACCCCGCCCGGGAGCCAGAGATCGGGGGGTGGTTTGACGTGAAGCCCGGCGGACCTCGTTTCAGCCCCGCCGGCGGCGGGTTCTCGATGGCTTTCGTCGATGCTGTCCCCGCGGCTGGTAGATGCACCAGGAGGGCGGCCCCGCGCCTGGTGACCGACAACGCTCTCGCGTGGTAGGCGGGCGGCTGATCGGTCGGAGGTACACATCCAGATGGTCGCGAAACTCACCTCGCTCGAGCAGCCCGCGCCGAGGGTCGTGGTATTTCCCGCGCCGTGGCATGCGTACAGAAACTGTGGGTTTCACGTGAAACTGTCGGCCGTGGCCGGTTCCTTCACCGTCGGCTTCGGGGCGACGTGCGCGGGCGGCGGGGAAGCCCCGGAAGTCGATGCTGTCACGATGATCAACTATGCGATTCTCCCGTGCACAGGCACGGGGTTTCACGTGGAACGACGGTGCTATGAGCGCGCGGGAGCCGGGAATCTCCGGCGGGCGCATGGCACGCGAAAGGTGTGGGTCGTTGGGTTTGGTGTGCTGCGCGGTATGAGTCGTCAGCCCGTCCGACACAACGAGTGGGCTCTTGCGTGTGAACTCGTGCGAACTCGTGCCAGCGAAGCAGCGCCTCACCCCCCGCCGACCCCTCGCCGGCCACGCGCGGGTGAGTCACGTCGCTTCGTCGTTCACGATACCTTCCAGGCAAACTTCATCCTCGCCGGCGCGTCTATGGTTGCCCAGTTGGGTGAGCGTGCCCAGGTCGCCCTTCTGGTCGGGCGCCGTAGCATGGCGCGGGGACTGCGAGATCACACATGTGCCTCGATGGGGGAAGTCGAGGGGTCGGAGAACTCCGGCGTTTCACGTGAAACTGGAGCTGGACCGTGCCGGTGGACGATCGCCGACATATCCCTGTTCGGCGCACCGGCGATGCGGAACGTGGGGCTCGTGGCCTTCGCAGCACCCCCGTGACACAGAGACGACGGCGGGGGGCAACGTCGTGGCGAGTCTCCAAATCTGGCGAGCTCCGGACCGAGTGTGCGCGGCGCGGTCGGTACGGATTCTTTAGGAACGCCCGCTCTCGCCGGATGTGCACGGTGGTGGGGCTTTCAGGTATGCGCTCGTTTCACGTGAAACGGTGTCTTCAAGGCCTCTCGCTCCACCGTCCGACTGCGGCGAGGACCTCCGGTGTGACTGTGACGGTCGTTGGCAGGCCGATTTCACACATTGCGGCTTAGCGTGGTCCGTTCCCTGCCGTTCCCTGCCGTTCCCTGCCGTTCCCTGCCGTTCCCTTCCGTTCCCTCCCGGTCCCTGCTGGTACCTTCCGGCCCCTCTCCAGCTCGCCTATTTCCAAAGGAGGGTGTGCTTGGCGCTCCGAAGTGGAATTCGATGGGCCTCGCGATGTGAGTTCTGCCCTGCTTGTAGACGATCATTCGGCGTGCGCCGAGCAACTCCGATTGGCACGCCCGGCTTCTGGGCCATGGACCCCGGCAACTCCCGGCTCCCTTCGTCTTGGTTTTACCTGGAACCACACAGGACCAGCGGACCGACATCCTTAGATCCGGAGGTTGTGCCAGCAAGCCGCCGTTGTTTCACGTGAAACTGCCAGCAGTGCTGCCGGGTAGGCAGAAGCTCGAATGGTACGAACCGGCGGTCTTTCGTTCTGTATTACGTCGAACCTCACAGGATCTGAGGACCGGCAGATATGGGTCTGGACGATGTGCGAGTGTCCTGCCGTCGTTTCACGTGAGACTGCGAGCACTGCCGAACGGTAGGTAGAAGCCCGAATGATTGTGCGCCGGTGGGCGTTCGTCCTGTTCACGTGAAAGCGGGCAGAAGATCCTGACGCAGACACTCCTGGCGGCAGGCTGTCCTGAGGACGCTGGCACAGGCGGGCCCGCTCTGGAGCCTGGCTCCATCCCCACGCCTGACCGATTCGGCAAGAATGATGCAGCAATCGGCGCACTCGACGGCGGGGTCATCCCGCCCACGCCCTCCCCGACGGGCCATCTGGAAACCCTCGGCGGTGGGCGAGAGCGGGGTGTCGGAAGAGTGCAGGCAAGCGTTTCACGTGGAACATCTGGTACTCGGCGGACGACGAGCGGCGGGCAACGGCGGCTGGGCGGCCATGGTGAACAGATTCAACGAGATGAGGCAGCGCCTCGTCCGGCACCCGGCCGCACGCCTCCTCTGCGCGCCGGTCATTGACGGCGGACGCGGCGGGGACCTGACCGGCACCGCGTTTCACGTGAAACACGACGCGCCGACCGGGTCCGAGGAGATGCGTCCGGCGCCGTTACGATGGGCCCCGACCCACGTCACACACTGGAGGGGGCGCTGTGCCTCAGCAGCACAAGTCAAGTCTGCCGGATGGCATCAACGCAGGTCAGAGCGGTGACGACCGGCGCAGGAGCGCACTCCTCCGCTCCGTGCCGGACGCCGACGAGACCACGCCCCTGGCGGCACAGCTCGCCGAGGACGCCCGTCGGCGCATCAGGCTGCAGGGTGTGACCTTCCCACGGCCGGCCGAGACGCGAATCCTCACCGTCGCGAACCAGAAGGGCGGCGTCGGCAAGACCACGACCACGGTGAACATCGCGGCGGCCCTCGCGACCGGCGGCCTCAACGTCCTCGTCATCGACAACGACCCCCAGGGGAACGCGTCGACCGCCCTGGGGATCGACCACCACGCCGGCGTCGCGTCCATCTATGACGTCGTCATCGACGACGTGCCGATGGAGGACGTGATCCAGGAGTGCAAGGACATTCCGGGACTCCTCGTGGCTCCGGCGACGATCGACCTCTCCGGTGCGGAGATCGAGCTCGTCTCGATGGTGGCGCGGGAGAACCGGCTGCGGAATGCGATCCAGGCCTACCTGGGTCGTGAGAGCGGCGACGACCGCGTCGACTACGTCATCATCGACTGCCCCCCGAGCCTGGGTCTGCTCACCATCAACGCGTTCGTCGCCGCCCGGGAGGTGCTCATCCCGATCCAGTGCGAGTACTACGCGCTCGAGGGGCTCAGCCAGCTCCTGAAGAACATCGAGCTCATCCGCGGCCATCTGAACCCCGATCTACACGTGTCGACGATCCTCCTGACGATGTTCGACAAGCGCACGAACCTCGCTCACGAGGTCGCCTCCGAGGTCCGCGAGCACTTTCCGGCGGAGACCCTCGAGGCGTCGATCCCGCGGTCGGTGCGCATCTCCGAGGCACCCAGCTACGGGCAGACCGTCCTGACGTACGACCGTGGGTCCAGCGGTGCGCTGGCCTACCTCGAGGCCGCCCAGGAGATCGCTCAGCGCGCCTCGACCCCCACCAACAGCCAGATGGCGTCCGCCGTCGAGAAGGAGAACTGATGTCGGAGAAGCGCAGGGGGCTGGGCCGAGGCATCGGTGCACTCATCCCGACGGGACCTGCTCCGACGGTGAGTCCCCGACCGGTCGACGTCTTCTTCCCAGCCACAGCGGGTTCCGGTGACGAGGTCGGGGACCCGCCGGCTCCGTCGAGCGGACCCTCCGCGGCACAGACCGCGGCCCGGGCACTCATGGCGCCGTCGGCACGGTCGAAGGCCAAGAGCTCGACGCGTCGCAAGACCCCTGCCGACCCCAGCGGTCCGGGCAGCAAGAACGTCAGCCGGGCGGCGTCGTCCAGCGTGCCGACCGAGGGCACGCCCCGACGCCCGGCTCCCCAGCGGGGCACCGGCACAGAACCGGACGGCACCGGGCCGAGCAGCGTCGCGGCCATCGACGAGACGCCGGCCGCCGGGTCGGCTGACCCGACGGTGGCACGCGTCGACACGGCCGCCTCATCGCCCCCCGATCTGGGGACAGAAACCGGGGGTGCCGCCGTCACCGAGCCCGTCGCCGAGGCGGCCGGTGAGGAGATCGACGGCCTCGTCCCGGTGCCCGGCGCCACCTTCGCGGAGATCCCCGTCGGCCAGGTCGTCCGTAACGCCCGGCAGCCCCGTCAGGTCTTCGACGAGGAGGAGCTCGAGGAGCTGGCGGCGTCCATCCGCGAGGTCGGGGTCCTCCAGCCGATCGTCGTCCGCCCCCTGCGGGAGCCGGTCGACGGCGGGGACGTCCGGTACGAGCTCATCATGGGCGAGCGTCGCTGGCGCGCGTCCCGGCTGGCGGGCAACGACACCGTCCCGGCGGTCATCCGGGACACCGGTGACGGCGACCTGCTCAGGGACGCGCTGCTCGAGAACCTCCACCGGGCCCAGCTCAACCCGCTCGAGGAGGCGGCCGCCTACCAGGCCCTGCTTGAGGACTTCGGGTGCACCCACGACGAGCTCGCGGCGCGGATCGCCCGGTCTCGTCCGCAGATCTCGAACACGCTCCGGCTGCTCAAGCTCCCCCCGCTCGTCCAGCGTCGGGTGGCCGCCGGCGTGCTCTCGGCGGGGCACGCCAGGGCTCTCCTGGGCCTTTCCGACGGCGGCGCGATGGAGCGCCTGGCGCAGAAGATCGTCGCCGAGGGTCTCAGCGTGCGCGCCACGGAGGAGATCGTCGCCCTTGGTGATGAGCCGGTGGCACCGGAGATGCGGCGTCGTCCCCGGGCCGGGGAGCACACCGAGGCGCTCAACCGCCTCGCGACCCGGCTGGCGGACCGGCTCGACACGCGGGTCAAGGTCAACCTCGGGCAGCGCAAGGGCCGGATCGCCATCGAGTTCGCCAGCGTCGAGGACCTCAACAGGATTCTCGAGGTCCTCGCTCCCGGCGAGGCCCAGCTCGTGACGGACCGGGACTGACCCGGCGCCGGCAGGCCCGGTAGCTGCGACGCCGGACCGGTCCCGCGTGGGGCGGGACCGCCGGCGTCGCCGCCCGCGTGCGGCGAACCCGCCTCGGGACGGGCCCGCGGGGTGCTCAGCCCGCGAGGGCGGCGCGGACGATCGCGAGGTAGAGCTGCTCGGGGTGCCCGGCGGCCTGGGCCGCCTGTGGGAAGAGCGAGGTCTCGGTCATGCCAGGGGCGACGTTGGCGTCGAGGAACCAGGCCGTTCCCGCCTCGTCGAGGATCATGTCCGTCCGCGAGAGGTGACGGAGCCCCAGCGTCGTGTGCACGGTGACCGCGAGGTCGGCGACGGCGGCCGCCCCGGGGTCGTCGAGCCGCGCGGGCACGAAGTACTCGCTCCGGCCGGCGTTGTACCGGGCGTCGTAGTCGTAGGGACCGTCGGTGACGATCTCGACCGGAGGGAGCGCCCGCGGGCCGTCACCGGTGTCCACCACCGAGACGGCGACCTCGGTGCCGGAGACCGCGCGCTCGATGAGGGCGACGTCGCCGTAGGCGAAGCAGTCGACCATGGCCTCGGGCAGCTCGCGGGCGTCGGTGACCACGGTGACCCCGAGCGCGGAGCCGCCGCCGGCGGGCTTGACCACCAGGGGCAGGCCGAGCCGGGCGACGACGGCGGCCAGGACCCGCTGCGCCCCCACCTCGCGGAAGAGCGCCTGGGGCAGCGCCACGTGCACGGGCGTGGCGACCCCCACGGCGGCGAGGAGCGACTTCGCGACCGGCTTGAGCGACGCGCGCCGGCAGCCCGTGGCGTCCGTGCCCACGAACGGCACGCCGAGCAGGCTCAGGAGGTCCTGGAGCGAGCCGTCCTCGCCCGTGGAGCCGTGCACGAGCGGCCACACGACGTCCGGCCGCATGGCCTCCAGGGTGGGGATCAGCGACGAGTCGACGTCGAGGACCTCCACGTGGACGCCCTGGTCGCGCAGGACCCCGGCGACCCGTCGTCCGGAGCGCAGGGAGACGTCCCGCTCGTGCGAGAGGCCCCCGGCGAGGATGGCGACGGTCAGCGGGCCGCCTGCCGCGCCGCTGGGCTCGTGCGTGTGCTGGGACATCGCTCTCCGATCGTCAGATCTGGTCCGGCGACGGCGTCTCCACGCCGTCGTCGTCTCGGCGGGCGTGCGGGTGCGTGCCGAACATGTCCACGAGCTCGCTCTCGGCGTGGATGACCGTCGAGAGCCGGCGTACGCCCTCGCGGATGCGGTCGGGCGTCGGGTAGCAGAACGACAGGCGCATGTGGTCCCGGCCCTGCCCGTCGGCGTAGAACGCGGTGCCCGAGACGTAGGCGACGAGGTTGGTGACGGCGCGGGGAAGCATGGCCTGGGCGTCGAGACCGTCGGGGAGCGTCACCCACGTGTAGAAGCCGCCGGTCGGCACGGTCCAGCGCGTCTGCGGGAGGTGCTCGGCCAGCGCCCCCAGCATGGCGTCGCGACGCTCGCGGTACATGGACCGGTACTGCTTGACCTGGCCGTACCAGTCGTACGTGGTGAGGTAGGTGGCGATGGAGAGCTGACCCATCATCGTGGGCGAGAGGATCGCGGACTCGCTCGCCAGCACCAGCTTCTCACGGACCGCGTGCGGGGCCAGCGCCCACCCGACCCGGTAGCCCGGGGCGAAGGTCTTGGAGAACGAGCCGAGGTAGACGACGGCGTCGGAGTCGAAGCTCTTGAGCGACGGCAGCGGGTCGGCGTCGAACCCGAGGAGGCCGTACGGGTTGTCCTCGAGGACCAGGACGTGGTGCCGGCGGCAGATCTCGACGATCTGGGGGCGGCGCTCGAGGGAGAGGCTCACGCCGGCGGGGTTGTGGAAGTTGGGCACCGTATACAGGAACTTCACCCGGCGGCCGGCCCGCTCGAGCTCGGTGAGGGTGCGCTCGAGCTCCTCGGGCACCAGGCCGTCGTCGTCCATCGGCACGTGGACCACGTCGGCCTGGTAGGCACGGAAGACGCCGAGGGCCCCCACGTAGCTCGGGGCCTCGGCGACGACGACGTCCCCGGGGTCGACGAAGATCTCGGTGACGAGGTCGAGCGCCTGCTGCGAGCCCGTGGTGACGACGACGTCGTCGGGATGGGCGTGGACGTGGTCGTAGCGCATGACCTCCACGATCTGCTCGCGGAGCTCCTCCTCGCCCTGGCCGCCGCCGTACTGCAGGGCCCGGGCCCCGCGCTCACGCAGGAGCTTCGCGGTCATCTCGGCGAGGAAGTCCAGCGGCAGGCCGTCGATGTTGGGCATCCCCCCGGCCAGGGAGACCACCTCGGGCCGGTTGGCGACGGCGAAGAGCGAGCGCACCTCGGAGGCGCGCATGCCGTGCGCACGCTCGGCATAGCTGGCGAACCAGGGGTCCAGGCGGGTGCCGGCGCGGGCGGCGGCGGCAGCAGCGGCAACGCCCCTGCCGTGCCTGCCCTGCCCTGCCTGCGCACCCTGAGCGCTCATCGTGGTTCCCCTCGCATCGGTGACGCCGCGCGTGCCGCGGTCGACCCGTGCAGTCTGCCACCGTCCGCGGCCCCGACGCCCCGCCGCCTCGCCGGGCGGGACGGCGGGGCGGCGCGTCCGGCGAGGCCGCAGGCCCTACCGGCCTAGGGACGCGTGGCGGTGCTCAGTCGAGGAACTCGGCGAGCTGAGCGGCGAAGCGCTTCTTGGGCTGGCCACCGACGATCGACTTCACGAGCTCGCCGCCCTGGTAGACGTTGAACGTCGGGATCGAGACGATCCCGTACTTCCCCACCGTCGCGGGGTTGGAGTCGGCGTCGAGCTTGGCGAACTTCATCTTCTCGCCGTGCTGCGCGGCGAGCTCGTCGACGATGGGCTCCATCTGGCGGCACGGGGCGCACCAGGTGGCCCAGAAGTCCACCAGGACGGGCTTGTCCGACTGCAGCACCTCCGCGTCGAAGGTGGCGTCGGTGACGGCGGTGACGTTGCTCACGGGCTCTCCTGGTCGTTCGGTGGTGGGGTGGTGACGAACCGGCAGGACGCGCGCGTGCGTCGTCCCGCCGGGCCGAGGTCAGACGAGGACGTCGCCCTGCGGGGTCTGCGAGGCGTCGGTCGCGGGCTCGCCCGCCTCGTCCAGGACGGCGAGGTAGCGCTCGGCGTCCAGGGCGGCGGAGCAGCCGGTGCCCGCGGCGGTGATCGCCTGGCGGTAGGTGTGGTCGACGGCGTCGCCGCACGCGAAGACGCCGGGGATGTTCGTCAGCGTCGTCGGGGAGTCGACCTTGATGTAGCCGGAGTCGTCGAGGTCCACCTGACCGGTGAGGATGCCGGTGCGCGGGACGTGCCCGATGGCCACGAAGACGCCGGTGGCGTCGAGCTCGCGGGTCTGCCCGGTGACGGTGTCGGTCAGGGTGACGCCCGTGACCTTGTCCTCGCCGTGGATGGCGGAGACGACGGAGTTCCAGGCGAACTCGATCTTGTCGTTGCCCAGCGCGCGCTCGGCCATGATCTTCGAGGCGCGCAGCTCGTCGCGGCGGTGGACGACCGTGACCTTGGAGGCGAAGCGCGTGAGGAAGGTCGCCTCCTCCATGGCGGAGTCACCGCCGCCGACGACGACGATGTGCTGGTCGCGGAAGAAGAACCCGTCGCAGGTGGCGCAGTAGGAGACGCCCTTGCCGGAGAGGGTCTTTTCCGCGGGCAGACCGATCTCCTTGTACTCGGAGCCGTTGGCCAGGATGACCGTCCGCGCGGCGAAGGTGTCGCCGTCGTCGGTGGTCACGGTCTTCGTCTCGCCGGTGAGGTCCACCGAGACGACGTCCTCGTACCGGACCTCGGCGCCGAACCGCTCGGCCTGGGCCTGCATGTTCTCCATGAGCTGCGGGCCGAGGATGCCCTCGGGGAAGCCGGGGAAGTTCTCGACCTCGGTGGTGTTCATCAGCGCGCCGCCGGCGGTGACGGAGCCGGCGAACACGAGGGGGCGCAGGTTGGCACGGGCGCCGTAGACGGCGGCCGTGTACCCGGCCGGGCCCGAGCCGACGATGATGACGTCGCGCACCTCGGCGGCGCGGTGGCCGTTCTCGGCGGCGGCCTCGGCGCCCGTGACCAGGCCCGAGAGGGCGCCCAGGGCGGAGGAGAAGGCGTTCGAAGTCATGTGTCCTCGGTTTGTCTCGACGATGGTCCGTTGTCTGCAACAGATCGTAGGCCCGAGTTCTTCCGGGCCCCTGGGTCACCCGACCCGCAGCTCGCCGAGCTCGATGCGGTTGCTGCCGTCGGACTCGGCCACCGGCAGGCGCGGGAACCACAGCACGAGCGTGTCGGTCTCGACCGGCTCGGCGAAGGTGAACACCGACCCCGGACCCATCTCCCCCTCGGCCAGGACCTCCCCCTCGGTCGGGGTGCCCGGGTCCGTCGCGCGGATCTGCACCAGCCCGCCGGTGCCGCGCAGGTCGATCTCCACCCGGCTCACCGTGGCGTTGCCCTGGAGGGTCACGGCCAGCCCGATGCCCTCCTTCATGCCGTACTCGGGGTTGACGTAGGACCGTGAGCGCCAGAAGGTCGCGGGGTCCCCGTCGGTGGCGCGGGGGGTCAGCTCCGGGTTCTCGGCGCCGTCGCCCTGCGGGTCCAGCGGGGCCAGCGAGGCGATGACCGGGGTGGCTGCCGGCGGCTCGGGCGGTGGAGCCTCCGTGGTGGGCTCGGGCGCGGCCGTCGCCTCCGGGGTCGCCTGGGCGGTCGCGGCCGGGCCGACGTCGGGGATGGTGACCTCCTCGGGCGGCGCCAGCAGGGTGCGCACCGAGAGGAGGAACAGGACCAGGACGAGCGCGGCGAACGCGACCAGGACGACGGGCGTGGGGTTGATGCGTCGGTCGGGGAACGGCACCTCGGGTCCGTCGACGTCGCTGTAGCGCTCGGCCGGGTCCGTCCGCGCGCCCGCCCGGGCGGCCACCCGGTCACGGCCCGTCGTGACCGCCGTCCCCAGACCGGTGCGGGCCTGCGTGGCCAGGGGCCCCAGCCTCGCTCCGGCCGTCGACGCACCCCGGCGGGTGGTGTCGGCGGCGCGGCGACCCCGCTCGGCCACGGTCGCGGCGGCGGCACGGGCCGCGGAGCCGGCCACGACGCCCAGTCCGACGAGCGCGCCGGTCATGCGGCTGTGACGGGCCTGGTGGGGTACGTCCTCGTCCTCGCTCGCGCCGCCGACGATGTCGGTGAACCCTGGCGCCGCCGCGGTGCCCGGGCGCCGCGGCGACCAGGAGATCTCGCGTGGCGCGGTGACGATCCCGCCCCGGGGCGCCTCGTCGTGCGCGGGCGGCGGCGGTGGCGGTGGCGGGGCCGAGGTGGTCGGCGTGGCGGGTCCGGTCGGGCCCGGCGAACCCGGGCCGAGGGGGGCCGACGCGTCGTCGGACGCGTCCTGGGGGTCCGCGACGGGCGCGTCGTCCGGGTCCGCGGCGACGGCGGTCGCCCCCGTCCCGCGCACGGGCGTGAAGGCGGGGACCGCAGGGGCCGGGCGCAGCGCCGCGGGGTCCACGTCGCGCCACGGGGCCAGCTCGCGGATGAGCTCACCGGTGCTGCGGGGGCCGCCCCCCTCGAGGAGGGTCCGGACGCAGAGGTCGTCGAGCTCGGCGGGGACGTCGGGGCGCAGCTCGCGCGGCGGGCGGACGCCCTCGCCGGCCGGCCAGGTGCCGGTCAGGGCGAGGTAGAGGAGCCGGACGAGGTCACCGGCGTCGCGGCGGTCGGCGGCGAGCGGGTCGGCGTCGGGCTCCGCCGAGCCGAGCAGGGCGGCGTCGGTCCCCAGCCCGGTCACGAGGACCTGCCCGTCGGGGGTGACGTGCACGCTGCCCGGGCCGAGGGCGAGGTGCCGGACGCCGTGTCGGCGGGCGGTCTCCAGCGCGCTGGCGCACTCGCCCACGATCGCGCGGGCCTGCGCCGCCGGCAGGGGCCCGCGGCCGGCGAGCTCGCCGAGGTCGGGTCCCGACACGACGTCGGTGACCACGTAGAAGCCCCCGACGTCGAGGACGTGGGCGAGCCGGTGGTCGTCGACGAGGGACGCCCGCCGCGCAGCGTCGAGGACCTCCGGCAACGCGGTCGTCAGGACGAGCGCCTCGACGTCGCGCTGGAGGATGGTGTCGCGCGCCCGCCACCGCTCGGTGCCGGCGGCATCCGCGGGGAGGGACCGGCCGAGCTCGTAGCGTCCGCCCAGCACCAAGGGCCGGGCGGTCCCGGTCGTCTGCTCAGTGCCCACGTCCAGCGCCGCTCCTCCTGGGTCCTGCGCGTCCGTGCCGGCGCGTCGGTCGTGGCCGAGTGTACGCAAGGCCGGGTCGTCGGCCACGGGTGGCGGCGGCGCGCCGAGGGGCGGGGGCGGGGGCGCGGTGACCCCGGCGCGACCGCCGTCGACGCCGGTGCCGGGCCTGTCACCGGGGCCGGGCCTGTCACCGGGCTCGTCGCTCGGGCTGGACCCGGACCCACGACCGGGTCCGTCGTGGTCGGGTCCGTCGTCGTCGTCGTCGTCCGGGCCGGGCCGCCCGAGGGGTGCGGCCGCGGCGGCCGGGGGCGTCACCGCCTGTCCCACCCGCACGAGCCCTCGCCCGAGCGGGCCGGGCAGGCGGCGCCCCGCTGCGGTGACCGCGCGGCCGAGGGGACGGGCCAGGGTCGCGAGCTCGTCGACGTGCAGGGCGCGGAGCAGGGCCACGTAGACCGCCACCATGACCGATCCGACCACCGCCACCCGCCACAGCGCGCCCCACACGCTCAGCTCGGCGGAGGACGTCCCGGTCAGGTGGAGCAGCCCCCACCCGACGAGGCTCGCGGGCCCGGCCGCGAGGACCAGCCGCACGTGGGTGCGCAGGACCCGTCCGCCGTCGACGGTCCGCAGGTGCCGGCGCAGCCCCAGGTAGGTGAGCACGGCACCCGTCCAGTTGGACAGCGCCATCGCCACACCGATCCCGACCACCGTCCACCGCGGGGGCAGGAGCATCGACGCCGCGGCGCCCGCCGCCAGGACGGCGACCATGGGGAGCTGGAGGCGGAACAGGGCGCGGGCGTCCTCGAAGGCGTAGTAGACCCGCTGCGCCACCGTGAAGACCCCCACCGCGACCAGGCCGGCGACCATCGCGACGACGACCCGCGCGATCGACTGCACCTCGGGGTAGGTGACCGCGGGCGAGATCACCCGCACGACCGGCAGCGCGAGGACCATGATCGCGCCGGCCGCCAGGACCGTGAAGACCCCCACGGTGCGCAGCCCGACCGAGAGGTCGGCGCGGACCTTGGCCAGGTCGCCGGCGGCCGCACCCTCGGACATGCGCGTGAAGAGGGCGGTCACGAGGGAGACGACGACGAGCGACGTCGGGAGGGTGTAGACGAGGAAGGCGGCGTCGTAGCCGGCGTTGCCGGGCACGTCCAGCGCGCCCCCGCCCAGCCGGGAGGCGCGGGCGGCCGCGTTGGAGACGACCACGTACGCGGCCTGGTTGACGGCCAGGGCCGCGAACACCCACGTCGCCACCCGGCCGGCGCGGCCCAGCGCCGACCCGCGCAGCCCCCAGGTGGGGCGGAACCGGAACCCCGCTCGGCGCAGCGGCACGAGCAGGACGAG
Source organism: Georgenia muralis (assembly GCF_003814705.1). NCBI lineage: Bacteria > Bacillati > Actinomycetota > Actinomycetes > Allobogoriellales > Allobogoriellaceae > Georgenia > Georgenia muralis. The sequence goes on along the minus strand of NZ_RKRA01000001.1, from coordinate 1,357,903 downwards.
GGCCTGCGCGACGATGCCCAGGGACGCGGTCCCGGCCAGCAGCGCCGTCCGGTTGGTGGTCCACACGCTGGGATCCGCCGGGTCGAGCGCCGAGACGCCGCCGAAGACCAGCAGGTACAGGACGAGCCCGGCGATCGCGACGACGTTGTTGAGCACCGGGGCCCACATGTACGGCCCGAAGATCCCCCGGGCGTTGAGGACCTGCCCCAGCAGGGTGTACAGGCCGTAGAAGAACAGCTGTGGGATGCACCAGTACCCGAACGTCACCGCCAGGTCGAACCACTCGGGCGGCAGGCCCGAGGCGTAGAGCCGCACGAGCAGCGGGGAGGCGAGGGTCAGGACGGTGGCGACCGTGCCGAGCACGACGATCCCCAGGGTCAGCAGACGGTTGACGTACACCTGGCCGCCGTCGTCGTCCTCCTTGACGGCGCGCACGATCTGCGGGACGAGGATCGCGTTGAGCACCCCGCCGGCGATGAGCATGTAGATGAGGTTGGGCAGCTTGTTGGACACCGAGAACGCGTTGGCGGCGCCGGTGTTGAGGCCGATGACCGCACCGAGCAGCACCGGGCTCTTGACCATGCCGAGCAAGCGCGAGACCAGCGTGCCGGCGAACATCACCGCGGAGGACCCCGCGACGCCCTTGCGGCCGGGACTCACGAGTCCTCGTCCACGACCGGGGGCGTCCGCGGCCCGCGGCGCACGGTGCGGACGATCCCGACGACGAGCATGACGCCGAGCAGGCCGGCGACGACCGCCGTCCCGACGTTCTCCCAGTCGGCCCGCACCCGGACCTGCAGGTCGGCGGCGGTGCCCACCTCGGCGCCGTCCGGGCCGAGGAGGGTGATGCCGGCGCGCACGTCACCGCTGCCGACGGCGCGCACCTGCACCTGGGCGGTCGCCTGGGAGCCGGCCGGCACGACGAGCGGGACGGGCTGGGGGGCCTGCAGCCGCAGGTCGCCCGGCTCGAGGAGGACCCGGACGGTGACGTCGACGCCGAGGTCGTTGCGCACGTTCACCGGGATCTGGGCGGAGGAGTTGATGAGGTTGAGGGTGGACGACGGCAGCGCGACGACGAGCCCGTCCAGCGCGGCGACCTCGGCGGCGACGCCGGCGACGAGCGACTCGCGGCCGGCCGGGTCCTCCCGCCAGGCGGTGGAGACGACCGGGGTGAGGGCGTCGACCACCGGCGTGGTGATGACGTCCGGCTCGGGCGTGATCGCCGCGAAGGTGACGGCGTCGGCGGCGACGGCGTCCGCGGCGGCGAGGAGGCCGGGGTCGACCTCACTCCCGGCGACGCTCTCCTCGGGCAGGGCCTGGCGCGAGGTCGTCGCGGCGGCCAGGGCGGTGAGGTCGCCGGCGGTGGCTGGCTCGGTCCACGGCGCGTCGGCCAGCGCGTCGAGGGCGACGGCGACGAGGTCGAGGTCCGTGCCCGTGCCGACGGCGCGCGGGAGCGTCATGACGACGGCGCGCGGGTCGTTGGGGCGCTCGCGGGCGATGACGGCGGTCTCGGCGAGCAGGAGCTGGCGGGCGTCGAGCGCCGTGAGGTCGAGCGCCTCGTCGTCGGTGGTCGCGCCGGGCAGGGTGCCGCCGAGGACGGCGGAGAGCCGTTCGTCCACGACGAGGGCCGGCAGGGTCGCGTCCGCGGCGACGACGAGGTCGGTCCGACCCGAGGGCGTGAAGGTCAGCTCGGTCGACGTCGGCACGGCCGAGTCCGGGACGACGAGTGCGCCGGCTCCGTTCGCGGTGGCGCGGGCGGCGGTGACCTGGTCGACCGAGACCGGCCAGGACAGGTCCGTGCCGGCGGTGAGCCCGGCGTCCTCCGCCGCGGCCTGCGCGCGGTCCAGGGCGCGGGTGAGCAGGTCGGGGCGGCCGGCGTGGGCGAGAGCGGCGACGTCGGCGTCGGACCACGGCAGGACCGTGACCTCGCTCCCCTCGGCGGTCGAGCGCAGGGCGAGCGCCTCGACGAGGCCACCGCCCTCCTCCCGAGGGGCGGGGGCGTCCGTCGGGTCACCGGTGGGTTCGTCGGTGGGTTCGTCGGTCGCGTCGTCGGTCGCGTCGTCGGTGGCGCCGGGGCTCCCGGCGTCGTCCGGACCAACCGTGGCGCCGTCGTCCCCCTCGGTCGGGCCGGGGACGAGGGGACCGTCCGGCACGGCGTCCTCCTCCCCGGACGCGGTGGTGCCCGCGTCGTCGCCGGTGTCGTCGGTGGCGCCGTCGTCCTGGGGACCCGGCCCCGGCTCGGCGAGGAGCAAGCCGTCCACGGCGAGGGTGACGCCCGGCTGGTCGACCGCGGCGAGCACCTCGAGGAGTCGCGGCGTCGCCGCGGTGGCCACGTCCGTGCCCTCCGCGCGGGCCTCGCGGAGCTCCTCGGCGGTCGGGACCACCGGGACCAGCAGGCCGACGGGCATCGCGGTGAGGTCGAGGTCCGGCTCCCACAGCAGGTACGACCGGTCGGCCCCCTCCAGCGAGGTGGTGCCCGACGCGTCGTGCACGCTCGCCTCGATGCCCCGTGGCCCCCACGAGGCGTGGCTCGCGAGGAGCGGCAGGGTCGCCGGCTCGATCTCGACGGAGAAGGTGGCGGTGGCGCCCGCGGGCAGCTCGGCAGGGAGCTCCTCGCGGGCGACGACCACCGTGCTCGAGAGCGTGCCGGGCTGCAGCCAACGCTCGAGCGCCGACCGTGAGACGGGGGTGGTGCGCTGCACCCGCAGCCGCACCACCGGGGCGGTGACGTCCTCCGCGGTGTCGTTGACGATGGTGCCCGTCACCCGCAGCGGTTGGTCCGGGCGCAGGACGGCCGGGGCGACGTCGGTGATCTCGACCTCGAGGTCCGCGGTGCCGTCACCCTCGACCGCGGCCGGCCGGGCCACGGTGTGGGCCTCGCTGCTGCTCGCCGTCCGTGCGGCGGCGGGCACCGCGGCCGCAGGCAGCACGGCGGGGGTCAGGAGGGCGGCCCCGGCGGCGAGGGCCGCCCCGGCCCACACCCGTCGTGGGTTCATGCGCGGCCGGCCAGCACGTCCCGCGCGGTGGCGACCACCCGGCGCTCGTTGGGGTACGCCAGCCGGGTGGCGACCTCCTCGAGGCCGACCCAGGCGACGTCCTCGGCCTCGTGGTCGGGGTCGTTCTCGATCGTGAGGAAGCCACCGGTGGCCTCCAGCAGGAAGTGGTGGACCACCTTGTGCACGCGGCGGTCGGTGCCGGCGAACCAGTAGTCGATGGTCGCGAGGTGGCGCAGGACCCGCCCGGCGATGCCCGTCTCCTCGGCGATCTCGCGCACGGCGGCCTCGGCGGGGGTCTCCTCCCCCTCGAGGTGCCCCTTGGGCAGGCACCACTCCAGGCGACCCGCGCGGTTGCGTCGCGCGATGACCGCCGTGAACGCCCGCCCCTCGACGACGTCGACGACCAGGCCCCCCGCGGAGGTCTCGTCGACGACCGGCAGCGCGCTCGAGCGCGCGGCCACCAACCGGTTCCGTGGCTGCCGCGGGACCTGAGGTCGCGGCACGGGGAAGGCGGTTGGCATGCAGTCCACTGTAAATGGCACGGGCGCGTCCGGCTGGCTCCACCGCGCGACCGGGGGTGACCGGCCGCACGCCGCCCCGGCGGGAGGTCCACGGCGGCGGCGTGGCACCCTTGGTCGGTGCCCAGCCCCCAGCCAGCGACCGACCGCCGCCTCGAGCTCCAGCGTGCCGCACTGGCCTCGCTCGCCGGCCTGCCCGCCGCCGTCCAGGAGGTGGGCAGGGTCTTCGCCGACGCCGGCCACGAGCTCGCCCTCGTCGGCGGTCCCGTCCGTGACGCCTTCCTCGGCGCGGTGTCCCACGACCTCGACTTCGCCACCTCGGCCCGTCCGGAGCAGACCGAGCGGCTCCTGCGCGCCTGGGGCGACGCCCGCTGGGACATCGGCAAGGAGTTCGGCACGATCGGCGCCCGCAAGGGTGACGTCGTCGTCGAGGTCACCACCTACCGCACCGAGGCGTACGAGGTGGGCTCGCGCAAGCCGGCCGTCGAGTACGGGGAGACGCTCGAGGGCGACCTCTCGCGCAGGGACTTCACGGTCAACGCCATGGCCGTGCGGCTGCCCGGGCTGACCTTCGTCGACCCCCACGACGGCCTCGGCGACCTCGCCGACCGGCTCCTGCGCACCCCCGCCGGCGCCGAGCGCTCCTTCGACGACGACCCCTTGCGGATCATGCGCGCCGCCCGCTTCAGCGCCCAGCTCGGCTTCGACGTCGCCGAGGACGTCATGCGGGCGATGGCTGCGATGGCGCCGCGCCTGGGGATCGTCTCCGCCGAGCGGGTCCGGGCCGAGCTCGAACGGCTCCTCCTCTCGCGCCGGCCCCGGCGCGGCCTGGAGCTCATGGTCTACACCGGCGTCGCCGACGTCGTCCTGCCCGAGCTCGCCGCCCTGCAGCACACGGTCGACGAGCACCGCCGCCACAAGGACGTCTACGAGCACACCCTCACGGTCCTCGAGCAGGCGATCGACCTCGAGACCGGCCCCGACGGCCCCGTGCCCGGGCCCGACCTGGTCCTGCGGCTGGCCGCGCTCATGCACGACGTCGGCAAGCCGGCCACCCGCCGGTTCGAGCCGGGCGGTGGCGTCAGCTTCCACCACCACGAGCTCGTCGGCGCGAAGCTGACGAGCAAGCGGCTCAAGGAGCTCCGCTTCGACAAGCAGACCGTCAAGGACGTCAGCCGCCTGGTCGAGCTGCACCTGCGCTTCCACGGCTACGGCGAGGGGGCGTGGACGGACTCGGCCGTGCGCCGCTACGTCACGGACGCGGGCCACCTCCTCGAGCGGCTCCACCGACTCACCCGCGCCGACTCAACCACCCGCAACCAGCGCAAGGCCATGCGGCTGTCGGCGGCTTACGACGACCTCGAGGAGCGCATCGCCCGGCTGCGCGAGGAGGAGGAGCTGCGCTCGATCCGGCCCGACCTCGACGGCACGGCCATCATGGAGGTCCTCCAGGTCCCGGCCGGGCCGGTGGTCGGCGAGGCCTACCGGTTCCTCCTCGACCTGCGGATGGAGCGCGGCCCACTCGGTGAGGAGGCCGCCCGCGAGGCCCTGCTCGCGTGGTGGGCGGCCCGGCCCGCATGAGGATCTGGTCCCTGGACCCGGCCTACCTCGACCGCCAGGGCCTGACCGCGGGCTGGCGTGAGGCGCTCCTGGCCCAGGCCGTCCTCGCGGGACGCACGCGGGGCTACCGGCACCACCCCCAGCTCACCCGGTTCCGGGAGCAGCCCGACCCGCTCGCCGCGGTCGGGGAGTACCTGGCGGGGGTGGCCGAGGAGGCCACCCGCCGCGGCTACCGCTACGACGTCACCAAGATCCTGCACCCGCCGGCCGGATCGCCCGGCGTCCCCACTGACGGGTCGGCCGCCCTCCCCGCCGCCGGGTCGGCCGCCCTCCCCGCCGCCGGGTCGCCCGCCCTCCCCGCCGCCGGGTCGCCCGGCGTGCCGCGCATCCCGGTCACCGACGGGCAGCTGGCCCACGAGTGGCGTCACCTCCTGGCCAAGCTCGCCGTGCGCGACCCGGCCCGCCGCGAACGGCTCGCCGACGTCGCGGCTCCCGCCGTCCACCGCCTCTTCGTCGTCGTCCCCGGGCCCGTCGAGGCCTGGGAGGTCGTCACGGACGCGAAGTAGCGCCGGACCTCAGCGACGCACGGTAGCCACCGGCTCGTCGCCGACCCGGACGGTGCCCGCGCGGTAGGCCAGCGCGACGACGACGTACACCCCGGTGAGCACCGCGAAGACTCCCGGCGACCAGCCCGTGTCGGGCAGGGCGACGGCCGCCAGCGCCGCGGCCCCGACGAACGCGGCGTTGTACAGCACGTCGTAGAGGGCGAACGCCCGACCTCGGAAGGCGTCGTCGGTGTCGCGCTGGACGATCGTGTCCACCGCGATCTTGGCGCCCTGCACCCCCAGCCCCATGAGCACCGCCGCCGCGACCACGACACCCAGCGCCGAGGAGGTGACGAGCAGCGCCTGGCTCACCGCCGCGACCCCCAGGCACACCGTCACCCACACCGAGGGCCGCACCCGCTCGTGCGCGAGTGGGGTCAGGACGATGGCCAGGCCGTTGCCGAGGAAGGAGAGGCCGGTGAGCGTGGCGAACACCGCCAGCCCCGCGCTGGTGTCGGCGGGGTCGGCGAAGAGGTTGCGCGACATGAGCAGCAGCGCGATGAAGTTCAGCCCGTACAGGAACCGGTGCGCTGCCATGACGCCCAGGGCCAGCCCGGGGGTCCGGCGGGCGATGAGGTACCGGGCGCCGAGCACCATGTCCGCCGCGGTCGTCCGCACGTCGTGCCACAGGCCGGCGGGACCGGGGCGCTGGTCCGGGCCCAGCTCGTCCCGGCCCAGGCGCAGCGCCAGGGCGGCGGCCACGGCCAGGACCGCCGCCGCCACGGCGAGGACGACGCCGTCCTTGACCGGACCGGCGGGGACCAGCCAGCCGATGACGAACCCGAGGACGGCGCCCGCCACCGCCGAGACCGCGCCGAGGGTGGGGGTCAGGGTGTTGGCCAGGAGGAGCTGCTCGCGCGGGACCACGCGGGGCAGGCCCGCCGAGAGGGCGGCGAGCAGGAACCGGTTGACCCCGAGCGTGACGAGCGCGAGGACGTAGACGGGCGGTCCCACCCCGACGGTGACCATGAGGGTGGCCAGGACCAGGGTCAGCACCACCCGCAGGGCGTTGCCCAGGAGGAGGACCTGACGCCGGCGCCACCGGTCCAGCAGCGGCCCCGCGAACGGTCCGACCACCGTGAACGGCAGGAGCAGCACCGCGAACGCCGCGGCGACGCCGGACGCGGTCGCCATGTTCTGCGGGCTGAAGAAGAAGAGGGTGGCCAGGCCGATCTGGAACATCCCGTCCCCGGCCTGGGAGACCAGGCGGACGGCGAAGAGCTTGCGGAAGCCGGCGTGGACGGCGAGGGACCGCAGGTCGCCCAGGACCCTCACAGCAGGACCGGGCGGGGACGCGGCGCTACGGCGGCCAGGGCCACCGCGGCCGCGTGAGCCCTGCCGTCGCGGGCGGAGGCAGGGGCGAGCGGCACCGCAGCAGCGTATCCGACGGCCCTTCCGTCTCTCGTCACGGCAGCGGTTCCGGACGAGACTGTCAGGGGTGGACACCACCGACTGCTCCGTGCGTGACGCGGCGGACGTCGCGGCGGGGCTCGGGGTCGACCCGGCCCTCGGGCTCACCGGCACCGAGGCGGCCCGCCGGCTCGAGCGGGACGGCCCCAACGAGCTGCGCCCGACCCCGCCCGTCCCGCTGTGGCGCCGGGTGCTGCGCCAGTTCCAGGACCCGCTCGTCTACCTCCTGCTGGTCGCGGTGGTCATCTCGGTGGCGGCGTGGTTCGCCGAGGGTGCCGACGGCGTCCCGGTCGACGCGGTGGTCATCCTCGCCGTCGTCGTCCTCAACGCCGTCCTCGGCCTGGTCCAGGAGAGCCGGGCCGAGGACGCCGTCGCCGCGCTGGCGGCGATGACCGCCTCGGCATCGACCGTCCTGCGCGACGGTGAGCTGCTCACCGTCCCATCGGCCGAGCTCGTCCGTGGCGACGTGCTCGTCCTGAGCGAGGGCGACGCCGTGGGGGCCGACGCCCGGCTCGTCACCGCGACGGGGCTGAGGGTGGCCGAGGCCTCCCTGACCGGGGAGAGCGAGGCGGTGCTCAAGGACCCGGCGACCCTGCCCGCCCCGGCCTCGTTGGGTGACCGGCTGGACATGGTCTACCGCGGCACCGCCGTCGCCCAGGGGGTGGGACGGGCGGTGGTCACCGCCACCGGCATGGCGACCGAGATGGGCGCGATCGCCGAGATGCTCGACTCCACGGAGGAGGACCCCACCCCGCTGCAGCGTGAGATCGCCGCCGTCTCCCGCCTCCTCGGGGGGACCGTCGTCGCCATCGCGGTGGTGGTCATGGTGGTCACCGCGCTCGTCAACGAGGTCACCACGCTCACCGGGTTCGTCACGGTGCTGCTGCTCGGTGTCTCCCTCGCCGTGGCCGCGGTGCCCGAGGGACTGCCCGCCATCCTCTCGGTGGTCCTGGCCATCGGTGTGCAGCGGATGGCGGGGCGCAACGCCGTCGTCAAGCGGCTCCACTCCGTGGAGACCCTCGGCTCGGCCTCGGTCATCGCCTCCGACAAGACCGGCACGCTCACGAAGAACGAGATGACCGTGCAGCGGGTGCGGACCGCCTCGGGCGAGCTCGAGCTGACCGGCGTCGGGTACCGGCCCGAGGGGACCGTGCGCCAGGTGGGGCGCGACGCCACCGACCCGATGGTCCTGCGCGAGGCGGTCATGGTGCTCGGCGGCGGCACGCTCGCCAACAACGCCCAGCTCCGCGAGCACGACGGTGTCTGGGAGATCCAGGGCGACCCGACGGAGGCCGCCTTCCTCGTCGCGGCCCGCAAGCTCGCGGGCACCAGCGACCGGGTCGGCGGCGTCGAGCGGCGCGGCGAGGTCCCCTTCACCTCCGAACGCAAGCTCATGACGGCGCTGGTGGACCCCGCCGGCCCGGGACCCTGGGCGATCGTCACCAAGGGCGCCCCGGACGTCCTCCTCGGCCGGTGCACCGGGCTGCAGGTCGGCGAGGGCGTCGAGGTCCTCGACGACGCCCGGCGCGAGCAGGCCCTCGCCGACGTCGAGGCCCTGTCCGCCCAGGCGTTCCGCACGCTCGGGGTCGCCTACCGCCGGGTCGACGCCGGCGCGCACGCCGACGACCTCGACGAGAGCGTCGAGCGGGACCTCGTCTACCTCGGCGTGGTCGGGATCATCGACCCGCCCCGGCCCGAGGCGGCCGCCGCCGTCGCCGAGGCCCACCGGGCCGGCGTGCGGGTCATGATGATCACCGGTGACCACCCCTCCACCGCTGCCCGGATCGCTACGGACCTGGGCATCGCCGTCGCCGGGGAACGGGCGGTCACCGGCGCCCGGCTCGAGGAGATGTCGGCGAAGGAGCTCATCTCGACCGTGCGCGAGCACTCCGTCTACGCCCGGGTGGCGCCCGAGCACAAGCTCCGCATCGTCGACGCGCTCCAGGCCGACGGTCAGGTCGTGGCGATGACCGGCGACGGCGTCAACGACGCCCCGGCCCTGAAGTCCGCCGACATCGGCATCGCGATGGGCGTGACGGGCACCGAGGTCACGAAGGAGGCCTCGAAGATGATCCTCGGCGACGACAACTTCGCCACGATCGTCGTCGCCGTCCGCCTGGGCCGGGTCATCTTCGACAACATCCGCAAGTTCCTGCGCTACCTGCTCTCCTCCAACATGGGCGAGGTCCTCACCGTCTTCCTCGGCGTCGTCCTCGCAGGCGTCATCGGGCTCGCCGGTGCGGGCGACGACGCCGTCGTCGTGCCGCTCCTGGCCACCCAGATCCTGTGGATCAACCTCGTCACGGACTCCGGGCCCGCGCTCGCGATGGGGGTCGACCCGGAGATCGACGACGTCATGGCCCGTCCGCCCCGGCGGCTCAGCGAGCGCATCATCGACCGGCGGATGTGGACCGGCGTGCTGACGATCGGCCTGGTCATGGCGCTCGCGACGCTGCTCACCATCGACGTGTTCCTCCCCGGCGGTCTCGTCGAGCGTGCCGTCCTGCCCGGCGGGCTGGTGGTGGGCGCCGACTCTCTCGAGGTGGCGCGCACGGCGGGGTTCACCACGCTCGTGCTGGCACAGCTGTTCAACGCGTTCAACTCGCGCTCGGAGACGACCTCGGCGTTCCGGGGGCTGTTCACCAACACGTGGCTGTGGGCGTCGGTGGGACTGGCGGTGGTGCTGCAGCTCCTCGTCGTGCACGTGCCGGTGCTGCAGAGCGCCTTCGGCACCGCGGCGCTCGACGGCTGGCAATGGGCGGTGTGCGTGGCGGCGGCGTCCGCGGTGCTGTGGTTCGACGAGGTGCGCAAGGGGCTGTGGCGGGCGCGGGTACGGGCGCGGGCGCGCGCCCGCCGGAGTTGACGGGAACGTCCGCGGGTGCGTGGGAGCTGACGGGACGTCCAGGACCGCGGCCTGCTCGTGCGGGCGCTGCACCGGCACGGCACCGGCGCCGTCGCCGCGCTCGTCCGCTGACCTCGGGCGGTTCAGCGGGCGGCTCCGCGGGCGGCTCCGCCAGCGGGGCGGTTTGTGGGGATGTTCCGGCGGTCGTGGGCCGTCGGATGTGACCCGGTCCGCCGGTTCCTCCCCGGTCGCGCCCTGGGGTGGCGTGCTGAGAGCGGGGCGATTGTCGGGGAGCTTTCGGCGGTCGTGGGCCGTCGGATGTGACCCGGTCCGCCGGTTCCTCCCCGTTCATTGCCGCCAGCCTGGCCGCGAGTCCCCTCCACCACCTGTCGTCCGTCCCGCTCGTCCACCACGCAGGCGGTGGACCCACGTCGCCGCCCGCCGGCGGCACCACGATGCGCCGATGACAACACCGTCCGAGATCGCAGAGCTGACGCGACTCCAGGCGGGCGCCGTCTCGCGTCGGCAGCTCGTGGAGGTGGGCTTCGCACCCGGCCACCTCGCCGAGAAGGTCAGCTCCGGAGCGTGGCAGCGCCTCTACCCCGGGGTGGCGGTCACCCACTCCGGCCCAGTGCCCTGGCGGACCCGGACGTTCGGCGCACTGCTCTACGCGGGGCCCGGGGCCGCGCTCAGTCACCGCTCGGCCGCGTTCGTCTGGGGACTGACGGTCGACGCCCCGCGTGTGCTCGACATCGCCGTGCCGTGGCGGCGACGCGTCGTGCACCAGCCCGGCCTTCGCATCCGTCGCCGTCGTTGCATGCCGCCGGTCCTCGGACCGCTCGCAGCCGTCCTGCCCGCGGAGGCCGTCCTCGACGTGTGGGAGGAGCTGACGACGGTTGATGACCGCGTGGCGCTCCTCGCCACCGCCGCACGCGCCCACGTGACGGTGACCGAGATCTCGAGAGCATCCCGCGGGCGTGGCCGGCTGAGAGGTCGGAGCCTGCTCACCGACCTGCTCACCGAGACGGGGGCGGGCGTCGAGTCACCGATGGAGCACCGGTATGTCCGGGATGTGGCCCGCCGTCATGGGTTACCACCGTGCCGCCTGCAGAAGCGGGACGTCGTCGACGGGCGGCGGATCCGGTCGGACGGCTGGTACCCGGAGTTCGCGGTTGCGGGTCGAGATGGACGGGCAGCTCGGGCATCCAGGTGGGCGGACGGACGCCGACACGTGGCGGGACAACGCGGTGCTCCTCGAGCGCGGCGAGCTGACCCTGCGCTACCGGTGGTCGCACATCGCCGGTGATCCCTGCCGCACCGCCGGCCAGGTGGTGTCGGCGCTGAGGACGCGCGGATGGACCGGGGTTCTGCGGCTCTGTGGGCCGCGCTGCTCCGCGGGGAGCGCCCGAGTCACGTGAAACGCGCTCGACCGGCCGCTTGCGGAGGGGCGCTGGCGACGGCCGCGGTAGTGGCGGGTCGATGGACGGGGACGTTCCGGCGGCAGATCGCCACCGGAACATCCCCGTCGATCACTTCTTCCCCACCGCTCGGCGGAGGACCGCACCGGGAGGACGGATCCGCACCGCTCCTCCTTGCCGCTCAGGCGTGGCGGTTGCCGGCGGAGCCCCCCGACCAGCCGGGTCAGCGCTCGAGGTCGCCGGAGATGAACGCCTCGACCGACTCGCGGGCGAGGTCGTCGGGGCGCTGCTCGGGCGGGGACTTCATGAAGTACGACGCCGCGGAGAGCAGGGGCCCACCGATGCCGCGGTCCATGGCGATCTTCGCCGCACGGACGGCGTCGATGATGATGCCGGCGGAGTTCGGGGAGTCCCAGACCTCGAGCTTGTACTCGAGGTTGATGGGGGCCTCACCGAAGGCGCGGCCCTCGAGGCGCACGTAGGCCCACTTGCGGTCGTCGAGCCACTGGACGTAGTCCGAGGGGCCGATGTGGACGTTCTTGGCACCGAGGTCGTGCTGGAGGTTGGACGTCACGGCCTGCGTCTTGGAGATCTTCTTGGACTCGAGCCGGTCGCGCTCGAGCATGTTCTTGAAGTCCATGTTGCCGCCGACGTTGAGCTGGTACGTCCGGTCGAGGATGACGCCGCGGTCCTCGAACAGCTTCGCGAGCACCCGGTGGGTGATCGTGGCGCCCACCTGGGACTTGATGTCGTCGCCCACGATGGGCAGGCCCGCCGCGGTGAACTTGTCGGCCCACTCCTTGGTGCCGGCGATGAAGACGGGCAGGGCGTTGACGAAGCCGCAGCCGGCGTCGATGGCGCACTGCGCGTAGAACTTCGCCGCGTCCTCCGAGCCCACGGGCAGGTAGCAGACGACGACGTCGGCCCGGGCCTCCTTGAGGGCGGCGACGACGTCGACCGCCTCGGCGCCGGACTCCTCGATGGTCTCCCGGTAGTACTTGCCGAGACCGTCGAGCGTGTGACCGCGCTGGACGTTGATGCCGGTGGGCGGGACGTCGGCGATCTTGATGGTGTTGTTCTCGCTGGCGTTGATGGCCTCGGCGAGGTCCGTGCCGACCTTCTTGCCGTCGACGTCGAAGGCGGCGACGAACTCGATGTCCCGGACGTGGTACTCACCGAACTGGACGTGCATCAGGCCGGGGACGGTGCTCTCGGGGTCGGCGTCGGCGTAGTAGTGCACGCCTTGGACCAGCGAGGACGCGCAGTTCCCGACGCCGACGATCGCGACGCGAATAGCACTCATGCTTGCTCCTTGTTCGTTGTATCTGCGTGGACGGGATCGCCTGCGGCGTCCGCGTTGTCGGGGGCAGCCGATGCCGCCGGCCTGAGGTCGAGCGGCCCGCGGGTGCCTCGCTCGGTGTCGATGACCTTCTCCAGCCACTCGACCTCGCGCTCGACCTGCTCCAGGCCGTGCCGGGCGAGCTCGCGGGTGTAGTCGTCCATGCGGCGCGACGTCCGCCCGAAGGACTGGCGCAGCATGTCCATCCGCTCGACCATGCGGGCGCGCCTGCCCTCGAGGATCCGCAGGCGCGTGGTCGCGTCGGTCTCCGCGAAGAGGGTGAAGCGGACGTCGAAGGCCTCGTCGTCCCAGGCGGCGGGACCGGCGGAGGCCAGCGCGTCCTCGAGGTGCGCGCGACCGGCGCCGGTGAGCTCGTAGACGATCTTCCCGCGCCGGCCGGCCAGCGAGCCGGGCTCGCTCGCCGACGCCGCGATGTAGCCCTTGGCGGTCAACGACTTCAGGGCCGGGTACAGCGAGCCGTACGACAGCGTCTGGAACGCGCCCAGCGTGGCGTTGAGGTGCTTGCGGATCTCGTACCCGTGCGTGGGTGACTCGCTCAGCCGGCCGAGGATCGCCAGCTCGAGGACCTGCGCGCGGGTGCTCAACGGACCTCCTGGGCGGGGCATGGGACGGCGGGAGCCGGCAGCCGGGTAGCTGATAGCGCCCTAACATATCGCACCGATATATCTCAGGTGACCGCCACCCGCCACAATGGACGACCGGTAGCCCCGTGCCGCTCGCGCTCGCGCGTGTGAACCGCACCGCACTTGGAGCCCGACCAGCGCGCGGCGCTTGAGTCTGACGCATACTGGGATTCGATCTGCGCCTCGGCGCGGCGTCCCCGCGCGGTCATCCCGCAGGCCGCAGGGTGGCGCGCGACCGCGCTCTGGCGCCCCAGGACACGACGATCGTGCGGGACGTCGAAAGGCAGGCGCCTACGTGGCACGCAGCTCCAGCAACGGCCGACGCGCGACCGCGTCGGGAGCCCGGCGCGGCCGGACCGCCCCGGCGAAGAAGCGCTTCCTCGACTACCCGCGCAGCGGCAAGGGGCCCGTGGGCCGCTGGCTGCCGAGCTGGCGCGTCGTTCTCGGCGCCGCCCTGACCGGAGCCGCCGTCCTGATCGGCCTGTTCGCCGCCGCGTACGCCCAGACGGACGTTCCCGAGCCGGACGACTTCGCCCTGGCGCAGTCCACCACCGTCTACTATGCGGACGGCGAGACCCCGATGGGCTCCTTCGCCGAGGTCGAGCGCGCGAGCGTGCCGCTGGACACCCTCCCCGAGCACGTCTCCGGGGCGGTGATCGCCTCCGAGGACCGCGGGTTCTACGAGAACAACGGCGTGGACCCGCGCGGCATCGCCCGGGCCCTGTGGAACAACGTGCGCGGGCTACCCACGCAGGGCGGCTCCACGCTCACCCAGCAGTACGTAGAGCGTTACTACACCGGCACGACGACGAGCTACCTGGGCAAGTTCAAGGAGACCATCCTCGCGCTGAAGATCGACCAGTCCCAGACCAAGGACGAGATCCTCGAGAACTACCTCAACACGATCTACTTCGGCCGCGGCGCCTACGGCATCGAGAAGGCGGCGAACGCCTACTTCGACAAGCCGGCCGCAGAGCTGAGCGCGGCCGAGTCGGCGCTGATCGCGGGCATCATCCCGGCGCCGAGCGCCTGGGACCCGGCGGTGAGCCCCGATCGCGCCCAGGAGCGCTGGGAGCGGGTCATGGACCTCATGGTCCAGGACGGGTGGATCACCCAGGAGGACCGAGACGCGGCCCAGTACCCCGAGGCGGTGGCCCCCAGCACGGAGAACCTCTTCGGCGGCACGAACGGGTATCTGCTCGACATGGTCCGCGGCGAGCTCGTGAACAAGGCGGGCATGTCCGAGGAGGAGATCGAGACCCGCGGGCTGAGCATCGTCACCACGATCGACCAGCGCAACCAGGAGGCCGCGGTCCAGGCGGTGGACAACCTGCCCGACGACCGTCCGGCCAACAACCAGGTCGCCCTGATCTCCATCGACCCGGCCACCGGTGGCATCGTGGCGCTGTACGGCGGGCCGGACTTCGTCGAGCGTCCGCTGAACAATGCCACGCAGGCCGTCGCCCAGGGCGGGTCGACCTTCAAGCCGTTCACACTCGTCGCGGCGCTGGAGTCCGGCATGCCCCTCGAGGAGGAGTTCCAGAGCTACTCCCCGATGGCGATCCCCGGCTACGACTTCGAGGTCTCGAACTTCGACCGGGTCGACCGCGGCTGGATCGACGTCGTCGAGGCCACGGAGAACTCGGTCAACACCGTCTACGCCCAGATGAACGTCGAGGTCGGTCCCGAGAAGACCGTCGACGTCGCCACGCGCGCGGGTCTCCCGGAGGACACCCCGGGTCTCGTCGCGACGCCGTCCAACGTGCTCGGGCCCGCCTCGCCGAACCCGATAGACACCGCGACGGCGTACGCCACCTTCGCCGCCCAGGGTGAGCGGCACGAGTCCCACATCGTGGCCGAGGTCCGCGACGGCGACGGCAACACTGTCTTTGCCGGCAACACCGAGGGCGAGCGCGTCTTCGACGAGCAGGTGATGGCCGACGCCACCTATGCCATGCAGCAGGTGGTCAGCTCCGGCACCGGGATCACCGCCAGCGAGATCGGTCGACCCGCCGCGGGCAAGACGGGCTCGTCCAACGAGTACCGCTCCGCGTGGTTCTCCGGGTTCGTCCCGCAGCTGTCCACCACGGTCGCCATGTTCCAGCCCGGCGAGGACGGCACCGAGGAGATCCTCACCGGGTTCGGCGGTGTCGAGCCCATCTCGGGCGGCTCCTTCCCCACCCAGATCTGGCGCGACTACATGATGGTCGCGACCGAGGGCATGGAGGTCCTGGAGTTCCCCGCGCGCTCCGAGCCGGTCCGCCCCGAGCCGGCCCCGGCGCCCGCCCCGACGACGGTGGCGCCCACGGAGGAGCCGACGACGGAAGAGCCGGACTCCGACGGCGACGGCATCCCGGACAGCCAGGATCCGGACCAGATGGACTCCGACGGCGACGGCATCCCGGACAGCCAGGATCCGGACCAGATGGACTCTGACGGCGACGGGACCCCGGACAGCCGGGATCCGGACCAGATGGACTCTGACGGCGACGGGACCCCGGACAGCCAGGATCCGGACCAGATGGACTCTGATGGCGACGGGACCCCGGACAGCCAGGATCCGGACCAGATGGACTCCGACGGCGACGGCATCCCGGACAGCCAGGACCCGACGCCGAACGGTGAGCCGGAACCCACACCCACCGCGACCCTCCCGGGCGGCTCCGGCGACGCGCCCGGCCAGCAGCCGACGGAGGGCCCGGTCGACACGGCTGCGGCCCGTCTCGAGGAGTGGTTCGCGGGCCAGGGCTCGTGAACACCGCGGCGCAGGGCCGGCAGCCCCGGCCCTGCGCCCGCACCTGTGGGTAACCCCACGTCCTGGCGGACGACGCCGTTACGGTAATGTTGTCCGCTGGTTCCGTACGCACCCGCGACCTGCGGACGCGGACGGACCTGAGAACGCATCACCCTCCTGTCACGGAAGGACCGTGACCGCTCAAGTCCAGAGGAGGTGGGTATCAAGCATGCGTCAGTACGAACTGATGATCATCCTCGACCCGGAGGTCGACGAGCGCACGGTGGCCCCGTCGCTCGACAAGCTGCTCACGGTCGTCAAGACCGGCGGCGGCACCGTCGAGAACGTCGACATCTGGGGCAAGCGTCGTCTCGCCTACGAGATCAAGAAGCGCTCCGAGGGCATCTACGCCGTCGTCGACATGACGACGACGCCGGAGCTCGCCAAGGAGCTCGACCGCCAGCTCGGCCTCAACGAGTCGATCCTGCGGACCAAGCTCATCCGCCCGGACGCTCACTGAGCCACTGCTCGCTGAGCACCACCCTCACCCACCAGCAGGAGGCAAGGACATGGCAGGCGAGACCGTCATCACCGTCGTCGGGAACCTGACGGCGGACCCCGAGCTGCGATTCACCCCCTCCGGGGCGGCCGTGGCCAGCTTCACCGTGGCGTCCACGCCGCGCACCTTCGACCGCCAGAGCAACGAGTGGAAGGACGGGGAGACCCTGTTCATGCGCTGCTCGGTCTGGCGCGAGGCCGCGGAGAACGTCGCCGAGTCGCTGACCAAGGGCACCCGGGTCCTCGTGCAGGGCCGGCTCGTGCAGCGGTCCTTCGAGACCCGCGAGGGCGAGAAGCGCACCGTGGTCGAGATGCAGGTCGACGAGGTCGGTCCTTCGCTGCGCTACGCCACGGCCAAGGTCACGCGCTCCCAGCGCGGTGGCGGCGGCGGCGGCCAGGGTGGCTACAGCGGGAACCAGGGCGGCGGCCAGGGTGGCGGGTTCAGCAACGCCCCCACCGGCGGTCAGGGTGGCGGGTACTCCGCGCCCGGCGGCGGCCAGGCCGACGACCCCTGGGCCACGGGCGGCTCGAGCGCGTTCAACGACGAGCCCCCCTTCTAAGACACACGCTTGCCCGGGCGCCACGGCACCCGGACGGATCATCGAGGAGCATCACCATGGCGAAGCCCGTTCTTCGCAAGCCGAAGAAGAAGGCCAACCCGCTCAAGGCGGGGAAGATCGACAACATCGACTACAAGGACACCGCCCTGCTGCGGAAGTTCATCTCGGACCGCGGCAAGATCCGCGCCCGTCGGGTCACCGGCGTGTCCGTCCAGGAGCAGCGACTCATCGCCAAGGCGGTCAAGAACGCCCGCGAGATGGCTCTGCTGCCTTACTCGAGCTCGGCTCGCTGAGGGAGGCAGACATGGCAAAGCTGATCCTGACCCACGAGGTCACCGGTCTCGGCACCGCCGGCGACGTGGTCGAGGTCAAGGACGGGTACGCCCGTAACTACCTCGTCCCGCGTGGCCTGGCCACGCGCTGGACCAAGGGTGGCCAGAAGCAGGTCGACCAGATCACCGCGGCCCGCAAGGCCCGCGCGATCCACTCGATCGAGGAGGCTCGCGACGTCCGCGACCGTCTCCAGGCCAACCCCGTCACCATCGCGGTGCGCGCGGGTGAGAGCGGCCGCCTCTTCGGCGCCGTGACCACCACCGACATCGCGGAGGCCGTCAAGGCGGCCGGTGGCCCCCAGCTCGACCGTCGGCGCATCGAGGTCCCGACCCCGATCAAGTCCCTCGGCGAGCACAAGGTCACCGTGCGGCTGCACGAGGACCTCCAGGCGACCGTCGAGGTCACGGTCGTCCCCGCCTAGGACGACGGCGGGTCGCACCGGCCCGCTGGAGCCACGTCACGGCCCGGTCCCCCTGGGGGGCGGGCCGTGGTGCGTCCACGGCGGCTCGCGCGCAGGCCTGGCCTCGTCAGCCTCCGGCCCAGCGCCTAGTCTGTGGCGACATGAGCCTGACGGTGCAGTCCGTGACCTTCGACGCCGAGGACGCCGCGGAGCTCGCCCGGTTCTGGGCGGCAGCCCTCGGGCTGTCGGTCGCCGACGGCGCCTCGGCCGACTTCGCCCAGGCGACCGGTCCGGGCGGTCGCTACCTGTTCATCGCCGTGCCGGAGCCGAAGTCGGCGAAGAACCGCGTGCACCTCGACCTCGAGGCGGACGACCGTGAGGCCGAGGTGACCCGCCTGCTGAGCCTCGGCGCCGCCCGGCTCGGTGACCTCGACGAGGACGGGGCCCGCTGGACGGTGCTCGCCGACGTCCAGGGCAACGAGTTCTGCGTCGTCCAGGCACACGCCGGGTAGGTCCGCGCCGAGCGAGCGGGTGGGCGCGGGGTGGATCCGCGGGCGGTGCGGGCGACCCGGCCTCAGCCCGCCACGCCGTCGAAGGCCGCCCTGAGCGCGGCGACGTCGAACTTCCCCTGGGTGGCGAGCATCGCCTGGGTCACCCGGGCGACCCTCTCCGGGTCGGGGTCGCTCATCATCTCGCCCAGCGCGTCCGGCACGATCTGCCAGGACAGCCCGTAGCGGTCCTTGAGCCACCCGCACGGGCGGGGCTCACCGCCGTCGACCAGGGCCGCCCAGCACCGGTCCACCTCCTCCTGGTCCGCGCAGGGCACGAGGAAGGAGACGGCCTCGGTGAAGGGGAACTGCGGACCTCCGTTGATGGCGGTGAAGCGCTGGTCCTGGAGGGTGAAGTCGACCGTGAGGGCCAGCCCCTCCTCCCGGGGGGAGTCCGGGCCGTAGCGGGAGACGGCGGTGATCCCACCACCGAACACCCCGACGTAGAAGCTCGCGGCCTCCTCGGCCGCGGTGTCGAACCACAGGTTGGGGACGATCGGACGCACGGGTCCTCCTCCGTCGGTCGGGTCGTGCGGATCGGCGTCATGGTCGCGTGCCCGGTGCCGCCGCGGCAAGAGCGCGCGGCCGGCCCCCGCCCAGCCCCGGTGCCACTCAGCGCGCGGCCCCCGGGACCATCCAGGTCTCCCCGCGGGCCCGCAGCCCTGTGGTCACGGCCCGGGCGAGCATGAAGGCCCCGCCGAAGGTCGCCCAGAGCCAGGCGGTGCCGACCGCCCCTCCCGGAGCCCAGGCCCCGACCGCCATCGCGAGCGGGACGTAGACCACCAGCGTGACGACGCCCGCCCAGGCCAGGTACCGACCGTCGCCGGCCCCGATGAGCACACCGTCGAGGACGAAGACCCACCCCGCCACCGGCAGGCAGGCCCCCGCCACCGCCAGGCCGACGGCGGCGGCGAGCCGGACGTCGTCGTCCCCGGTGAACAGCGGCGCGAGGAACCACCCGCCGGCGGCAAAGAGCACACCCAGGCCGGCCCCGGCCGCGACGCCCCACTGCAGGGAGCGGCGCATGACGGCGCGTACCGTCGCGAGGTCGCCGGCTCCCAGGCCGCGTCCCACGAGTGCCTGCCCGGCGATCGCCAGGGCGTCGAGCCCGAACGCCGCGAGACTCCACATGGCGGTGACGACCTGGTGCGCGGCGAGGACCACCGTCCCCAGGGATGTCGCGACGGCGACCGTCACGAGGATCGCGGCGCGCAGCGTGAGCGTGCGGACCATGAGCGGCAGTCCCTGCGCGGCCGACGCCCAGATCCCGGCGCCGTGCGGGCGCAGGCTCACCCCGAGGCTGCGGGCCCCCCGCAGGACGGTCCAGGCCAGCGCCAGCCCCATCGACGTCTGGGCGATCGCCGTGCCGAAGCCCGACCCGGCGACCCCGAGACCCGCGCCGTAGATGAGGATGAAGTTCAGCCCGATGTTGGCCAGCGCCCCGGCCACGGCGACGACGAACGGCGTGCGGGTGTCCAGCAGACCCCTCAGCGTGCCGGTCGCCGCCAGGACCACGAGCATGCCTGGCAGACCCGCCGCGGACGCGCGCAGGTAGGCGACGGCGTGCGGGACGACCGTCTCCGGCGCGCCGAGCGCCGCGACCACCCACGGAGCGGCGAGGAGCGCGGCGCCGGCGGAGAGGGCACCGAGCAGAAGCGCCAGCCACATCCCGTCGACCCCTGCGGCGACGGCCCCGGCCCGGTCGCCGGCGCCGACACGTCGGGCAGTGGCCGCGGTCGTGGCGTAGGCGAGGAAGACGAAGACGCCGACGACGGTGGTGAGCAGGGTCGAGCTGAGCGACAGCCCGGCGAGCTCGGCGGTGCCCAGGCGCCCGACCATCGCCGAGTCGACGAGGACGAACAGCGGTTCCGCCACCAGCGCGCCCAGCGCCGGTACTGCCAGGGCGAGGATCTGCCGGTCGATCGAGGCGCCGCCCACCCGGTCGGTGCGTCCGGGCGACTCAGGGGTGGGTCGAGGGTCGGAGCCGTCCCCGGGCGTGTCGTCCACGGATCCACCGACCTCTTTCTGTCCACAGTGTGTGCATGGCTGTGGAGGGCCGTGCCGCGTCAGAACCGGCGCGATGCAAACGGTTACCCACATTCTTGTCCACCGACTGTGCACAACCAGGGCGGCCCTCGTCCACACGCCGTCCACAGAATAGGTCGCCGCCCTGCACAGGGGGCGTTTGGTCCCACCAGGCTGAGGCCCTAACGTCGCGCGGGCGCCACCACGTGGTGCTCGCGGCCGGCCCGGTGTGGGTGGCCGGATGTAGGACGGGGCCCGGGGACGGGCCCCGGGGTGGGAGGACGCACGTGTCGGTTGACGAGCAGGTCGGGGCGCGCGCCTACCAGGAGCGGGAGTCCTTCGACCGCACCCCGCCCCAGGACGTGGCGGCGGAGCAGAGTGTCCTCGGCGGCATGCTGCTGTCCAAGGACGCCATCGCCGACGTCGTCGAGGAGCTGCGGGGCAACGACTTCTACCGCCCCGCGCACGAGATGGTCTACGAGGCGATCATCGACCTCTACGGCCGCGGTGAGCCGGCCGACGCCGTCACCGTCGCCGCCGAGCTGACCAAGCGCGGCGAGATGGCCCGGGTCGGCGGCGCGCCCTACCTGCACACGCTCATCTCGTCCGTGCCCACCGCTGCCAACGCCGGCTACTACGCCCGCATCGTGCGTGAGCAGGCCGTGCTGCGCCGGCTGGTCGAGGCGGGGACCCGCATCGTCCAGCTGGGGTACGCCACCGAGGGCGGCGACGTCGACGACCTCGTCAACTCGGCGCAGGCCGAGGTCTACGCCGTGACCGAGCGCCGGACGAGCGAGGACTACGTCCCGCTGCGGGACACCATCAACCTCACGATGGAGGAGATCGAGCACGCCGCCAACCGCGGGGAGGGGATGGTCGGCGTGCCCACGGGCTTCGCCGACCTGGACGCCTTGACCAACGGTTTGCACGGCGGACAGATGATCATTATCGCGGCGAGACCAGCTATTGGTAAGGCCCTCGCCCTGGACACGCCGCTGCCGACGCCTACTGGCTGGACCACGATGGGTGAGGTAGCTGTTGGCGACCAGCTCATCGCCGTGGACGGCACGCCCACCACCGTGGTGGCGGCGACCGACGTCATGACGGACCGCCCGTGCTACGAGGTGACGTTCGACGACGGCACGACCATCGTCGCCGACGGGCAGCACCAGTGGCTGACTGAGACCAGGGCGTCGCGGCGTTCGGCGCAGCAGGCGGCCACCGGGTACAACGGTTACCGAAACCAGGTGACCTTCGCCCAGGTGCGCACCACCGAGGAGATCGCGAACACCCTGCGCTGCCCGACGGCGGACCGGCGCCTCAACCACTCGGTCACCAACGCCGCTCCGATCATCCTTCCCGATGCCGACCTGCCGCTCGACGCGTACGTCCTGGGCGTCTGGCTGGGCGACGGGCACAGCGCCGGAGCCCGTTTCACTTCTGCGGACCCAGAGGTGGCCACGCTCGTCGAGGCAGCAGGCTATGTGGTGCGAGCCGGGGCCGGCCTGAACTACTCCATCGGACTGCCGCCCTCGCCGGCCCCGCAGGAGCGCGCGTGCGACGTCTGCGGCGTCGCCTACGTGTCCAAGCAGGCGCACGTACGCACGTGTGGCCGCAGCTGCGGGGGGAAGCGCAAGACGCTTCTGCTGGAGAAGGTCCGTCCGGCGTGCCCGGACTGTGGCAAGGACAGCTCGGGGTCCCGGCTGTGTCAGGTGTGCTGGCACGACCACGGCAACGTCCACGCGCTGCTGCGCAAGCTGGGAGTCCTGGGCAGCAAGCACATCCCCCAGTCATACCTCCGGGCGAGCGAGCGACAGCGTCGGGCACTCCTCGCGGGCCTGCTCGACACCGACGGCACGGTCAGTCCTACGGGCGCCGTGCAGTTCACCGTCACCAGTGCTCGCCTCGCGCATGACGTCCGGGAGCTGGTGCACAGCCTGGGGTACCGCACCGGCTGGTCGACCAGGACGGTGCGGGGGCGCCTGGCCGAGACGTCTGTCGCCTACACCATCACCTTCACCACCGACGACCAGGTCTTCGCGCTCACCCGCAAGCAGCGCGTCCACGCTGAGCGGAGAACCACGGCTACCGGGCGGCGCACCGAGCGCTTCATCACCGGCGTTCGGCGCATCGACGCAGTCCCGGTTCGGTGCGTCCAGATCGACCACCCCACGCACCTGTACCTCGCCTCACGGTCGATGATCCCGACCCACAACTCCACCATGGCGCTCGACATCTGCCGGTCGGCGTCCATCAAGCACGGCCTCACCTCCGTGGTGTTCTCCCTCGAGATGGGCCGGACCGAGCTGACGATGCGACTGCTCTCCGCCGAGGCGCAGGTGCCGCTGCAGAACATGCGCAAGGGCACCATGCGCGAGGAGGACTGGACCCGGATGGCGACGGCCATGAGCCGGGTCTCCGAGGCGCCCCTGTTCATCGACGACAGCCCGAACATGTCGCTCATGGAGATCCGCGCGAAGTGCCGGCGCCTCAAGCAGCGCCACGACCTCCGCCTCGTCGTCGTCGACTACCTCCAGCTCATGAGCTCGGGCAAGCGGGTGGAGTCGCGCCAGCAGGAGGTCTCCGAGTTCTCCCGGGCGCTGAAGCTCCTGGCCAAGGAGATCGAGGTGCCGGTCATCGCGGTCGCCCAGCTCAACCGTGGTCCCGAGCAGCGCACGGACAAGAAGCCGATGATGAGCGACCTTCGTGAGAGTGGCTCGCTCGAGCAGGACGCCGACGTCGTCATGCTCCTGCACCGCGAGGACGCCTACGAGAAGGAGTCCCCACGCGCCGGCGAGGCCGACATCATCGTGGCCAAGCACCGCAACGGACCGACCGACACCGTGGTCGTGGCCTTCCAGGGCCACTACTCCCGGTTCGTCGACATGGCGCGGTAGCGCCGGGAGGACAGCCGCGGCCCGGGACGCGGACGTCGACCGGGTGCCCTACCGTCGCCCTATGAAGACCCGCACCCTCGGCCCGTTCGACGTCTCCGCCATCGGCCTCGGCTGCATGCCGATGTCGATGAACAACGACCACGAGTACCCCGGCCGGGAGGAGTCGGTCGCCACGATCCACGCCGCCCTCGACGCCGGCGTCACCCTCCTGGACACCGCCGACATCTACGCACCGAGCTGGGACACGTTCGGCCACAACGAGGAGCTCGTCGCCGCGGCGCTGCGCGCCTACGGCACGCTGCCGGACGGGCTCGTCGTCGCCACCAAGGGCGGTATCACCCGCGGGCCCGGGGACACGTGGGGACGGGACGGGTCGATGTCCTACCTGCGCAGCGCGGTCGAGGGCTCGCTGCGTCGCCTCGGGCGGGACGTGATCGACCTCTACCAGTGGCACCGACCCGACCGGTCGATGGACTACGCCGAGGTGGTGGGCAACTTCGCGGCGCTCGTCCAGGAGGGAAAGGTCCGCTGCGTCGGGATCTCCAACGCGAACGTCGAGGAGATCCGCATCGCGCAGGACGTCCTGGGCCCGGGCGGTCTCGTCAGCGTGCAGAACGAGTTCTCCCCCCGCTACCGCAGCTCCGAGGGGGAGCTGCGGTACTGCGCCGAGCAGGGGATCGCCTTCCTGCCGTGGAGCCCCCTCGGCGGCACCGGCGGCGGGGGTCGTTCCGTAGGAACCGAGTTCTCCGCCTTCGCTGACATCGCCGCCGACCACGGGGTGAGCCCACAGCAGGTGGTGCTGGCCTGGGAGCTCGCGCTGAGCGAGCGGGTCATCCCGATCCCCGGCGCCCGTCGGCCGGCGTCCATCGTCGACTCCGCCGCGGCGGCCGACCTCATCCTGGACGAGGATGAGCTGGCGCGGTGCAGCGCCGCCGGTCAGGTCGACTAGCTCCGGAACGGCGCCACCCGGCCCGGCACCGCGCCACCCGGCCCGGCCCGACGTCGGGCTCGGGCGCTCCCCGCCGAGGTGCCGCCGAGGTGGCCCTGCCCCGACCGTGGCGTACCGCGTGACAGGCTTGTGCCGACCATCCCTGCCGAACACCGGGAGACCGACGTGAGCACCATCCCCGACCCCGCCGAGCTCCTCGCCCTCTGCGAGGACCTCGCCCGCACCGCGGGGGAGCACGCCCGGGCCCGGACCGCCGACCACGGCGGCGTCGCCCGCACCAAGTCCTCCGCCGTCGACGTCGTCACCGCCGTGGACGAGGAGGTCGAGGCGCTCCTGCGCGCGCGCCTGGCCGAGCTGCGGCCCGACGACGGCGTCCTGGGTGAGGAGGAGGGGTCGGTCGCGGGCACGTCGGGGCTGACCTGGGTGGTCGACCCCATCGACGGGACGGTGAACTTCCTCTACGGCATCCCGTCCTACTCGATCTCCGTCGCCGTGGTCTCCGGCAGCGCCGACCCGCTGACCTGGACCGCCGAGGCCGGGTGCGTCCACGCCGTCGCGCTGGGCACCACCTGGACCGCGGCGCGAGGTCTCGGCGCGTGGCGCGACGGCGAGCGTCTCGGCCCGCGGCCTGCCCCGCCGCTGGCACGGGCACTGGTCGGCACCGGTTTCGGCTACACGGTCGAGGAGCGGACCCTGGAAGGGGCGCTCGTCGCGCAGATCCTCCCCCAGGTGCGCGACATCCGCCGGCTCGGCTCGGCTGCGATCGACCTGTGCCTCGTGGCGGACGGCCGCCTCGACGCCTACTACGAGATCGGCCTCAACCCGTGGGACATGGCGGCCGGCTCGCTCGTGGTCAGCGAGGCGGGCGGGGCGGTGCAGGGCCTGACTGGGGGACCGGCGTCACCCGCCATGACCATCGCCGGCGGGTACGACCTGGTCGAGGAGCTGGCCGCTGCCCTGCGTGCGGCGGGCGCCTGAGCGCCGCAACCTCACGCTCACGCCGTAGCGACCCCCGAGACGACGGGCAGACCCCGAGACGACGGGCGCCCGGCCGGCCGCTGGATGGCACGTTCCTGCCATGGCACGAAGTGCACGGGCCGGACGGCCGGAGACCGCTATCCCGGACGGTAATTTTGCCGATACAGCAATCGTCCTGCATTGGCAGGCCGAGTAACCGGTGAGCAGCAGGGGGACCCGTCATGAGCGCTACGACCCAGTGGGTGCGACCGCACGCCGCCGTCGTCCGCCCGGCTCGGGACGCCGTGGACCTGCTCGCGCCCGATGCGCCGGCCGACGTCCTGCACCTGCGTGACCGGGGGGCCCTCGCCCACCGCCAGGCCCGCTCCGCCCTCGTGCGCGAGATCCTGCGCTCGGCGACCCCCGCCCGGGCCGACCGGCTCTTCCCGGGGACCGACGGCGCCTCGCTCGGGACCGGCGCGGCCGGCGTCCTGTGGGCGCTCGCCGAGATCGGCGCCGACGTCCCCGAGCGGCTGGTCGACTGGCTCGTCGCCCGGGCGGACGAGCTCACCGCCCCCGGCCTGTTCGACGGCGCCAGCGGAGCCGCCCTGGCCCTGGACCGTCTCGGCCGCCACGACGACGCCGCCCGGCTGTGGCGGCGGGCCGACGAGGCGCCCCTGGGACGCCTCGACGTCTCCGTGAGCAGCGGGCTCGCCGGTCTGGGACTGGCGCTCCTCGAGCGTGCGCCGATCGGCGACGAGGACGCCCTCATGGCCCGGCTGACCGAGATCGCCGGCGAGCTCATCGTGCGGCTCGGTGCGTGCGACCACGGCAGCGGGCTCCTCGAGGGCGGGGCCGGTGCGGCCCTCTTCCTCATCCACCTGTACGAGATCACCGAGGACGAGTCGCTCCTCGGCCCGGCCGAGGCCGCCCTCCTGCAGGACCTCGGGAAGCTCGGCTGGGCGCCGCTGAGCGGGGACGGTGCCGCTCCGCTGTGGTGGCAGCAGCCCACCCTCGGTCAGGGCAGCGCGGGGCTCGCGATGGTCATCCGCGAGGCGATGGCGCACCTGGACGACCGCTGGCTGGGTGACGCCGCCGAGTGGATCGCCACGGCCGCCGAGTGCTACAGCCCCGAGGAGGCCGGGCTCGACGGCGGCGCCGCGGGCGTGGCGATGGCGCTGTGGCACCTGCGCCGCACCCCGTGGGACACCCCGGTCCAGCGCCGCGCGGTGATGGGGCCGCACCTCGGGCGCCTGGGCCTGCTCGGCGCAAAGATCGACGTCCGCAGCACCGGTGCGGGCCTGCTCTCCGGCGCGGCCGGGACGCTGCTGGCCCTCGAGGCCCTCATGGGCGCGGGTGACGGGCGGATCTTCCTCTTCTCCTGAGCGTGCCGCGGCCGGCTCACCCGGCGTCGAAGCGCTCCTCGCCCTCGGCGTCGGGATCGTCCTGCGGCCCCTGGCCGGGAACGGCGTCCGGCGCGCCCGCCGCGGCCGCCTGTGCCGCCTCGGCCCGTTGCGCCTCGGTCTGGACCGGACCTGTCTCCATCTCGGCGGCCGGGTCCGTGCCTCCGGCGCTCGTGGTGTCGGCCATGTCGATCGCCTCCTCCTGAGCCGGCGGGGCTCGCCGGCCTGACCCGACCGTAGCCAGACGGTCGTCGGCACGCACCCGGAGGAGGAGGGGACCCGTCAGCCGCCGAAGATGTCGCCCAGCCCGCTCCCGCCCTTGTTCTCGTGGCCGCCCTGCGTCACGGACTCGCTCGGCTGGACGACCACGTAGCCCTGCCCGCCGAACGCCATCTGGAACGTCTCCCCGGTGCCGCCGCGGACCATGGACCTCAGCCCGCCGGTGTCGACCCGGATGTCCATGCTCACCCCCGCGGTCCACAGCACCACCGCCTGGGCGTCGGCGAAGGTCGGCGCGCTCGCGACGTCGAGGGCGACGGGTTCACCCTTGGTGGTCACGGCGACGTACCCCGTCCCGCGCAGGGTGACGTTGTACAGCCCGCCGGTCATCGCGGCCCCCCGCGCCTGGATGCGCTGGATGTCCCAGTCGATCGAGGCCGAGAACGCGAGGACGTTGCTGCCGTTGACCGAGATCATGTCGTTCTCGAGGTACATCACCTGCACCTCGGCGGCACGGTCGGCCACGAAGAGCTCGCCCTGCCCGGTGCACTGCATCATGGCGACGCCCTCGCCGGTGACGGCGGACTTGAACATCTTGCCCAGACCGCCCGAGCCCTTGTTCTCGAAGCGCACGTCCCCCTGGTAGGCCACCATCGACCCGCTCCTGGCCCACACCGGGCCGAAACCCATCTGGATCTTCAGGAGCTTCTTGTTCTGCAGCGAGAACGGGTCCTGCGAGGAGTTCTCACGGTGCTCGGTGAACAGTGGGCCATGGATGGGCATGGTGCCTCCCTCGTGGGCCGGCCGGTTCGGCCGCTTCGCTGGAACTCTAACGACGGCCGTGGCCGCTGCGTAGGCTTTCGACCGTCAGCGTGACGATGGAGGTCGACGATGGGTTTCCTCGACAAGGCCAAGGCTGCGGCCAACGACCTCGCCGCCAAGGCGGACACCGCCCTGAGCGGCGCGGGCATGGCCGGACCCGGAGGGGGTGATGCGGAGAGGTACTTCCGCGACCTGGGCGTCCTCGCGTACCTCGAGTGGAGCGGACGTCCCGCACCCTCGGGCGAACGCGAGCGCATCATGGCTGCCCTGCGCGAGATGGACGCGCGGGGCACGATCCGCTCGTACGCCCTCCACACGGCGCCACCACCGGCACCGGGGACGGGGCCGTCATCAGGCTACGGACCGACGACGCCGCCGCCCCCGGCCGGTGGAGCGCCGGCGGGTGGCGCTCCGGCTGGTGGTGCTCCGGCTGGTGGTGCTCCGGGGAGCGGTGGTCCGGCAGGTCGCGGGCCCGGCGACGGCCCCGGTGCCGCACCCCCACCGCCGCCGCAGCCGGCACCGCAGCCACCGGCCGCGCCCCCGCCCCCGCCGTCGTGGATGAAGGACGGCGGCACCGCCTGACCTCCGGCGTGGCGCCGCCGCTCGACGCCGCCCCGGTGTGATCGTGGGGTGACCGCGCCGTCCGGGGCCGATGTCAGTGCCTCGTGGGACGGTCGGGGAACCACGAGGAAGGGAGCGGGACATGGCCGTCATGACCGTGCTGGAGATCGACGACGTCGGGCTCGTGCCCGAGCTCACGGTCCCTCAGTCCGCCGAGGTCGGTGCCCACGCTGGGAGGGGCCTCGCTGACCCTGCCGGGACGGACGTGGCCGCCCGCGTAGAGGTCGAGGTCGACGCCTACGCCGACTGCCCCCGAGTGTGGTGCTCGTTCGCCGACGGGCCGGCGCAGGTGCTCGACGGCTTCTGCGCGTGCTGCGGCGCCTGC
This sequence comes from Georgenia muralis, assembly GCF_003814705.1. NCBI lineage: Bacteria > Bacillati > Actinomycetota > Actinomycetes > Allobogoriellales > Allobogoriellaceae > Georgenia > Georgenia muralis. The sequence continues at coordinate 1,329,220 of NZ_RKRA01000001.1, read as the reverse complement.
GACCACGACTGCGTCTGACCGACCGGGTCAGGACGAGGGGACCAGTGGGACACCGGCCGCCCGCCACTCCAGGATTCCGTCGCTGACGCGTCGCGCACGCCGGCCGTGGGCGGTGAGCACACGGACGGCCTCGTGGGCGAGGGCGCAGTAGTCGCCGCGGCAGTAGGCGACGACCTCGCGGTCCGTGGGCAGCTCGCCGAGCCGCTCCACGAGCTCCTCGAGCGGGATGTGCACGGCGCCGGGAAGGTGGCCGGCGGCGAACTCGGCGGCCGGCCGGACGTCGAGGACGACCACGCCCGCGTCGCGGTCCGCGCGGAGGAGGGCGGCCACCTCGACGACGCCGACGTCCTCGCCCACGTACCGTCGCCGCGCGCTCTCGGTCCCCGGCCGGCGTCGTCGCGCGACGCGGCGCAGCCCGGCGAGCAGGCCGGCGACGTCGTCCCCGGCCAGGGAGTACCAGATCCGGGTGCCGTCGCGCCGCGTGGTCACCAGGCCGGCGCCGTGGAGGCGCTGAAGGTGGGCCGAGCAGGTCGACAGTCCCAGGCCGGCGGTGCGGGCGAGGTCCTCGACCGTGCGCGGTCCCTGGGTGAGGAGGTCGAGGAGCTCCAGGCGTGCGGGGCTGCCCAGGGCCTTGCCCACCGCGGCGAACTCCTCGAGCAGGGCGGTCTTCGCGTCGCGGTCAGCCATCGGTGCCGTGCGTCTCGTACATCCGCATGGCGACGATGATGCCCGACACCGCGGTGAGCGCGGCGACCACCCAGACCGCTGCGCGCACACCCAGGAGGTCGGCCACCAGACCGGCGAGCAGCGCCCCCACGGCGAAGCCGAGGTCGCGCCAGAGGCGGTAGACCCCGACGGCGCGCGCCCGCCACGCCGGGTGCGCGACGTCGCCGACCGCGGCGAGGAGGGTCGGGTAGACCATGGCCGTGCCGGCTCCGAGGAGGACCGACGCCACCGCCCAGGCGGCGAACGTGTCGCCGAGGGCGACCAGTGCCAGGGCCACCGCCTGGACGGTCATGCCGCCGACGACGAACGGCTTGCGGCCGCGCCGGTCGGACCAGGCTCCCGTCACGAGCTGCCCGAGCCCCCAGACGGCCGGGTAGAGCGCCGCGAGGATGCCGACCTGGCTCACCGAGAGCCCGGCTCCCACGAACAGGACCGGGAAGAGACCCCAGGCCAGGCCGTCGTTGAGGTTGTTCACCAGGCCGGCCTGGCTGGCGGCGGACAGGGCAGGCTCGCGGAACGATGTGCGGGCGAACACCTCGCCGTCGGTGAGGCCGCGTTGGTCACCGCCGCGAGGGCTCTCGCGGCCCGGGCCCGGACCGTCGTCTCCGTCGTCGCGCTCGCCGCGGTGGGCGGCCGGGGTGTGGCCCGCCGCCTCGAGGCGGGCATGACCTCGCGTCTCGCGCACCGCCAGGGTGGACAGGCCCAGGCCCAGGGCCGCGAACGCCACCCCCAGGAGGAAGGGGGCGGGCCGCAGCCCGGCGGACTCGGCGAGGTAGCCCGTGGCCAGCGCCGTCGCGGCGACGGCCACGTACCCGGCGGCCTCGTTCAGGCCCATCGCGGTGCCCCGCCGCGTCGGGCCGACCAGATCGATCTTCATGATCACGGTGGTGGACCAGGTCAGGCCCTGGCTGACCCCGAGCAGGATGTTCGCCACGACGATCCACGACCACGTCGGTGCACCGATGAGGAGCAGCGGCACCGGGATCGCGACCAGCCACCCGACGACGAGGACCGGCTTGCGGCCGTAGCGGTCGGACAGGGTGCCCGCGAGGTAGTTCGTCGCGGCCTTGGCCAGCCCGAAGGCCAGGATGTACGTGAGGGTGGCGGTGTAGGCCTGCAGGCCGAACTCGGCCTCGGCCAGGAGTGGCAGCACGGTGCGCTCCTGTCCCAGCATGCCGCCGACGAGGGCATTCACGGCGACGAGCAGGGCGAACTGCGCCGCGTTGGCGCGCAGACCCAGGGTGGGGCCGGCGCCGGCCGGCCGGCCGGCACGCGCGATGGGGCCCAAGCGATCCTCCGGGGTGTCATGGAGGATCGCGGCGACCCTCAACTGATTCACGCCAGTACTCAACTGTTCTACATAGTAATGGAATATGGCCCTCGTGAGGGTATGGACGGCCGAGAGCGGTCCTACGTCGCGGTCCCGGCCACCCGTCCCACGGGCAACTTATGATCCCGGTGTGACCGGCCACCCTGCTCCCGGACCCCGCGCGACCCGCGACGACCTCCTGCTCGAGGAGGACGTCCCGGCGCGCTACGACCACCGCTGGACGTTCGTCGCGATGCTGGCCTCGTCGCTCCTGAGCCTGGTCGCCTCGTTCGTGCTCTCGGTCGACGCGGTCCGGCTGGCTGCGAACCCCGACGTCGTCCTCGGCTGCAACATCAACGAGGCGATCTCCTGCGGCAAGGTGGCGCAGGCCTGGCAGGCCAGCCTGCTGGGCTTCCCCAACGCCTTCCTCGGCCTCGTCACCGAACCCGTGGTCATCACCATCGCCGTGGCCGGCCTGGCCCGGGTCCGCTTCCCCCGCTGGTTCATGGTGGCGGCGCAGGTCGTCTACCTCATCGGCCTGTTCTTCGCGTACTGGCTCTTCGTCCAGTCCTACTTCGTCATCGACGCCCTGTGCCCCTGGTGCCTGGTCGTGACCGCCTCGACGACGACGGTCTTCACGAGCCTGCTGCGCTACAACATCCGCGAGAACAGCTTCCGACTGTCACCACGGCTCCATGAGCGGCTCACCTCGTGGCTGCGGATCGGGCTCGACTACGCCCTCGTCGCCGCCTGGTTCACGGTCCTCGCCGCGGCGATCGTCCTGAAGTACCAGCACGTCTTCTTCGGCTGAACCGCTCCGACCACGCGCCGGGCCGCGCGGAGCCCGGTCGGGCCTGCTCGGTCGCGCGCGGCCGGCCGGACCTGCTCGGTCGAGGGCCCGGCCGGATCTGCTCAGCCGATGGCGGCCAGCTGGGGCAGCAGGGGAGCGACGTCCTCCAGGACGTCGGCACGGACGACGTAGCGGGTGACGCCCCATCGGTGCCGGTGCGCCGCGACGGCGGCGACGATCTCCTCCGCTGTCCCCGCCAGGACGTACGGGACCGCCAGGAGCTGCTCGGTCGTGAGTCCGAGCTCGGCACCCAGCGGTGCGAGGCCGGCCTCGACGTCGTCCGTGACCTGGACGACCTGGACGAGGGCCTCGAGCTCAGGCGGACGGGAGCGCCCGACGGCCCCGTCGGTGACGGCCGCCACCTGGTCGTCCAGGACGGCGGTGGTCCAGCGGACGTCGTGGCTGTAGCCGTCGGGGCGGGTGCGGCCGAGCCCGGACAGACCCACGACGTCGGCGTGGGCGCCGGCCCACCGCAGGAGGGTCGTGTTGGCGGTCCCGACGGTGAGCGGGACCGGGTCGGCCACGGGCCGGGGCCGCTCGAGGACCCCGCTCAGCCGGACGTCCGGACCGTCGACGTCGACCGGCCCGCCGGCCAGCAGGGTCTGCACCGCCTCGGCGACGGCGATGCACCGGCGCACCCGTGCTGCGACGCCGGGACGCTCGCGGCCCACCGCCAGCCACTCCGCCGGGGTGTGCCCCGCCCCGAGGCCGAGGAGCGAGCGCCCGGCGGAGACGACGTCGAGCGTCGCGGCGTCCGCCGCGAGGAGCATCGGGTCGCGGACGCCGGCGTTGGCAACGTACGGTCCCACGCGCAGCCGTGAGGTCACCGCGGCCGCCGCGGCGAGCGCGACGAAGGGCGAGGCCGTCGCGCCGGGGTGGTCGGCGGCGAGCAGCGCGTCGAAGCCCGCGTCCTCCGTCCGACGGGCGAGCGAGAGCCAGGACGCGGCGTCACGCGGACCGCCCTGCACCGAGACCGCGACCACGAGACCTCCTCAGCCGTGGGCGGTCGGGACCGGGTCGGGCCCACCCGCCGCTCCCGACGCGGATGGCCGGGTCGGGCCGGTCCCCTCCGGGGCCGGGACGCCTACCCGCTCCCGGTGGCCGTTCGCGCTCGCCGCGAGGACGGGTGCCGCCTCGTCGTGGCGGACCGCCAGCACCCCCGCCACGATGAGCACGCCCCCGGCGAGCTGGACCGGGACCGGGAGCTCACCCAGGACCAGCCAGGCGATGAGCACCGCGAAGACCACCTCCGTCAGCCCGACGAACGAGGCGACCTTCGACCCGAGCCGGCGGGCCGCCCCGATGCCGGAGGCGTACGCGAGGGCCGCCGCCACCAGCGACAGCAGCGCGACCGGCACGAACCAGGGGACCGCCCGGCCCGCCAGGACCACGTCCGCCGTGGAGTACTCCACCGGCACCACCCCCACCAGTCCCGCCACGACGAGGGTGAGGGTCGCGACCACCAGCCCGCCGGTGGCCATCACCAGGGGCGGCAGGCCCGTCGAGTCGTCCGCCGAGAGCACGAAGAAGGCCGCGAGCCCAACGGCGGCACCGAACGCCCACAGCGCCCCGCCGACGTCCACCCGGACACCGGCGGTCACGTCCAGGACGAGCACCAGGCCGGCTACCGCCAGCGCGATCCCGGCGAGCGTCCACCGGCGCGGCCGCCGACCGTGCCGCAGCCAGAGCCACACGACGACGAGGACGGGTCCGAGGTACTCCAGGAGCAGCGCCACCCCCACCGAGAGGGTGGCGACGGCGTTGAAGTACATGAGCTGGCACCCCGCCACGGCCACGAGCCCGTAGGTGGTCACGAGCCGGGCGTTGCCGCGCAGCAGGTGCCACCGTCCGCGGAGGGAGACCAGGGCCGCCGGGGCGAGGACGAGGGCGGCGACGCCGATGCGCGCCGTGACCGCGGCGGCCGGTGACCAGCCGGCCTCCAGCAGCGACTTCGCGAGCGACCCGGACGTGCCGAAAGCCGCGGCCGAGACCAGCGCGAGCCACACGCCCGTCGCCGCGTCCGTGCCGCGCGGCCGCCCCTGCCCTGGACCCATGCTGTCGAAGTGTGCCACCGGGCCGGGCGGACGGGCAGCCCGGCGCCACGGGCGCGGGGGCGCCTGCCGTGCGCGCGGGGTGGGACAGTGCTTGCCTGGGCCCAGGGAGGACGCCGATGACGCAGCAGGTCGCCAGGACGCCCGGCCGCCGACCGTCGAAACGGTTCATGGTGGGCAAGGCGCTGCGCGAGTTCTTCGCCGACGACGGCTGGGACCGCTCCGCCGCGATGACGTTCTTCGCGGTGCTCTCCGTCCCGCCGATCGCCGTCGCCCTCGTCTCGGTCCTCGCGCTGGTGGGCCAGGGCGAGGAGAGCACCGCGGCCGTGCTGGAGATCCTCGTCCAGGTGGCGCCCGACGCCGAGGGGGTCGAGGCCCTCAGTGCGCCGGTCCTCGCGGTGCTGCGTCAGCCCTCCGCCGGGTTGACCTTCGTCCTGGGCCTCGCCACGGGTCTGTGGATGGCGGCGGGCTACGTCGGGGCGTTCGGCCGGGCGATGAACGTCGTCTACGGGGTCACCGAGGGCCGGCCGCTGTGGCGGCTGCAGGTCTGGCACCTGCTCACCACCGTGGTGCTGGTGGCGTTCTCCGGGCTGGTGACGCTCCTGCTCGTCGTCTCGGGGCCGGTCGCCGAGGCGGTGGGCCGGGTGCTCGGGCTGGGCGAGGCCACGGTCACGCTCTGGCAGGTGGCCCGGTGGCCCGTGCTGCTCCTGGCGACCGCGGGTGTGGTCGCGGTGCTCTACTTCGCCACCCCGAACGTGCGCCACCCCCGGTTCCGGCTCGTCTCGCACGGGTCGGCCCTCGCCCTGGCCCTGGCCGGGGTGGCCTCGCTGCTGTTCCGGCTCTACCTCTCGACCTTCGGGCGTCTCGACCTGACGTACGGCTCGGCACTCGCGGGCGTCATCGCGTTCTTCCTGTGGCTGTGGATCATCAACATGGCGCTGCTCCTCGGCGCCGAGGTCGACGCCGAGGTCCAGCGGGCACGCCAGCTCGTCTCGGGGCTCCGGGCCGAGCAGAGCGTCGTGGTCGAGGTGCGCGACACCCGGGCGAGCGACCGCAGCGAGGCCAGGCGCCTGGCCGACGAGGACCGGGCCAGGAGTCTGCGCCGCTCACACGGCTGGCACGACGAGGAGATCTGAGGACTCACCACCCCGCCGGCAGCGGGCGGCCCTCCTCGTACCCGGCGGCGGACTGGATGCCCACGACGGCGCGCTCGGCGAACTCCGCCAGGGACCTCGCGCCGGCGTAGGTCATCGAGCTGCGCAGCCCGGCCGTGATCTCGTCGACCAGGTCCTCGACGCCGGGGCGCTGCGGGTCGAGGTACATCCGGGAGGAGGAGATGCCCTCCTCGAACAAGGATTTGCGGGCCCGCTCGAACGGGGCGCCGTGCCCGGCCGTCCGCGCGGCGACGGCCCGGGCCGACGCCATGCCGAAGCTCTCCTTGTACATCCGTCCGGACTCATCGGTGTGCAGGTCGCCGGGGGACTCGTAGGTCCCGGCGAACCAGGAGCCGATCATCACCTGCGACGCCCCCGCCGCGAGGGCCAGCGCGACGTCGCGCGGGTGCCGCACCCCGCCGTCGGCCCACACGTGGGCGCCGAGCTCGCGGGCGGCGTCGGCGCACTCCAGGACCGCCGAGAGCTGCGGCCGGCCCACGGCGGTCATCATCCGGGTGGTGCACATCGCACCCGGACCCACGCCCACCTTGACGATGTCCGCCCCCGCGGCGACGAGGTCGCGCACGCCCTGGCCGGTGACGACGTTGCCGGCCACCACCGGGACGCCGGGCGAGACCGAGCGCACCGCCTCCAGGGCGCGGAACATCCGCTCCTGGTGGCCGTGGGCGGTGTCGACGACGAGCACGTCGACCCCGGCCTCGAGGAGCGCGCGCGTCTTGCCGGCCACGTCGCCGTTGATGCCGACGGCGGCGCCCACCCGCAGCCGCCCGGCCGGGTCGAGGGCGGGGGCGTAGATGCTCGAGCGCAGCGCGCCCCGCCGGGTGAGGACACCCACGAGGCGCCCCTCGCGGGTGACCGGGGCGAGCTTGAGACGGGCCCCGGCGAGCTCGTCGAAGGCGGCCGCGAGACCGGCCTCGCCGCGCCCTTCGAGGACCGAGACGTCCAGGACCCGCGGGTCGGCGGACATCACCTGGTGGACCTGGGTGAACCGGTCGACGTCCTCCCAGTCCGTCTCCGAGACGATGCCGACGGGTCGGCCGTCGTCGTCGACGACCACGACGGCCGCGTGCGCCCGCTTGCCGATGAGCGACAGGGCGGTGTGGACGGTGTCGTGCGGGCCCACGGTCACCGGCGTCTCGACCACCGGGTGCCGGGTCTTGACCGAGGACACCACCGTGGCGACGACGTCGGCGGGCACGTCCTGCGGCAGGATCGTGATCCCGCCGCGCCGGGCGACGGTCTCGGACATCCGCCGGCCCGCCACCGCCGTCATGTTGGCCACGACGAGCGGGACGGTCGTGCCGGTGCCGTCGTGCGGGGCGAGGTCGACGTCGAAGCGTGAGCCCACCTCCGAGCGGGACGGCACGAGGAAGACGTCGGCGTAGGTCAGGTCCGTCGTGGGGGTCTGCCCCGGCAGGAAGCGCACGGAGCCATTGTCCGCCGGACGGCCCCGCGGGGGCAGGGCCGTCCGTGCGGTGGTCCGGCGGGCGCCCGACCGGCCCGGGTAGGGCGGTGCGGCCACCACCGGCGGCCCTACCGGCCTCAGCCCAGCAGCTGCGGCAGCTCCGGCGCCTCCTCACCGAGGACGTGCTGGGCGAGGAAGCCCAGGACCACCTCGTACCAGAGCCGGGCGTGCTGGGGGGTGAGGACCCAGTGGTTCTCGTCGGGGAAGTAGAGGAAGCGGTGCGCGGTGGTGCCGTCCGGTGCCTGCGGGAGGCCGGAGGCGTGGAGGAGGTCGTACCACAGGCGCAGGCCCTCGCCGATCGGCACCCGGTAGTCCTTGTCGCCGTGGATGACGAGCACCGGGGTGGTGATCTCGGTGACGTACGTCGAGGGCGAGTGCTCCCGGCGCATCTGCGGGGTCATCTCCCGCTCCCAGTAGAACGAGGCGTCGGTCGTGCCGGAGAACGCGTCGAGGTCCCACAGGCTCGCGTGGGTGACCACGGCCCGGAACCGGTCGGTGTGGCCGGCCACCCAGTTCGCCATGTACCCGCCGAACGACCCGCCCATCGCCGCGGTGCGGGCGGCGTCGACCTCCGGCAGGGCCTCGGCGGCGTCGGTGGCGGCCATGAGGTCGGTGTACGGGGCGTCGCCCCACCGGCCCCACCCGCGCTCGACGAAGTCCTGGCCGTACCCGGTGGACAGCGCCGGGTCGGGCAGCAGGACGGCGTAGCCGCGCGCCACCATCAGCCAGGGGTTCCACCGCCACGACCACGAGTTCCACGACCCGAGCGGGCCGCCGTGGATCCAGAGCAGCAGCGGGGCCGGGTCCTCCGGCCCGGCGCCCTCGGGCAGCGCGAGCCACGAGCGCACCCGGGTCCCGTCCGCCGTGCGGGTCTCGACGTCGCGGAGCGTGCCGGGCAGGGCGGGGCGGTCCACCGGCCCGCGCAGCGCGGTGACCGTCGCGGCCACCGGGTCGGTCGCGGCGGCCCCGTCACGGCCGGGCACACCGGCGAGGTCGATCCGGACCACCTCCGGCGGGTGCGCGTAGGACGAGCGCAGGGCGTACGCGGCGGCGCCGTCCGGCGCGACGGTGACGGCGGAGAACGCCCCCTCGTCCGTGAGCCGGGTGACGGCGCCCGTACCGGCGTCGACGTGGAAGACCGGGGCCCGGCCGTCGTCGTCGGCGACCACGAGCAGGCCCGAGCCGTCCGGCAGCCAGCAGGTCTCGCCCGGCCAGCGGTCCCAGCCGTCGGTGAGGTCGCGCGCCTCGCCGGTGGTGAGGTCGAGCACCGCCAGCCACGGCCGCGGGGCCGAGGCGGGGGTGGAGCGGCGCTCGCGGACGTAGGCAAGGCGGGTGCCGTCGTCGCTGACCGCCCCGACGGCGAACTCCTCGTCGGCGTCCGCCGCGAGGACGGTGGTTCGCTCGCCGGTGGCGACGTCGATGCGGACGACGCTCTGGCGGCGCGAGGCGCCCCCCTCGGGCTCGGTCACCTCGGTGACGACGAAGGTGCCGTCGGGTGCGAGCACGTGACGGGTCTCGACGAGCGTGACCCCGGCGTCGGGGGTGAGGTCGCGCAGCTCCAGGGTGGGCTCGTCCAGCGGGTCGGCGGCGGCCGCGTGGCCGGCGCGGTGCCTGCCCGGTCCGGCGGGCTCGGGGGAGGTGCCGGTGGGCTCGGCGGCGTAGAGCCTCGGCGCGGCCGGTCCGAGGTCGTGGTCCCAGTACCGCACCGGGTAGTCGGCGTGCAGGATCGCCGAGACCTTCTTCTCCTTGCGCGCCTTGCGCCGCTCCTTCTCGTCGGCGAGGTCCGTGGAGCGGGGTAGCGCGGAGCCCTGGACGAGCACCGCGCTCCCCGTGCGCGGCGTCGTGACGGACTCGACCCCGCCGGGGTGGGTGGCGACGACCCGTGGCTCCCCGCCGCCGGCGGGCAGGAGGTGGAGCTCCGCGACGGCGTCGTCGTCCTCGCCCCGGCGGGCGACGAAGAGCAGGTCGCCGTCGGGGGTGAAGGCGGGGGAGGACTCGCCCTTCGCGCCGCGCGTCAGACGGCGGGCCGCCCGGTCGCCGGAGGGATCGACGTCCCACAACGACCCCACCCAGGCGGTGGCGTCCTTGTCGAGCGTCGAGACGCCGACGACGAGGCGCTCGCCGTCCGCCGAGAGTGCCAGACCGCCCAGGCGGGGGAGGGCCAGGTAGTGGTCGAGGTCGGCGAACGGGGTCGCGTCGGTGCCGGAGGAGTCGCTCATGCCGGGTATCCCACCACTCGCGGCCCCCCGGGCGCGACCGCACAATGGGAGCGAACCGCACCGACCGAAGGAGATCCCGTGTCCCGCCGTCGTTCCGCCACCGCCGTCCTCGCCCTGGCCGCCGCCCTGGCCCTGACCGGGTGCACCGAGGAGGAGACCCCGGGGCTCGAGGAGGTCGGGGACACCGTCTCCGCCGCCGCCGGTGACCTCGGCGAGGCCGCACGCCAGGCCGCCGACGAGGCGGGCGCGGCGCTCGACGACGCCCAGTCGGCCCTGGAGGACCTCGCCCCCGACGCCCGCGCCGAGGTCGAGGAGGCCGTCACCTCCGCCGGCTCGGCGATCGAGGACGCCCAGGCCGCCCTCGAGAACGCGGACGACGCCGAGGCCGTCCAGGCCGCGGAGGACTCCCTCGCCGAGGCCGGCGACCAGGTCTCCGCCGCCGCCGACGACGCTGAGCCGGAGGTCCGGGCCGTGCTGGAGTCCCTCGGGGACCGGATCGCGGACCTCACCGACGAGCTCCAGGCCGCCGCGCAGTAGCGGCCCGCCGGGAGCACCGGCCTGCCGGGAGCACCGGCCTGCCGGGAGCACCAGCCCGCCGGGAGCACCGGCCGGGCCGCGGTGACCGCGTGCTAGAGCTCGACGCGCTCGACGAGCTGCGGCCCGTTGTTGGCGACGTTGCCCACCGCCCGGCCCACGGGCCGCGGCTCGAGCACCGGCTCGGGCATCGCCTCGATCATCGCGCGCACCTCCGAGGGCTTCGTCAGCCGCGGGTCGAGCCAGTCGCCGGCCATGGCGGGTGGCACCACCACCGGTGTGCGGTCGTGGATGTGCCCCAGCGTATCACCGGCCCGGGTGGTGAGGATCGTGAACGTCCACCACCACCGCGCCGGGTCGTCCGCGTCCCTCGAGGGGTCCGGCCACAGCTCGTACAGACCGGCGAAGCCGAGCACGCCGTCGCCGTGGAGGAAGTACGGCTGCTTGCCGCCAGACGGCAGCTTCTCCCACTCGTAGTACCCGTCCGCGGGAACCAGGCAGCGGCGCCGGGCGGCCGCGGCCTTGAAGGCCGGCTTCTCGGTCACCGACTCGGAGCGGGCGTTGATGAGCCGGGCGCCGATCGAGGCGTCCTTCGCCCACGAGGGCACCAGCCCCCACCGGACGGTGCGCAGCTGGCGCGCGGGACGTTCCTCGGGCTCCTCGCGCGGGGCCCGCTCGAGCACCACCCGCACGTCGTCGGTCGGCGCGACGTTCCACGACGGCGCCGGCTCGTCCCCGACGACGTCCTCGATCCCGAAGGCTCCCACCAGGTCGGCGTCCCGACGGGCGTTGGCGTAGCGACCGCACATACCGACCAGTGTGCTCCGGTGAGAGGATGGGAGCAGCCGCAACCCCCCGACCGAGAGGCCAGCCGCCATGACCCTGCCCCGCGACGACGACCCGAAGTTCGCCGACTACGCCCACCCCGAGCGGCTCGTGAGCACCGCGTGGCTCGCCGCCCACCTCGGCGAGCCGGGACTCGTCGTCGTCGAGAGCGACGAGGACGTCCTGCTCTACGAGACCGGGCACATCCCCGGTGCGGTCAAGGTCGACTGGCACCTCGACCTCAACGACCCCGTCACCCGGGACTACGTCGACGGAGCCGGGTTCGCCCGGCTCATGTCCGCCAGGGGGATCGGCCGCGAGACCACGGTCGTCATCTACGGCGACAAGAACAACTGGTGGGCCGCGTACGCGCTGTGGGTCTTCACCCTGTTCGGCCACCAGGACGTGCGCCTGCTCGACGGCGGCCGCGCCAAGTGGGAGGCGGAGGGCCGGGAGATGACCACCGCGAGGCCGTCGCCGGCAGCGGCGGACTACCCGGTCGTCGAGCGGGAGGACGCACCCGTGCGGGCGTTCAAGGACGACGTCCTGGCCTTCCTCGGCGGGCAGCTCGTCGACGTGCGGTCGCTGCCGGAGTACACCGGCGAGCGCACCCACATGCCGGACTACCCCGAGGAGGGGGCGCTGCGGGGCGGGCACATCCCCGGCGCGCAGTCCGTGCCGTGGGCGCGGGCCGCGAACGAGGACGGGACGTTCCGCTCGCGCGACGAGCTCGCCGCGATCTACGTCGACGAGAAGGGCCTCGACGCCGCCGAGCCGGTCATCACCTACTGCCGCATCGGGGAGCGGTCCAGCCACACGTGGTTCGTCCTGCAGCAGCTCCTCGGCTTCCCGGACGTGCGCAACTACGACGGCTCGTGGACCGAGTGGGGCAACGCCGTGCGGGTGCCCATCGCCCGCGGCGAGGAGCCGGGTGAGGTGACGCGGTGACGGCCACCGACCTCCCCGAGGGCCTCGCCGGGATCGCGGAGGACTTCACCGCGATGCCCGTGCCCGAGCGGCTCCAGCTGCTGCTGGAGTTCAGCCAGGGGCTGCCCGACCTGCCGGAGCGGTACGCGGAGCACCCCGAGCTCCTCGAGCCGGTCCCGGAGTGCCAGTCGCCGATCTTCCTGCTCACCGAGGTCGAGGGCGCCGGCGGGGACGCCGTGGTCCGGCTGTACTTCTCCGCCCCGCGCGAGGCGCCCACCACCCGGGGCTTCGCGGGCATCCTCCACGAGGGACTCGACGGCCGGACGGCGCAGGAGATCCTCGACGTGCCCGCCGACTTCACCGGCCGGCTCGGCCTCGCCGAGGCCGTCAGCCCGCTGCGCCTGCGGGGCATGGCGGGGATGCTCGGGCGCATCAAGCGCCAGGTCAAGGAGAAGGCCGGGATCTGAGCCCGCCGTCGGGCCGGTTGGCTCGGGCGACGCGCGAACCGCGGCGACGTGCGAACCGCGGCGACGCGCGAGCCCCGGTGGCCGGCGCGGCAGGGTCGGCCACGTCCCGGCAGGGTCGGCCAGGTCTGGGAGGGTCAGCCCAGGCGCCGGGGTCAGCCGCAGCGATGCAGGGATTGTGGCCCTCGTCGGGGAGACATCGGCGGGGATGAGCCGCCGGATGTGACCGATCCGTCACTTTCTCCCCGTCGGAGCGGCGGATATTGCCCACGAGAGGGTCCGAGCGCGGGAACGAGCGGCGCCCCCTGGGGGTGCCGCCCGTTCCGTGCCTGGCGAGTACTGCCTGGCGGGTAAGTGCCTGGCGAGTACTGCCCGGCGTGCCGTGCCGGTCCGTCAGCTCCGGTGACCCGGGCCGTGACCGCCCCGGCCCATCATCTGCCGGTCCTGCATGCCCGTGCCGTCCTGAGTGCACAGGGCCGGGGTCTCGCCGGCGGCCGCCGCCTCGAAGGCGGCGAGGTGGTTCTCCGAGCCCGCCAGCAGGTTCGAGTACACCCGGTCCAGCATCGCGTTGTCGGTGGCGTCGACGAGACCCTGGAGGTCCTCGATGTCGACCGTCTCGAGCTCGACGCCGACCTCGTACGCGGCCTGCACCGACACGGAGCCGTCCGCCAGCCAGCCGTCGTAGAGGTCCTGGACCGCGCCGTCGACGTACACGCCCGGCTCACCCGTGCTGGGGTCGTCGATCCCGTACCGTTCGAGGACGTTGCCGATCGCGTCGAAGTGACGCTGCTCGCTCGTCGCGATGCGGGTGAAGACCTCCGTCTCCGGGTACAGCTCGGCGAACGACTGGTAGACGTCGCGCGCCATCGCCTCCTCCTCGCGGGTGAAGACCAGGCCAGCCACCTCCTCGTCGGTGAGGTCCACCGTCACCGCCGCGACCGGGTCGCCGCTGCGGTTGGGGCCGCCGGGCCAGCCGTCGCCGGGGCCCGCCGGTCGCGCCGTCGCGACGCCCGCCGTCCCCACGGCGACGGCGGCGACGGCCAGTGCCACAGCACCCGTCCTCATGATCCTCATCGTTCTCACCTCTCCCGGGGCTCGATGCCCTCTCGGTCTTGAGGACAAGTCCACCGCCCCCGCGTGAGGGCCTCGGCATCGCCCGTGTGAAGCCTTCGTGAAGCGGCGGCCGGCCGCGGCCGCTCCGGCGACGGCCGCCCGACGGCCGCCCCAAGGCCGCCCGACGGCCGCCCGACGGCCGCCCGCGGGCCGGCCGGTGACCGGGCCCGGGCCCTGCGGCCCTGGCGCGGCGGGGAAGAGAGGCGTGGAATATCTCCGGGACCCCTCCTGTTTGCGCCTATACCCCATGGGGTATAACGTCCGGTCCTGCCCCACACAGAACAGGAGTGACCATCCATGCCCGTCGTCACCATCGACCAGCTCGCCGCCGCTCGCGCCACCGGCGCCTACGTCCTGGACGTGCGCGAGCCCTCCGAGTACGTCGAGGGCCACGTCCCCGGCGCGGAGCTGCTGCCCATGGGCCAGGTGCCCGTCCGCCACACCGACCTGCCCAAGGGCGAGCCGGTGTACGTCATCTGCCGCAGCGGCAACCGCAGCCGGACCGTCATGGACTACCTCGTCCGGGCCGGCCACGACGCCTACTCCGTCGACGGCGGCACCATGGCGTGGATCTCCCAGGGCCACCCGGTCGTCACCGGACCGAACCGCGACCGCGCCTGAGCGCGTCACCGCCCAGCAACCCGACACCGCAAAGGACTCTGACCTGATGGCCACGATCATCTCCATCGAGACCCCCTCCCTCGGCGACCGCAGCTACCTGGTCCACGACGGCGAGGTCGCCTTCGTCGTCGACCCCCAGCGCGACATCGACCGCATGCTCGACGCGGCCGAGAAGGCCGGCGTGCGGATCACCCACGTCTTCGAGACCCACATCCACAACGACTACGTCACCGGCGGGTACGCCCTCGCGCAGCAGGTGGGCGCGCGTTACCACGTCAACGCCGCCGACGACGTCTCCTTCGAGCGCGAGCCCATCCACGACGGCGACGTCGTCGAGGTCAGCCCCGAGCTGAGGGTCCGGGCCATGCACACGCCCGGCCACACCTTCACCCACATGTCCTACGCCCTCGAGGGTGACTCGCCGGCCGTCTTCTCCGGCGGCTCGCTGCTCTTCGGCTCCACCGGCCGGCCCGACCTCCTCGGCGCCGAGCACACCCACGACCTCGCCCACCACCAGTTCCGCTCGGCGCGCCGCCTTGCCGAGGAGCTCCCGGGCTCGACGAAGGTCATGCCGACCCACGGGTTCGGCAGCTTCTGCTCGGCCACCTCGACCGGCGGCGACACCACCGCGTCGACCATCGCCCAGGAGCGGCTCATCAACCCCGTCCTGTCCCAGGACGAGGCGGACTACGTCGCCGAGGTCGTCGCCGGGCTCGACGTCTACCCCGCGTACTACGTCCACATGGGCCCGGCCAACGCGGCCGGTCCCGCCGCACCGGACCTGTCCTTCCCCGAGCAGGCCGACAAGGCCGAGCTGCGCCGCCGTCTCGAGGCGGGGGAGTGGCTCGTGGACCTGCGCACCCGCACCGCCTTCGCGGCCGGGCACGTCCCCGGCTCGTTCGCCTTCGGGCTGGACGGGCAGTTCTCCACCTACCTCGGCTGGCTCATCCCCTGGGGGACCCCGGTCACCCTGCTGGGCGAGACCCGCGAGCAGGTCGCCGAGGCCCAGCGCGAGCTGGTCCGCATCGGCATCGACCGGCCCGCGGCGGCCGCGACCGGCGGGCCGGAGGACTGGACCGACGAGCCGCTGGCCACGATCGACCGGGCGACCTTCGCCGACCTCGCGCAGGTCCGCCACCACCGCGAGGTCTCCGTGGTCGACGTCCGCCGGGTCTCGGAGTGGCGCGACGGGCACATCGAGGGCTCCGTGCACATCCCGCTCCACGACCTCCTGGGCCGGATCGACGAGGTGCCCGCCGGTGAGGTGTGGGTGCACTGCGCCGCCGGCTACCGCGCCACCATGGCCGCCTCGTTCCTCATGGCCAGGGGCCACCGGGTCGTCGTCATCGACGACTCCTTCGACCAGTCCGCCCGCGCCGCCGGCCTGCCGGTGCTCGAGGAGACCGCGGCGGTCTGACGGTGCTCGCGCTGACCATCCCGCTCGGCCTGCTCGTCGGCATCACGCTCGGGGCGCTCGGCGGTGGCGGCTCGATCCTCACCGTCCCGGCGCTGGTGTACCTCCTCGGCCAGGACGTGCGATCGGCCACCACCGGCTCGCTCATCATCGTCGGGATCACCACCGCGATCGGGATGCTCCCGCACCTGCGGGCGGGCCGGGTGCGGCTGGGGCAGGGTCTGGTCTTCGGGCTCCTCGGCGTGGCCGGTGCGTACCCGGCGTCGTTGCTGTCCGTGCGGGTCGACCCCCAGGTGCTCCTGGTCGCGTTCGCCGGGCTGCTCCTGGTGGTCGCCGGTCTGATGACGCAGCGCAGGCGCAGCGCCGCCCGGTCCGCCCGGTCCGCCCGGGCCGGCGGGCCGGTCGTCGAGGCGCGCACGAGCCCGATCCTGAGCCTGCGACCGCTGCGCTGCGACTGCGGCCGGGCGGTCGTCCTGGTCCTCACGGCCGCCGCGGTCGGCCTGCTCACCGGCTTCTTCGGGGTCGGGGGCGGCTTCGCTGCGGTCCCGGCGCTCGTGCTGGCGCTGCGGCTGCCGATGCCGGTGGCCGTGGGCACCTCCCTCGTCGTCATCAGCGTCAACAGCGTCACCTCCCTGGCCGCGCGCCTGGGGCAGGACGTGAGCCTGGACTGGGCGGTTCTCGGCCTGTTCACCGCGGCCGCGGTCGCCGGCAGCCTCCTGGGCAGCCGGGTGGTCACCCGGGTGCGTCCCGAGCGCCTCAGCCTGGCCTTCACGGTGCTGCTCGTCCTCGTGGCCCTGGCCATGGCGGTGCAGTCCGTCCCCCGGCTGCTCTGACGGTCACTCCCGCCCCGCTGCCACACTCCTCCCACCACTGCCGCCCCCGCCCGCTGCCGGAAGGATCGCCATGCCCGACACGCTGACCCACCCGCGCACGCCGACCGCCCGGCGCTCCTGGTCCGGCCCGGAGCGGCGTTCCGTCGCCGGCATGGCCGCGGTGGTCGTCCTCCTCAACGTCGTCGGCTGGGGCGTGCTCCTCCTCGCCGTCGCCCCGCAGCAGATCGCGGTCGGCGCCACCGGCGTCTTCGGGGTCGGCCTGGGGATGACCGCCTTCCTCCTGGGCGTACGGCACGCCGTCGACGCGGACCACATCGCCGCGATCGACAACACCACCCGCAAGCTGGTCGGCGAGGGGCGGCCGGCCCTCAGCGCCGGCTTCTGGTTCTCGCTCGGCCACTCCAGCGTCGTGTTCGCGCTCTCGCTGCTGCTGGCTCTGGGCGTGCGGGTCCTGGCCGGCCCGGTCCAGGACGAGAGCTCCCAGCTCCAGCAGACGCTCGGGCTGATCGGCACGGTCGTCGCGGGGACCTTCCTCATCGTCATCGGCCTCATGAACCTCGGGTCGGTCTCGGGGATCGTCAAGGTCTTCCGCGAGATGCGCGGGGCGCCGCTCGACGAGGCCGAGCTCGAGCGCCTGCTCAACAACCGCGGCCTGCTCGCCCGGCTGCTCTCGCGCGTGATGCGTCGGGTGACCAAGGCCTGGCACCTCTACCCCGTGGGCCTGCTCATGGGCCTCGGCTTCGACACCGCCACCCAGGTGGCCCTGCTCGTCCTGGCCGGCGGCACCGCCGCGTTCACCCTGCCCTGGTACGCGATCCTCGTCCTGCCGGTCCTCTTCGCCGCCGGGATGAGCCTCTTCGACGCCGCCGACGGGATCTTCATGGCCCGGGCCTACCGCTGGGCGTTCCTGCGCCCGGTCCGCAAGGTCTACTACAACCTCACCGTCACCGTGATCTCGGTCGTCGCGGCACTGGGCATCGGCACGGTCGTGCTGGGCCAGCTCGTCGCGGAGACCTTCGACGTCGAGGGCGGACCCCTCGGTGCCGTCGCCGCCCTGGACATGACCTACGTCGGGTACGGCCTGGTCGCCACGTTCGTCCTGGTCTGGCTCGTCAGCGTCACGGTGTGGCGGTTCGGCCGCATCGAGGAGCGCTGGGGCACGGCCCAGGCCTGAGCCCCGCCCGCTCGTGCACGGCGGCGCTCAGGCCCGGCGCGGCGGCAGGACGTACCGGTCGAGGTCCGCGGCGGCCACCACCGCGACCGTCCCGGCGCGGGCGCGGGCCTGCCGGACGAGGACCTCGACGTCGGGACACCGGGACGAGAAGTGCGTGAGGACGAACTGGCCGACGCCGGCCGTCGCCGCGAGCTCGCCCGCCTGGCCCGCCGTGAGGTGGAGGTAGGTGTGCGCGAGCGCGGCGTCGTCGTCGGCGAAGGTCGACTCGCAGAGGAGCAGGGTCACCCCGTCGGCCAGCTCCTCGGCCCCGGCGCACGGCGCGGTGTCCATCACCAGGGCGAAGCTCTGGCCCGGCCGCGGGACGCTGACGTCGGCCAGGGTGGTCCCGTGGAGGGTCCCCGCACGCAGCAGCCGGCCGACGTCGGGCCCGGCGATCCCCGCCGAGGCCAGCCGCTCGGGGACGAGGCTGCGTCCCGCAGGCTCGGCCAGCCGGTAGCCGAAGGTGGCCACCCGGTGGCACAGGGGCGCCACGGACAGCCCCTCGGCGACCTCACCCGCCGATCCGTGCGGGTGCAGGCGGAGGTCCGGGGGGCGGGTGGCAACCTCCACCAGCGCCCGCACGACCTCCTCGCCCTGCGCCGGGTAGTGCAGGTGGACGGGGTGCTCGACACCGTCCAGCGCCAGGCGTGAGAGGACCCCGGGCAGCCCGTAGCAGTGGTCGCCGTGGACGTGGGTGAGGCAGATGTGGTGGACCGACGACGACGCCACACCCGCGTGGGTCATCTGCCGCTGCGTGCCCTCCCCGGGGTCGAAGAGGTAGCCCGTCCCGTCCCACCGCAGGAGGTAGCCGTTGTGGTTGCGGGTCCGGGTGGGCACCTGGGAGGCGGTTCCGAGGACGACGAGCTCGCGCGTCACGGCGTGTCGGTACGGTCGGGGGGTGGGGCGGCCGGGCCGGCGTCGGCGGCGGTGACGCCCAGCGGGCTCGGCGCGGCAACCGGCGGGGGCGCCGTCCGGCTCGCGGGTGGCGCGGGTCCGGCGGGGTCGTCCGGTGGGGCGGCCAGAGCGTGGGCGACGACGGGCTCCGTACCCGCGGCCGTGTCGGGTTCGAGTGGGGCGACGCCGATGACGTCGGGTGCCGGGGGCGCGGTAGCGCTCCGGGCGGTCTCGGCGTCGGCCACCCGGCCCGACTCGAGGAAGGCGTTGAGCCAGTGCGCCCGGGGGTCGGCGGTGATGAGCACCGCCTGGAAGAAGAGCGTGAGCGGGACGGCGAGGATCGCCCCGAGAGGACCGACGACGAGGGACCAGAACACCAGGGACAGGAACGTCACGGTCGGGTTGAGGCCCACGGCGTCGCCGACGAACTTGGGCTGGACGACGCTCTGCATCGTGAAGTTGACGACCGAGTACACGACGACGACCCACACCATGGTGGCGACGTCACCGTCGAGAAGGGCGAGCAGGGCCGGCGGGATGAGCCCGATGACGAAGCCGATGTTGGGGATGTAGTTCGTGACGAAGGCAAAGACCCCCCAGGTCAGGGCCATCGGGACGCCCAGGACGAGCAGCGCGACGACGTCGAGCGCGGCCACGAGCAGGCCGAACGCCGTGCTGACCACCCAGTACCGGCGCACGCGCAGGGCGAAGTCGGCCAGCGCTCCCGCGAGCAGTGGCCGCGCGCGGCGCAGCAGGTCCCAGCGGTGGGCGCCGGCCGTGACGTCGAGGCTGATGAAGAACATCATCATGACCAGGAGCAGGACCTGTGACGAGGCGGCTCCGAGGCTGTCGAGCAGGCTCCCGGCCAGGCCCACGAGGCTGTCCACGCTGAAGCTGTCGAGGGCGTCGTCGATCTGCCCGGTGGCCACGCCGAGGCCCTCGAGCCAGAGCAGGACCTCGTCCCACATCCCGGTGAACCGGCCCGCGTAGCGGGGCAGTGCCGTGGAGAGATGGGCGACGGCGATGCCCGTCCCGGCCACGAGGACCAGGAGCAGCCCGTACAGGCCGAGGAGCACCGCCGTCCCCGCGAGCCACGGCGGCCAGCCCACCCGCACGAGCCACTTCTGGAACGGACGCCCGGCGATGACCAGGGTGAGGGCGAAGAAGGTGGGCGCGAAGATCCCCTGGACGGCGTTGAGTCCCGCCACCGCGACCGTCACCGACGCGGCGACGACGACGAGCACGACGCTGACGGGGACGGCCCGGGACGATGTCGGCGGTTCTGCGGTCGGAGCTGTCATCGGGACCTCGGCTCTCGGCGGCCGCCGGGGGGCGGGACCGGCGTGCGGACGGGCCTCGGGCCGGCGTCATCATGATGGCACGCGCCTGTGACGTGAGGGGTCCGTCCGTGGTCGGCCGTCCCTGGCAGGATGAGCCCGTGGAGATCGTCGAGACCCTGCTGCCCGGCGTGGGCATCCGCTACGAGCTGTCCACCCGGGAGGGTCGCAGCATCGGGCTCGTCGTCCACCGCGATGGGGAGGTGGACCTCTTCTCCTACGCCGAGGACGACCCGGACGAGGCCACCGACACGGTCCACCTCCAGGCGGAGGAGGCGACCGCGCTCGCCGAGCTCATGGGCGCACCGCGGGTCACCCAGCGCTTCGCCGACCTCTCCCGGGAGGTCCCGGGACTGGTCTCGGCGCGCCTGACCGTCGAGCCGGGCAGCCGCTACGACGGCGCCGTGCTGGGCGACACCCAGGCCCGGACGCGCACGGGGTGCTCGGTCGTCGCCATCGTGCGGCGCGACGACGTCGTGACCGCCCCCGGACCGGATGCGTCGCTGCGCGGGGGCGACGTCCTCGTCGCCATCGGCGGCGAGGCCGGTCTGCACGAGCTCGGCGCGCTCCTCGACGAGCCGGCCTAGGACGCACGCGTGGACGAGCTCGCGAGGCTGCTCGTCGAGCTCGGCGCGCTCTTCGCCGGGCTGTCCGTCCTCGGGCTCCTCGCCCGCTCCGTGGGACTCTCACCCATCCCCTTCTACCTCCTCGCCGGCCTGGCGTTCGGCGACGGCGGGCTCGTCCCCCTGAACGCGGCGGAGCCGTTCGTCGACGTCGGTGCCGAGATCGGCGTCGTCCTCCTGCTGCTCACCCTGGGTCTGGAGTTCTCCGCGCCCGAGCTCATCGGCTCGCTGCGGCGTCACAGCTCCTCCGGGCTGACCGACCTGCTCCTGAACTTCCCGCCGGGGCTCGTCGCCGGGCTGCTCCTGGGCCTGCCCTGGCCGGCCGCGGTCGCGCTCGGCGGCGTCACGTGGATCTCCTCCTCGGGCATCGTCGCGCGACTCCTCACCGACCTCGACCGGCTCGGCAACCGCGAGACGCCCGCCGTCCTCTCGGTCCTGGTCATCGAGGACATCGCGATGGCGCTGTTCCTCCCGGTGCTCGTGGTGATCCTGGCCGGCGGGGGGCCGCTCCAGGCGCTGGTCGGGGTGCTGCTCGCCCTCGGGGCGGTGCTCCTCGTGCTCCTGGCGGCTCACCGTGGCGGGCACCGCGTGGGCCGGCTCCTCGCCCACGACGACGACGAGCTGGTGCTGCTGCGACTCATGGGCCTGACGCTGCTCGTGGCCGGCTTCGCCCAGGGCCTCGGCGCCAGCGCCGGCGTCGGGGCGTTCCTCGTCGGCCTGGCGGTGCCGACGAGCTTCGCGGACCGGGCCCGCCGGCTCCTCAGCCCCCTCCGGGACCTCTTCGCCTCCATCTTCTTCGTCGCGTTCGGCCTGTCCACCGATCCCGCGGCGCTGTGGCCGGTGCTCCCCGCGGCGTTCGCGCTCGCGGCGGTGACCACCGGGACGAAGATGGGCACCGGCTGGTTCGCGGCCGCGCGGGACGGCGTCCGCCGCCGCGGCCGGCTGCGCGCGGGCGCCGCCCTCGTGCCCCGCGGGGAGTTCTCCGTCGTCATCGCCGGGCTCGCCGTGCCGCTCGCCCCCGCCATCGGCCCCGTGGCCGCGGCGTACGTCCTCGTCCTCGCGGTCGTCGGCCCGCTGCTGGCGCGGTTCGTCGAGCCGGTCGCCGAACGGCTGCGGATCGTCGCGCCCCTCCCGGTCCCGGCCGGCGCGGGCCGGGTGCCGCCCCGGCGCTGAGGGCGCGTGTGTGTGGCACGCCGGGGCGGTGAGCACGCCTCGGTGGCGACGCCCGCCCCGGTCAGTACTCCGCGGTGACGGAGGTGACCTCGTGGCGGGCCGCCGGCGGGACGGGCTCGTCCCCGCAGCTCGCGGGGCGTGGACCGCCCGTTCCCGGGACGACGTCGACCACCACCTTCCAGCTGCGACCGACCGCCTCCCACCGGCTGACCCAGGTCGTGATGGCGCCGTCGTCGACGTCGGTCCGTTCCGGGGCCGGCGTCCCGGTCGCGCCCAGCTCCTCCGCGCCGAGGAAGGTCAGAGCCCCGGCCGCGTCGACGCCCGCGGCGAGACGCAGGCCGATCTCCGCCGCCTGGTGCGGCGGTGGCAGCGCCGCCCGTCCGCGCAGCGCACCGAGGAGGAGCCGGCCGCCGTCGTGCGCCTCGGTGAGGGAGGGGACGTCGGCGGGGGTCAGGCGGCCGTACACCACCCCGTCCGGAACCACGAGGGTGTTCGCGGCGAGGCGGTGCCCGCCGAGGTGGCTCGCCTCCCAGGTGCGGTCCGGGACGGAGGCGGTGAGGGCGGCGGCCAGCGGCCGTCCCAGGCGGCCGCAGCACGGGTCGCGGCGGGCGTGGGTGCACACGAGGTACTGGGTGCCGAGCGGCTCCCAGCCGTCCGGCACGGTCCCCGCGCGCAGGGTCGCCAGCGCCGCGGCCAGGTCCCAGCCGGCGACCTCGCCGAGGTGGGTGACCTGCCGGACCGCGCCGTGACCACCGGCCGCACCCAGGGCGACGAGCATGACGGTGGCAGGGTACGGCACGCCGTGCCGGGCCCCGCACCGCCGGACCAGCAGGGGGGTCACCCCGAGCGGGGTGAGGATCGCCTGCAGCCGGCCGCCGAGCCCGTCGCCGCCGGGTCCGGGGAAGACGGCGTCGCGCATGACCTTCGCGCCCCAGGGGCCGCCGTGCTCGAGCAGGAGGTAGCCGGTGGCGGTGGACGCCGTGCCCGCCAGGGTCTCGCCCGCGGCGAGGCTGAGCCCGCTGCAGGAGTCGGGGAAGGGGGTCACGCCCGAGCCGGGGGTCGCAGCCACCGCAGGTGCTCGACGTCGCCGAGCAGCTCGAGGCGGCGCCACAGCACCGACTCGGGCAGCGCCTGGCTGGCGTGCGCCGCGGCGGCCACCCGCTGGCGGCGTCGCGTCACCGGCAGGACGAGGTCGACGTCGTCGGGGCCGTGCCCGGCGAACGGGGCGCCGAACTCCTCGGCGAGGTCGCGGGCGACGTCGGCCGGCAGGGTCCAGCCGAGGACCGGCAGGTCGAGGCGCGCGGCCGCGGCGAGGGCGGCGTCCGTCGCGGCCCGGTGGTCGGGGTGGCCGGTGATGCCGCTGGGGTCGAACGTGAGGAGGGCGTCGGGGAGGTCGCCGTCGCCGAGCGCCGCGACCACCTCCTCGGCGAGCAGGTCCGTGCCGACACCGCCGAGGCCACCGTCGGGGTAGGACCGCAGAACGGTGCGGCTGATGCCGAGGGCCTCGGCGGCACGGTCGAGCTCGGCGGCGCGGAGGACGGCGAGGTCGCCCTCGACCCCGTGGAGGGTGGAGGCCTCGCCGTGGGTGAGGCAGAGGACCTCCACGGCCGTCCCGGCGCTGACGAGCCGGTCGATGACCGCGCCGAGGCCGAAGGACTCGTCGTCGGGGTGCGCGACGACGACCAGGGCCCGCCGCCAGGGCGGCAGGCCCGGCACGCTCGGGCGGGTGGTCTCGGTGCTGACGCTCACAGGTGTCCTACGGTCGTGTACCGCCCGCGCACACGCGCGCGCAGGGCGCCGGCGTCGCCGGCTCCAGGGTCAACACTGGGGCACACCGCCTCATTCCGCTCGCCGGAAGGGCTCCTTCCCGCGCGGACCGCGACGTCCGCACGCCGCTGCCCCGCCGAGCCGGGCTCGACGGGGCAGCGGGGTGGTGCGGTGGTGCCGGCTGGTGCGGTGGTGCCGCCTCAGCCCACCGAGACCAGGGTCGAGGCGACGGTGGACCCGCCCGAGGTGAAGTTCACCCGGCCGAAGTACGGCACCGTCGCGTCGCCCGGCAGGACCGCGGTCACCGTCGCCGGCTCGCCGCGGGCCACGACGAGCTCGCTCGGGTCCAGGGTGAGGTTCCCGGTGTCGGCGTCCGGCACCTCGAAGAACCGGACGTCGAACTCGGCCTCGGCCGAGCCGTCCCCGACCGCCCACGCCTGGACGTGGAGCGTCCACTCCCCGGACGGGAAGTTG
Source organism: Georgenia muralis (assembly GCF_003814705.1). Lineage (NCBI taxonomy): Bacteria > Bacillati > Actinomycetota > Actinomycetes > Allobogoriellales > Allobogoriellaceae > Georgenia > Georgenia muralis. The sequence goes on along the minus strand of NZ_RKRA01000001.1, from coordinate 1,305,213 downwards.
TCGATGGTGAGGGCCTCGTCGGCCGCCCCGGTCGCCGCTGCGGCGACGATCTCAGTGCTGTCCTTCCTGGTGAGGAAGAGGTCGAGGTCGTCGCCGTCGGGGTCGGTCGACCTCAGCTCGATGCGGACCAGCGGGCTGTCCGTGCCGATGGTGAAGTCCTGGGAGTAGACCTGCCCCGCGGTGATCGCCGCGCCGCCGTCCGCGCCGGCGGTGTCCGGCGCGGTGGCCGCGGTGACCTCGCCGGCGGCGAGACCGTCGACGTCGGTCCCGATGGTGCCGCTGAAGCCGGGCAGGATCTCGATGTCGACGGAACCTGCGCCCGCCGGGGCGGTGACGATCGCCGGCGCGGAGGCCGGGACCGGCCGGACGACGACGGGGCTGCCCACGGACGAGCCGTCGGAGCCGGTCCACACGAGCTCACCCTTGGCGTAGGCGCCCATCCGCGTCGCGTCCGTGCCGGCGACGGTGATCGTGACCTCGGCGGAGGCGCCCTTCTTGAGGGTGACGGTCTCGGGCGAGACGGTCACATCCAGCCCGGCGAGCCCGGTGATCTCGGCGGTGAACGTCGCGGTCCTCCCGGTGACGTTGGTGATGGTGCGCGTCACCGTCTGCGAGCCGACGAGCTGCCCGATCGCGATCGACGGCAGGTTGAGGTCGGAGGCGTCGACGGGGTTGTCCGAGACGGGCGTCCCGTCGCCCCAGACGACGCCCTGGCCGGCGAGGAAGTCCCACCAGTCCTGGGAGCTGGTCTCGTAGACGAGGCCCGGGTCGAGGAACTCCCTCGGGTCGACGAACCCGGCGCCGGAGGCGAACGGGTCGGACGAGGTGGCGCTCGCGTGCGGGTCCGCCGTCGTCATCATCGCCGACTTGACCGCCATGGGCGACCACCTCGGGTGCTCCTGGATCACCAGGGCGGCCAGGCCCGCGATGTGGGGGGAGGACATCGACGTGCCGGAGACGAAGTTGAAGTCCATGCCGCCCAGCTCGGGGCTGTACCCGGCGAGGACGCTCACACCGGGCGCGGAGACGTCGGGCTTGAGCAGGTCGCCGCCCGCCGCGAGCGAGGGCCCGCGGGAGGAGAAGCCCGCTACCTCGGGCACCTCGGTGGTGGTGCCCTCGTTCGTGTCGAGGATCCGGCCCACCGGGTTCTCGGCCGTGCGGACGTAGGCCCGGACGGCGTCGCGGTACGTGTGGGACAGGTGCACGGAGGGGACGGCGTGGATGTCGGCGTCGAGCGAGCTCTCGGTGACGTTGAGCTGGACCATGCCGACGCCGCCGGCCTGCTCGACCGCCGCGCTCTTGTCGACGCGGGCGATGACGCCACGGTCGCAGACCACGATCTTCCCTGCTGCGCCGGTCGGGTCGAGCGAGCCGGGCACGCACAGCCCGGCGTCCGCGACGCTCGCGCCGTCCGCGGGGATGTCCTCGGAGACGACCATCTGGGTGTCGGTGGTGATCTCGCCCTGGACGGAGGCGCCGATGTAGCGCTGCCCGTCGCCGGTGACGAGGGTGGCCTCCATGACGTTGTGGGTCGAGGCGGCCACGGTGGTGATCCACGGCGACGGGTGCGCCACGGTCGAGACGCCGGGGCCGCTGTTGCCCGCGGAGGCGGCGACGAAGACGCCGGCCTCGGCGGCGCCGAGGAAGGCCAGCTCGACGGGGTCGAGGACGTTGGTCAGGGTGCCGCTGATGGAGAAGTTGAGGACGTCGACGCCGTCGGCGACCGCGTCCTCGATGGCGGCGACGGAGTCGCTGCCGTAGCAGCCGCCCCCGGTCGTGGAGTCCCAGCAGACCTTGTAGGCCGCCACCTGGGCGGCCGGGGCCATGCCGGAGATCTCGCCGTAGCTCACGCCGTCGATGACCGCCTCGACGCCGGCGTTGCCGGCCGCGGTGCTGGCGGTGTGGGTGCCGTGACCGTCCACGTCGAGCGGGGACAGGCTCTCGTACTCGGCGAGGTCGTTGTTCGCCGCGAAGGTCTCGGCGTAGAACCGGGCGCCGACGAGCTTGTCCGAGCAGGAGAAGTCCTCCTCCTCCCCGGTCTCGCACGCGCCCCGCCAGCCCGTGGCGGGGGCGGCGCGCAGGCCGAGGTCGGCGAAGGAGGGGTGCTCGGGCCGGATGCCGGAGTCGATGATCCCGACGACGACGCCGGAGCCCGCGCCGCCACGGAGGTTCTCCACGCCGCCGAGCCGCTCCCACACGCCGTCCTCGCCGGAGAGACCCAGGACGTCGGGCGAGACCGCCGTGTCGGGCTGCATGAGGTCGTCGGGGGTGACCCCGAGAACCCCGGGCTGCTTGGCGAGCGCCTCGGCCTGCGCGGCGGTCAGGGTGGCCGAGAAGCCGCTGACCGTGTCGGTGAACCGCTGACGCGCCTCCACGCCCGTGGCCGCGATGACGCGCTCCTGCTCCTTCTGCAGCAGGCCGCGGTAGCGGTTCGCGGCGGCGGTCGTGGGGTCGAACTTCTCCCCGGCGGCCGGCCTGGTCGCCGCGTAGCCCGCGACGCCGCCGGTGTAGGCGGCGACGGGGGCGTCGTCCATGACGACGACGTAGGCGCCGTCCTCGAACGCGGAGTCCTCGGCGAGCTCGGTGAGCCCGGTGTCGGCGGTGCCGGTGAGGGTGAGCCCGGCAGGGGCCGCGACGGCCGGCAGGTAGCCGGCGCTCGCGGCGGTGGGGAGCGCCGCGAGGACGACTCCGAGGGTGGCCGCGGCGGCTGCTGCGCGCCGGCGCGACCTGGAAGAGGCTGACATCGATGGATCTCCTACGGTCAAGAGACGGCACAGGTTGTCGGGGACGACAGGTTCCGGTATTCAATGCGCCCGGATGTCCGTTTGTCTGTAGCCGCATGCGGTTCCCGCTTGACCTCTTCGTGCCATGGCACGATCCGGCCACCCCGGGCCGTCCCTGGCGCGTGGTCCCCGGGACGCCGCGGCCGGTTCGCGCAAGACTGGTGCGGCAAGCACCCGTCCCGTGCCCCGCCCACCGCGGGCACAGCAGGTCGAGCCCGTCGTCAGAGGAGACGCAGCCATGGGGAAGCCCGGTGTCCAGCTCATCGCCTACGCCGACCGCTTCGGCGGCTCGGTCGCAGGCCTGCTCGACCTGCTCGACGGCCCGCTCGCGGACGTCTTCGAGGGGGTGCACCTCCTACCGTTCTTCACCCCCTACGACGGCGCCGACGCCGGGTTCGACCCCGTCGACCACACGGCGGTGGACCCGCGCATGGGCGGCTGGGACGACGTGCGCGCCTTCGCCGCGCGCTACACCCTCATGGCCGACCTCATCGTCAACCACGTCTCGGCCGGCTCCGCGGAGTTCCAGGACGTGCTCGCCCGGGGCGACGACTCCCCGCACGCCGGGATGTTCCTCACGATGTCGGCCGTCTACCCCGACGGCGCGGACGAGGACGAGCTCGCCGGGATCTACCGCCCACGCCCCGGCCTGCCCTTCACCCCCATGACGCTCGGGGGACGCCGTCGCCTCGTCTGGACGACCTTCACCTCTCAGCAGATCGACCTCGACCTGTCCCACCCGGCCGGCCAGGCCTACCTCGACCGCGTCCTCGGTGCGCTCACGGCCGGTGGGGTGACCATGGTCCGGCTCGACGCCGTCGGGTACGCGGTCAAGACCGCCGGGACGTCGTCGTTCATGACCGATCACACCTTCGCCTTCATCGACGACCTCACCGCCCGGGCCCGGGCGCTCGGTGCGGAGGTCCTCGTGGAGATCCACAGCCACTTCGAGCGACAGGTGGCCATCGCGGCCCGGGTGGACCGCGTCTACGACTTCGCCCTGCCACCGCTGCTGCTGCACTCGCTCTACACCGGCGACGGCGCAGCCCTGCGACGCTGGCTCGACGTGCGACCCACCAACGCCGTCACGGTGCTCGACACCCACGACGGCATCGGCGTCGTCGACGTCGGCCCCGACCAGATCGAGCCCGGCCGGCCGGGCCTGCTCACGCCCGACGAGGTCGACGCCCTCGTCGAGGGCATCCACGAGCGCTCCGAGGGGCGCTCGCGCCAGGCCACCGGCTGGGCGGCCTCCAACGTCGACGTCTACCAGGTCAACTGCACCTACTACGACGCGCTCGGCCGCGACGACGCCGCCTACCTCCTGGCGCGCGCCGTCCAGCTCTTCACCCCCGGCATCCCGCAGATCTACTACGTCGGCCTGCTCGCCGGCACGAACGATGGACCTCCTCGCCCGGACGGGCGTCGGGCGGGACATCAACCGGCACCACTACACGCCCGAGGAGATCACCGCCGGTCTCGAACGGCCGGTCGTGCGCGCCCTGCTGGACCTCGTCCGGGTGCGCAACACCCACCCCGCGTTCCAGGGCGCGTGCGTCACGGGCGGCGACGGTCCGGTCGTGACGATGACGTGGTCCGACGGCGGCCACCGCGCCGTCCTCGAGGCGGACCTGGCCGCGGCGCGCGCCACCGTGACGCTCACCGACCCGGCGGACCCCGCCGGGCCCCGGCGCACCTGCTCCGACCTCGTCACGGGGACCTCGGCCCTGGTCTGAGGGCGGAGCTCGCGGGACCGGCCCGGCCGAGGCGCCGCGGTCGAGCTCCCCGCGCGGCCGCTGCGGCGGGTCGTTCGCGAACGGCTCCGCCGGCCCCGTCAGTCGTGGCTGGCGGGCTCCTCGGCGTCCCCGGCGGCGGCGCGGGCCAGGACGAACAGCAGGTCGGAGAGCCGGTTGAGGTAGAGCCGGACGTGCTCGCTGACGTCGTGCCCCGCCCCGGCGGCGGCGAGCACGTGCCGCTCGGCGCGACGCGCGACGGCGCGGGCCTGGTCGATCGCCGCGGACGGCACGGTCGCGCCCGGCACGACGAACACCGGGCGCAGCGGACGCGCGGCGACCTCGGCGTCGATGAGCTCCTCCAGGCCGACGACCATCTCCTCGGTGACGCGGGAGACGCCGTCCTGGAGGTGGTGACGCCGGTCGGGGTGGGTGGCGAGGTCCGCGCCGACGACGAACAGCTCGCGCTGGAGCTCCAGGACCACGACGGCGAGGCGCTCGTCCGGGCAGGCCGCCCGGGCCACCCCGAGGACCGCGGCGAGCTCGTCGACGTCGCCGTACGCCTCCACGAGGACGTCCGACTTGGACACCCGGCCACCGAGGAACAGGCCGGTCGTGCCGTCGTCACCGGTGCCGGTGTAGATGCGTGCCACGGGCCCAGCATCCCACCGAGCGGCTCCCGCACGGCACGCACACCGATCCTGGAGGGACCTAGGTCCTTGGGCCACCTCGCGCGGGGCGCCACCGCCTACACTGCGAGCAGCCCATCATCGGGGGAAGCCGGTCCAAGTCCGGCGCTGACCCGCAACCGTGGGCCGTCGGTCTCGTGCCGGCGGCGAGCCGGGATGCCTGACGACGGGTGCAAGGCTCTACCCGTCGAGGTCTGCGGACGGAGCCCGAGACGGCCGTGTCCGGCCGCGCCCCACGGGCGCCCGGACGGGCCGCGCGGGTGCGTGCGCAGGCCGCTGCACCGAGAGGCACCCCATGACGTTACGACCGGCGGCCCTGACCGCGGTGGCGGTCCTCGCCCTCGCCGCCCCCGCCACGGCTGCGGCCGCGACCCTTCCTGTCCCGGCGTCCCCGGCGCCGGCCGCTCCGGTGGTGGCAGCCTCCGTCGCGACCGGCGATGCGTGCACGGGTCCCGACGGCGTCACGGTCGTGGTCGACCTCACCGACCTCGGTGGCGCCGTCGAGGTCGGCTGCGCGGACGGCGACCCGGCGACCGGCCGTGAGGCGCTCGAGTCCGCCGGCTTCGCCCCCACCGACTCCTCGCCCGGGTTCATCTGCGCCGTCGAGGGTCTGCCGGACCCCTGCCCCGAGGAGTTCGACGGCAGCTACTGGTCGTACTGGACCGCCGAGCCGGCGGGCGACTGGGTCGCGCAGACCGAGGGCGCGGACACCACCGACCCGGTACCGGGGACCTTCGAGGGCTGGCGCTACAACGACGGCTCCACCGGGCCGGGTGTCGCCCCGGCCGCGCTCGCCGGCACGGCAGCGAGCGACGCCGCCACGGAGGACGCGAGCGCCTCGGCCCCGGACTCCGCCGACGCCTCCGGCGAGGCGGCGACGGACGAGGTGGCCGGTGACGGACCGGACGCGGACGGCGGCTTCCCGGTCGGTGCCGCGCTCGCGGTGGGCGCGCTCGTCGCGCTGGTGGCCGTCGTCCTCGTCCGGCGCCGGAGCTAGGCGGACGGCGTGGCCGCGACGAGGGTCGACGCGACGGGTCCGTCCGACCGTCGGACGGTGCCGGCCGGTCGGCCGGCGCGTCCGAGCGCCTCTCGGAGCGCGCGCCCGGCCGCTCGGGTGCACCCGCTGGCGTGGTGGGCCTGGGCCCTCGGCGTCGCCGTCGCCCTCTCGGCGACCACCCACCCCGTCCTGGTCACCCTCCTGCTCGGCGCCGTCGTCGCGGTCGTCCTCGCCCGGCGCGACGACTCGCCGTGGGCGCGGGCCTTCCCCGCCTACCTCGTGCTCGGGGCCGCGATCGTCGTGCTCCGCGTGGTCTTCACCCTCGTGTTCGGGCTCGGCGGGTCCGGGCCGGTGGTCCTCGACCTGCCGGTCGTCACCCTGCCCGCGTGGGTGCGAGGGGTGGAGGTGCTCGGCCCGTTCCACCTCACCTCACTCCTCGCGGCCGTCACCGAGGGCCTGCGGCTGGCCGCGCTCGTCGTCTGCTTCGGCGCCGCGAACGCGCTCGCCGACCCCAAGCGGGCGCTGCGGGCGCTGCCCGCCTCGCTCCACCCGCTCGGCACGGCCGTCGTCATCGCCGTGACCGTGACACCGCAGCTCGTCTCCTCCGTGCTGCGGGTGCGACGCGCGCAGCGGCTGCGAGGAGCGGGCGGCCGTGGCCCCCGGGCTGCCGCCGCCCGCCTCATGCCCGTCCTCCAGGACGCCCTCGACCACGCCCTCGCCCTCGCCGCGTCGATGGACTCACGCGGCTACGCCCGGGCCGCGACGCCGGGAGGCGACCGACGGGTCGGCTGGGCGCTCGTCGTCGCCCTCGCCGCCGCGGTCGTCGGCACCTACGCCCTGCTCGACACCACCGCGCCGCGCTGGCTGGGCCTGCCGGTGCTGGCCGTGGGCGCCGTCGTCGCCGTCCAGGCCTCCCGGGTGGCGGGGCGCCAGGTGCGCCGGAGCCGCTACCGGCCGGACCGCTGGCGCCGCACCGAGACCCTCGTGGCCGGGGCGGGCGCCGTCGCGGCGGGCGCGGTGGTCCTGGCCGCGGCCGGAGGGGCCGACCTCACCCCGCCGGCCGGCTCGCTCGCCTGGTCCGTGCCGGCGCTCGGGCTGGTGGCGGTCGCCGCGGCGCTGGTGCCGATGGCCGTCGGGCACCTGGTCTCGCGGCCCGCACGGGGGTCGCGATGATCCGGTTCGAGGACGTCACGGTCACCTATGCCGGCGCCGCGGGGGCGGCCCTGCGTGGGGTGAGCGCCCACGTGGAGGAGGGCGAGCTCTGCCTGGTCGTGGGGCCCACCGGCTCGGGGAAGTCGACGCTGCTCGGGGCGGCGAGCGGTCGCGTCCCGCACCTCACCGGCGGTCTCCTCGCCGGGCACGTCGTCGTCGAGGGCCGCGACACCCGCGACCACCGGCCGCGCGACCTCGCCGACGTCGTCGGTGTCGTGGGGCAGGACCCCGTGGCCGGGTTCGTCACGGACACGGTCGAGGAGGAGCTCGCCTTCTCGCTCGAGCAGCTCGGCGTGACACCGGGGATCATGCGCAAGCGGGTGGAGGAGGTCCTCGACCTGCTGTCGCTGGCACCGCTGCGCTCGCGGCCCCTCGCCGACCTCTCCGGTGGCGAGCAGCAGCGGGTCGCCATCGGCGCCGTGATGACGGCCCAGCCGCGGGTCCTCGTGCTCGACGAGCCCACCTCGGCGCTGGACCCCACCGCCGCGGAGGAGGTTCTCGCCGCGCTGGCCCGCGTCGTGCACGACCTCGGCGTGACCGTGCTCCTCGCCGAGCACCGGCTCGAGCGGGTGGTCCAGTTCGCGGACCGGGTGATCTCCCTCGACGTCACCGGGCGCGCCGTCACCGGCCCGCCGGCCGAGGTGCTGGCGCGCTCCGCCGTCGCCCCGCCGGTCGTGGAGCTCGGCAGGGTGGCCGGGTGGGACCCGCTGCCGATGTCGGTGCGCGATGCACGGAGGGTCGCCCGGCCCCTGCACGACCGGCTGGTGGAGCTGGGCGGGTCGTCCGGCGCCGCCGGAGGACCGGTGACGCCGCCGGTGGCCGGACCCCTGCTCACCGCCCGCGGGGTCGAGGTTCGTCACGGCGCGGTGCACGCCCTGCGGGGGGTGGACCTCGAGCTGCGGCCGGGCGAGCTCGTCGCCGTCATGGGCCGCAACGGTTCCGGCAAGTCCTCGCTGCTCTGGGCGCTCCAGGGGCAGGGCCCCCGCTCGGGCGGCTCGGTGCGGGTGGGAACCCCCGGTGCCGACCCTGCCGGGTTGCCTCCCGGGCAGGCGCGCCGCCGGATCGCCCTGGTGCCGCAGTCGCCCTCGGACCTTCTCTACCTCGACACCGTGGGAGCCGAGTGCGCCGCCGGCGACGAGCAGGCCGGTGCCGAGCCCGGGACCGTCAGCGCGACCCTGGACCGGCTCGTGCCCGGTGTCCCCGCGGACGCCCATCCCCGCGACCTCTCCGAGGGTCAGCGCCTCGGCCTCGCGCTGGCGGTGCAGCTGGCCGCCCGACCGGCGGTCGTCCTCCTGGACGAGCCGACGCGCGGCCTCGACTACGCCGCGAAGGACCGGCTCACCCGCGACCTCGCGGACCTCGCGGCGGCGGGCACCGCGGTGCTCCTGTCCAGCCACGACGTCGAGTTCGTCGCCGGCTTCGCCGACCGGGTGCTCGTGCTCGCCGACGGTGAGGTCGTCGCCGACGGCCCGGTCGGCGACGTCCTGCGTGGGTCGCCCACCTTCGCCCCCCAGGTGTCGAAGATCCTCCGGCCGCTCGACGTCCTCACCGTCGACGACGTGCGTGAGCTCCTCGCCGTCGGGAGGGCGACGTGAGCGGGCCGGCGGTGCCGGTCGGGGGGCGGACCGCCGTGACGCTGGTCCTCGCCTCCGCGGTCGGCCTGCTGGCCTTCACCTGGCCCCTCCTCGTCGACGCGGGCGCGGTGCTCTCGGACGCGACCACCGCGCCGCTGGTGCTCGGCGTCGTCCTGGCGGGGGTGCTCGCCGTGGTGCTCGTCGGCCTGTCCGACGGCGGGCTGGACGTCAAGGCGATCGCCGTTCTCGGTCTGCTGTCCGCCCTCGGCGCGGTGCTCCGGCCGCTCGCCGCCGGGACGGCGGGGATCGAGACGGTCTTCTTCCTCCTCATCCTCGGCGGGCGGGTGTTCGGGCCGGGGTTCGGGTTCGTCCTGGGGTCGACGACCCTCTTCGCCTCAGCCCTGCTCACCGGCGGCGTCGGGCCCTGGCTCCCCTTCCAGATGCTCGGGGCCTCGTGGATCGGACTGGGGGCAGGCCTCCTGCCGAGGCGGCCGCGCGGTGGGGCCGAGCTGGCGATGCTGGCCGCCTACGCCGTGGTGGCCGCCCTGCTCTACGGGCTGGCCATGAACCTGTCCTTCTGGCCCTTCCAGCTCGGGCTCGGCACCGAGCTCTCGTTCGTGGCGGGCGAGGCGCTGGGCGAGAACCTCGGCCGGTTCCTCACCTACAGCGTCGCGACGTCGCTCGGGTGGGACGTCGGGCGGGCCGTCACCACGGCAGCAGGTGTCCTCCTGCTCGGGCGCCCGGTGCTGGCGACGCTCCGACGGGCGTCGGCGCGAGCCCACTTCGGGGAGCCCGCGGTCCTGTTCGAGGCGGACGCGCGGACCAGCGGCAAGCCTCTCGCCTGACCGGCCATGACCGGCCCTGACCGGCCCTGACCGGCCCTGACCGGCCCTGACCGCCCCTGACCCGTCCTGATCGCGCACGTCTCGGTGGATCCGCGCTCAAGGGGTACCGCCGCCTTTCCACAGGTCTGACCTGCGTCTTCGCCTCCTTCTCGTCGGATGTCGGTACCCGGGCATAGCGTTCCGAGCAGTCGAACAAAGGTTCGCCGGCACCGTGAAGGAGGTCGAGATGGCCGTCGAGGTCGAGGGACTTGATGCCTCGCCCGCGCCCGCCGCTGGGCCCTTGCGGAAGGTTGCGGCGATGGCTGAGGTCGTCGCCTCCACGATGCGTGAGCTACCGGCCGGCACTGCCGTCGAGTGGGGTCACACCGAACGTGAGCAGGTCATTGCCGCTCTCGACGCGGTGGTGAAAGACCTCACGGTCTACAGCGGCAAGGTCCTCCTGGCCCATCGGCAGGACGGCCGGTGGGCCAACGGTCAGGACCGTGACTTCACGGACTGGCGGGCGCGGACCAGTGGAGCCGGGCGCGGCCGGGCCAGGGGTGAGCTCGAGGTCGCCGAGGTTCTCGAGGAGATCCCCGAGCTCGCGGAGGCCGTGAACGAGGGCAGTGCTGGCCTCGAGCACGCGCGCGCTCTCGGCCGGTTGCGTGCCGGCGCCTCGCCTGCGGTGAAGGACGCACTCGTCAACGGTGCCGCAGGGGAGCTGCTCGCCCGGACGAGGGGGCTCTCGGCCCCCGAGCTGGCGCGCGAGGCCAAGAAGGTGGCTGCGGAGATCGACGCCCGTGCTGCTCAGGAGGCGTTCGACGCCGTGTGGCGCCGCCGCGCCGTCCACACGAGGCGCTCAGGCGGTGCTCGGGTGGGGGAGTGGGTCCTCGACGAGGTGTCGGGCGCCATCGTGGAGACGGCGCTCGACGCGGTGTGCGGTGTCCCGGCCAAGACTGACCTGCGGACCAGGGACCAGCGCCGCGCCGATGCGCTCGTCACCATGGCGTCGCGCGTTCTCCAGGTGGGTGCGGACCTCACCGGTGCCCAGGTGCGCCCGCACATCGCTGTGGTGGTCGACGCGAAGACATGGTCCGCCGTGCAGCAGCACCTTGCCGACGCCGAAGCCGCTGATGCGGCGGCGATCGCACCCACCGTCGGTACCTCCACGGCCGGTACGCGGCCCGACGGCGCGCCGGGTGGGAACGAGGCGACGCCGAGCTCCGATGTCGCGCTCCCGGAACCGGCAGCTCTGCCCGACGTCGCGCCCGCAGAGCTCGAGGATGGCACGCTGGTGCCGCTCGGCGAGCTCGCGCGGCTGCTGTGCGACTGCGAGATGACACGGGTCGTCATGGGTGCCGGGTCGGTCCCGATGGACGTGGGGCAGACGGTTCGGACCTACACCAAGGAGGTCCGCCGGGCCGTGGTCACGCGGGACCGGACCTGTCAGTGGCCGGGATGCTCGATCAAGGCAGCCTGGTGCGAGGTCCACCACATCCGGTGGTACTCCCGTGGAGGTCCGACGTCGGTCGACAACGGCATCACCATGTGCACGTTCCACCATCACCGCGTCCACGACTCCCACATCCGCATCGAGGTGCTGTCCGACGGTTTCGCCTTCCACCACCGCGACGGTCGCGTGATCGGCTCGACCCACCGGAGGCCGGTCTCCCGGCGCACGAGGTCGAGCCATGGTGAGCCGGTCCTCGATGGATTCGAAGCCGGCGCGATCTCGACACCCACACCGCCCCCGGGCGCCGCAGCGCTCCTTGCGTCGTGGCCGCCGCGGCTCCAGGACGACGCGGCCGCCCACCCGGCGCCCGGTCCGCCCCTGCCGTCGCCGGATCCTCCGCCCGGGGGGCCGCCCGGGGGGACGCCCGGCGCCCTGCCCGGACGCGAGCCCGCCGACCGGCGCGGAACCGCCGTGACCGCAGCTCTGCGTCGCTCCGGTGGGCGGGACGCCCGCGCCGGCGGGAAGGCGTCGTCACCGACGTCGGCGCGGCCGTCGCCGGGTCACCCCCGTCGCAGGGACGGAACCCGCCGAGGCGACCCCCGGACCCGCGACGACGGCGCACGAGCAGGTGGAAGGCGCGCGTCCCGCGCCGGCCAGCCGACCCTCCCGGCGTCGTGGGACGACCACGTCGCTGGGCATGACCCCGACCCGCCGTTCTGAGCCAAAGATCCTTCGCACCACAACATCTAGGGCTTACACTTGCGTAAGTACCCCACATGTTGTGGTGACAACCAGTCAGATCGGGTGGACAATGGGGACCAAGGTCCCGGTCTGCACCCTGCGGAACCCTCTAGAGGAGCAACTCATGTCCGTGACCCCGGAAGCGAGCAGGAAGTCCGGCTCGGCGCGACGGCGGCAGGGCCTTCCTGTCCCGCGCGTCTTCTCCACGGCGGGTGTCCACCCGTACGACGAGGTGACCTGGGAGCGGCGCGACGTCGTCCAGACCAACTGGAAGTCCGGCGAGACGATCTTCGAGCAACGGGGCGTGGAGTTCCCGTCCACCTGGTCGATGAACGCCTCGACGATCGTCACCACCAAGTACTTCCGTGGGGCGGTCGGGACCGAGGCCCGCGAGTCGAGCCTTCGTCAGCTCATCGACCGGGTCGTGCGCACGTACACCGCGGCGGGGACCGAGCACGGCTACTTCGCCACCGCGGAGGACGCGACCACCTTCGCCGACGAGCTCACCTGGCTCCTCCTCCACCAGTACTTCGCCTTCAACTCACCCGTGTGGTTCAACGTCGGTACGTCGTCGCCGCAGCAGGTCAGTGCCTGCTTCATCCTCTCCGTCGACGACACGATGGAGTCGATCCTCAACTGGTACCGGGAGGAGGGGCTGATCTTCAAGGGCGGCTCCGGCGCCGGCCTCAACCTCTCCCGCATCCGCTCCTCCAAGGAGCTGCTGTCCTCGGGCGGTGCGGCGTCCGGGCCGATCTCCTTCATGCGCGGCGCCGACGCCTCCGCAGGCACCATCAAGTCCGGCGGCGCCACGCGCCGCGCCGCGAAGATGGTGGTCCTCGACGTCGACCACCCCGACATCGAGGAGTTCGTCGAGACCAAGGCGCGCGAGGAGGACAAGATCCGCGCCCTCCGCGAGGCCGGGTTCGACATGGACCTCGGCGGTCGGGACATCGTCTCGGTCCAGTACCAGAACGCCAACAACTCCGTGCGCGTCACCGACGAGTTCATGAACGCCGTCGAGGAGGGCAGGTCCTTCGGCCTCAGGGCCCGGCAGGACGGCAGGGTCGTCGAGGAGGTCGACGCCAAGACCCTGTTCCGCAAGATCGCCAAGGCGGCGTGGGAGTGCGCCGACCCCGGCCTCCAGTACGACGACACGATCAACGCCTGGCACACGTCCCCCGAGTCGGGGCGGATCACGGCCTCGAACCCGTGCTCGGAGTACATGCACCTGGACAACTCCTCGTGCAACCTCTCCTCGGTCAACCTGCTCAAGTTCCTCCGGGACGACGACACCTTCGACGTCGCGCGGTTCACCGCTGCGGTCGAGCTGATCATCACCGCGATGGACATCTCCATCTCCTTCGCCGACTTCCCCACCGAGGCCATCGGGGAGACCACCCGGGCCTACCGGCAGCTCGGCATCGGTTACGCCAACCTCGGTGCGCTGCTCATGGCCACCGGGCACGGCTACGACTCCGACGGCGGCCGCTCCCTGGCCGCCGCCATCACGTCGCTCATGACCGGTGCGGCCTACCGGCGGTCCGCCGAGCTGGCCGCGGCCCTCGGCCCGTACGAGGGGTACGCCCGCAACGCGGTCGGCCACCAGCGGGTCATGCGCAAGCACGCCGTCGCGAACGACGACCTGCGCACCGTCGACGAGGTGGACGCCGCCATCCATGCCGCGGCCACCGAGGAGTGGCGGGCCGGCCTGAGGATCGGTGAGAAGTCCGGCTGGCGCAACGCGCAGGCGTCGCTGCTGGCGCCCACCGGCACCATCGGCTTCATGATGGACTGCGACACCACCGGCATCGAGCCCGACTTCTCGCTGGTCAAGTTCAAGAAGCTCGTCGGTGGCGGCTCGATGCAGATCGTCAACCAGACGGTCCCGCGGGCGCTGCGCCGGCTCGGGTACGCCGAGGACGCCGTCGAGGCGGTCGTCGAGCACATCGCCGAGCACGGGAACGTTGTGGACGCCCCCGGGCTCAGCCGCGAGCACTACGAGGTCTTCGACACCGCGATGGGACGGCGTGCCATCGCCCCGATGGGGCACGTCAAGATGATGGCCGCGGTCCAGCCGTTCCTGTCCGGCGCGATCTCCAAGACCGTGAACCTCCCCGAGACCGCCACGGTCGACGACATCGAGAAGGTCTACTTCGACGGGTGGAAGCTCGGTCTCAAGGCGCTGGCCGTGTACCGCGACAACTGCAAGGTGGGCCAGCCGCTCTCCGACGGGCGCACGGAGAAGAAGGTCGCGCCGGCACCTGCACCGGTGCCCGACGCGCCCCAGAAGGCCGTCCGGAAGCGCCTGCCCAAGCAGCGTCCGTCGATCACGACGTCGTTCACCGTGGGTGGGGCCGAGGGGTACATGACCGCCGGGTCCTACCCCGACGACGGACTCGGCGAGGTGTTCCTCAAGCTCGGCAAGCAGGGCTCGACGCTCTCGGGCGTCATGGACGCCTTCTCCATCGCGGTCTCCGTCGGCCTCCAGCACGGCGTTCCCCTCGAGACCTACGTCCGGAAGTTCACCAACCTGCGCTTCGAGCCGGCGGGGCTGACCGACGACCCCGACATCCGGATGGCGCAGTCGATCATGGACTACATCTTCCGGCGCCTGGCGCTGGACCACCTGTCGTTCGAGGCCCGTTCCTCGATGGGGATCTACACGACGGCGGAGCGGACCAGGAACCTGGAGACCGGCTCGTACGAGGCTCCTGAGGACGTCGACCTCGAGGCTCCGGAGACCGAGTCGCCGGCGCCCGCGGCAGCCGCTCCGTATCCGTCCCGCCGGACGGATACGGTGCACTCCTCGGCCGAGCTGCTCGAGCTGCAGCAGGGGCAGGCGGCCGACGCCCCGCTCTGCTTCTCGTGCGGGACGAAGATGCGCCCCTCGGGCACCTGCTACGTGTGCGAGAGCTGCGGCTCCACCTCCGGCTGCAGCTGATCGGATCGCCCGGTGAGCCCGGCACCCCTGACGGGGTGCCGGGCTCCGTCGTCGAGTCGTCACGCCGCCGCAACCACGGTGAAACACAGGTCGGGCACCGTTGAAGCATGAGCGCGAGTGCTGTCTCCGACCTTGCCTGCGAGGTCTGCGGCCGTCTGCCCGAGCCGCGAAAGGCCCGGCTCACCGTGGCGAACCTGGCCGCGATGCTGCCGATCGAGCTCGCGGTCCACGCCCTCGTCGTGGGCAGCGACCTCTCCTACGTGCTCAAGGTGGCGGTGCTGACGTTCACCGCGACGGTCCTGGTGATCTGGGTGGCCGAGCCGTCGGTCATGCGCATCTTCCGGCGCTGGCTGCACAGCCCCGCCCTCCGTGAGCGCTCGCGCCTGACCGACGCGGGCTCGTTGTGGCGGATCCGCACCGTCGTCGCCGACACCCCGGGTGCCCTCGGTGCCATCACGCACCAGCTCGCGCTCCTCGACGCGAACATCCTCGGCGTGCACGTCCATCCCGCCGACCGCGAGGCGGTCGACGAGTTCGTCGTCGCCGCCCCGGACGGTGTCCAGGCGCGCGACATCCTCGAGGCGGTCACCGACGGTGGCGGCGGGGACCCGCGGGTGTGGCCCACCACCGCCCTCGCGCTGGTCGACGGTCAGACCAAGGCGCTCGGTCAGGCCCTTCGTGTCGCGGGGGACCCGAGCGAGCTGCCGGGCGCCGTGGCCGACCTCCTCGGTGCCGAGCTGGCGGCGGGCAGCCCTGGTGAGCCCACCTCTCACCTCTCCGGAGACGCGACCCGCCTCAAGGTCCACTCCCGCTGGTACGGCGCGCTCGTCTTCACCCGGCCCGGGGAGCCGTTCACGCCGGCCGAGTCGGCCCGCGCCCACCGGCTCGCGGAGCTGGCTGAGCTCGTCGAGCACGGAACGGCCGTCGCGGCCCCGGAGATCCCTGGCGCGCGGGCCGCTCTGCCCGGTGCCGCCAAGGACGGCTCCGGCTCCGGTTCAGGTTCGGGCTCCGGTTCGGGTACGGGTTCGGGTACGGGTTCGGGTACGGGTTCGGGCTCCGGCTCGGCGGCCATGCACGGTCCCGGTCCGGTGGGCCGGTGCGGCGGGCCGTCGGGTCGAGCGGTGGCCGAGGTCGTCGAGTCGCAGCGGGCGGACAGGCCCGCGGGGACCTAGGGCACTGTCGCGGCCCGCGTCGGTGGCATTCCCTTGAGGCGGAGGTGTTGGCATGGAGCGGAACCACGCAAGGCTGCTCCGGGTGGTCCTCGTCGTCGTGGCCGCCGCACTGCTTCTGGGAGCGTGCGCGGCCGGCCTCAACGACGTCGCCGAGCCGAGCGCTGAGGCCGGCTTCTGGCAGGGGCTGTGGCACGGCCTCATCAGCCCGGTGACGATCATCGTCTCGCTCTTCAACGAGGACGTCGGCATCTACGAGGTCGTGAACAACGGCGGCTGGTACGACGTCGGCTTCATGGCCGGCGTGTCGACCATCTTCGGGACGCTCGGTCGCGGCGGCGGCGCCGCGGTACCCGCACGGTCGCGCCGGCGCTGAGGATCGCGTCAGCAGGCACCGGCCCCCGGCGCGCCCGCGGCCGCTGAGCTGAGTCCCGCGTCAGCAGGCACCGGAACCCACGCGCCCGCCGGTGCTGAGCCTCGCGCATCCGTCCGCCCTTGTCCCCGAGATCGACAGGGCTGCGCCCGGACGTCCCGCAGACGCTGAGCCCGCGCGTCCGCACCGGCCTCGGGGAGAGCCCGGCCCGCCGCGGTGACTAGTCGTGGACGTGCGCCTCGTTCGCGCGGTGCGCGACAGGTTCGAGCTGGAAGGTCGAGTGCGCGACGCTCACCGGGAAGTGCTCGGCGACGCACGCCTGGAGACTGCCCAGCAGGGCCGGCAGGTCGCCGTCGACGAAGCACTCGTCCTCGACGACGACGTGCGCCGACAGGACCGGCAGCCCCGAGGAGATCTGCGACGCGTGGAGGTCGTGGACGTCCTTGACGTGCGGCACGCCGAGGATGTGCTCCCGCACCTGGTCGAGGTCGAGACCGCTGGGGGTCGACTCCAGCAGCACGTCGGTGGCCTCGCGGAGCAGCATGACGGTCCGCGGCACGATCAGGGCGCTGATGAGGACGGCGGCGACGGCGTCGGCGCGGGTCCAGCCGGTGGTGGCGATGACGAGCGCGGCGACGATGACGGCCACCGAGCCGAGAGCGTCGTTGACCACCTCGAGGAACGCAGCCCGGATGTTGAGGTTGCCGTGGCGCCCGCCGGCCAGGACCGCCATGGCCACGAGGTTGGCCGCGAGCCCGACGACGCCGAAGACCAGCAGGCTCGTGGAGGGGATCTCGGGCGGCTCCATGAACCGGCGGACCGCCTCGATGACCGCGTACACCCCGACCGCGAGGAGGAGGGCCGCCTGGGCCGCGGCCGCGAGGACCTCGGCGCGGTGGAGTCCCCACGTCCGCCGTGTGGTGGGTGGGCGGAGGGTGAGCGTGGCTGCGGTGAGCGCCATGAGGAGCCCGACCGAGTCGGTGAGCATGTGGGCGGCGTCCACGAGGAGCGCGAGGCTCCCGGTGATGATGGCGCCGACGACCTCCGCCACCAGCACCGCCGTCGTCGTGACGAACGCGATGGCCAGCCGCCGCCGGCTCGCGCCGGCGTGCGAGTGCCCGTGGCTGTGGGATGCCATGGGTACATCCTCCCCTCGGCGGCGGATCGGAGCACTGCGGTCCCACCGGCGGGCGAACGGTGGCACCGGGCGGGCGCGCGGTCCCACCGCCGGGCGGGCGAGCGGCGGCACCGGGCGGGCGCGCGGTCCCACTGGCCGGCCACGGCGACGCCGGCCACCCGCCGGACGAGTCGTCCCGCGAGCGTGGCACCTCATTCCGTGCCGCGGACCCGGGCCCTGCCCAGTGTCACGGCGGCGCCCGCGCGGAGGGAGCCGGGGATCTCGGCGATCGCGTCGACGTGCCCGACCAGCGCGGCGAGCGTCTCGTCGTCGGCGTCCCCCTCGACCTCCACGTCGTAGACGATGCCGGTCGAGACAGCCGGGTCCCCGGCGAAGCCGCCGTCCGCGGTGACCACCACCCGCCTCAGGGTGATCCCGCGGGCGGCCGCCTCCCGGAAGAGGTCGTTGGAGACGCACCCGGCGACCGCGAGATGGAGGAGCTGCCCGCCGCTGAGGCCGCGGCCCCCGCCGCCCTGGTCCCGAGGGCGGTCCACGACAAGCGTGTACGGACCCGCCGACCCCAGCGCCGTGACCTGCCCGTCGACGTTCCGGACCTCGACCTCGTAGCCCATGTCGCTCCTCCGCTCGGGTGCGCGGGCGTGGCACGAGCGGTCTGCACCGGCGGGACGGTGGGGAGTGACGGGTGCCGGTCCGCGCACGCGGTTGGCGGCACGGTACCTGCTCCACGGGCCCCGACGTGCGGAATGCGCGCGGAGCGGTTCACTGGGACCGTGACCAGGACGCTTGTCGCATCACTGCTGGGTGTGGCGCTGCTGGGCGGATGCTCCGCGACCATCCCCACCGACCCTGAGGGCACCCTCGACCGGGTGACGGGCGGGACCCTCCGTGTCGGCGTCTCACCCAACCCGCCCTGGACCGACCTGCCGGAGGGCACCGGCGCCGAGCCCGAGGGCATCGAGCCGGACCTCGTGCGGGACTTCGCGGAGACGATCGACGCCGACGTCGAGTGGACGGCCGGCGGCGAGGAGGACCTCATGGGCCGGCTCGAGGATCGTGAGCTCGACCTCGTCGTCGGCGGGCTCACCGCCAGGTCGCCGTGGTCCTCACACGTCGCACTGACCTACCGCTACCTCGAGACCGTGGCTGCCGACGGCCAGAAGGAGCTGCGGGTGATGGCCGCGCCGATGGGGGAGAACGCGTTCCTCGTCGAGCTCGAGCGCTTCCTGCTCACCACGGAGGTCCGGCCATGACCGCGCGGTTCGGCCACACCGAGCTCCCCGACGAGCAGGAGCGGGCGCTGCGCCGCGCCGTCCGGCTGGCGTGGCTGACCATCGCCTTCCTCGTCACCGCCGTGACCGGGGTGTACCTCGTCATGGGCAGCTCGCAGGCGATGAAGGCGGCGTGGATGGAGGACATGCTCTCCTTCATCCCGCCGATCTCGTTCCTCGTCGCCGTCCGCGTCACGCGCCGTCGGCCCAGTGCCCGCCACCCGTACGGCTACCACCGGGCCGTCGCCGTCGGTCACCTCGTGGCGGCGACCGCGCTCGTCGCGATGGGTGCGTTCATGGTGTGGGACTCGGGCTCGGGACTGGTCAAGGCCGAGCACCCGCCGGTCGGGCTCATGGAGGTCGCCGGCCAGCCGGTGTGGTCCGGCTGGCTCATGATCGGCGTCATGGCCTACACGGCCGTGCCACCGGTGCTCCTCGGCCGGGCGAAGATGCCGCTCGCCGAGAAGCTCCACGACCGGGTCCTCTATGCCGACGCCGACATGAACAAGGCCGACTGGATGACCGCCGTCGGCGGCATCGCCGGGGTCGTCGGCATCGGCCTGGGTCTGTGGTGGGCGGACGCCGTCGCCGCCCTGTTCATCTCCGGGAGCATCCTTCGCGACGGCGTGCGCAACATGCGCGTCGCCGTCAGCGCCATCATGGACGCCCGGGCGGAGACCTACGACGGCGAGGGCCCGCACCCCCTCGTACGGCGGATCGACGCGGCGCTCGGCGCGCTGCCGTGGGTGGACAAGGCGCGCTCGCGGGTGCGCGACGAGGGTCACGTCTTCCACGTCGAGGCGTTCGTCGTCCCGGTGGACGGCGCGCCGGACCTGACCGAGCTGTCGCGGGCGCGAGAGCTGCTGTGCGACCTCGACTGGAAGGTTCAGGACGCCGTGGTCGTCCCCGTCGAGGAGCTTCCCGAGGAGTTCCTGCCCGGCCTGCGCGAGGAGACGGCGGGCCACGACGCGTCCTGAGCGAAGGTTCCGTGCCAGGTGGGGGCCCAGGTGCCGAGGTCGCCCGCCCGGCTCGGGTGCCGGGGGCTGGGGCGGGCCCGTGAACCGGCGCCGACCGGTGCGTGAACTCCCTGTTGATCCTCGTGACACCGGCGCGAGGTTTCCCCTACGCTCCTGTCCAGTTGCAGTGGATCGAAGTCTTGCGCGTCCCCGGTCCCGGCCGGGTTGCTTTTCCTTCGTGGAGCCAGACAGAGAACACCGTGACAAGCGGTCTCGAAAGGCGGGGCCGTTTGACAAGCTCTACAAGGAGTAGCCATGGCCACCGGAACCGTCAAGTGGTTCAACGCTGAGAAGGGGTACGGCTTCATCGCCCCCGACGACAACACCGCGGACGTCTTCGTCCACTACTCGGCGATCTCGACCTCGGGGTACCGCTCCCTCGAGGAGAACCAGAAGGTCGAGTTCGACGTCACGCAGGGCAACAAGGGCCCGCAGGCGGAGAACGTCCGTCCGCTCTGACGCTCGCTGAGCGTCCAGCAACCGGAACCCCGGCACCGAACGGTGCCGGGGTTCTCTCGTCGGGACCGTTCGCTCGGGCGGTGCGCCGGCGTCCACCGTCCTCCGCGGTCGGCCCGTTGCGCCCGTGCTCCTCACGACGACTCGTGCGCTCGCCGGCTGGATCGCCCGTGTCAGCGGTGTGGGACATCCTGGGGGCATGAGGGCCGGGTCGGACGTCAGCGCGTTCCTCGTTCACGGGAGGTGGGACAGCAGGCACGCTCTTTCGCGCCGCCGCGAGGGCGGGGTCGGTCACGGAGCGCTGGCCGGCCTCGGGGCGGTGAGCCCGTGAGCGGCTGTCGGCCGGGCGAGCCGGAGCGCCGCGGCGGAAGGGCGAGGGTGCTCGGGGTGGACCGCTGGAAGGCGCGTGGGTCGGTGTGGTCCTGGAGGACAGACCGGGCGGTCCACGCGACCTCGCCGGCACGGTGGGTACGCCCGGCACCGCGGGTGCCGGCACGGTCGCGGCGACCGGACCCGGCGACCTCGGCACCGCCGTCACCGGGGTCGTCGGACCGACCATCACCGACGTGGTGCTGGCCGCGCAGCGCGAGGGGCAGATCGACGTCGTCGCTGTCGACATCCCCATCGGGGTGCCGGAACACGGACCGCGGCAGGCCGACGTGCTCGCTCGCCGGGTCGTGGGCCCGCGACGCAGCTCCGTCTTCCCGACGCCCGTGCGGGCCGCCCTCGAGGCCGCGGACTACGCGGCTGCGGTCCTGGCCAGCCGTGACCTCACCGGGGTGGGGCTGAGCCGCCAGGCGCACGCCCTCGGGCCCGCGCTGCTCGAGGTGGAGGAGTGGGTGCGCATGACGGCGGTCGCCGTCGTGGAGGTCCACCCCGAGGTGAGCTTCGCCGTCCTCGCCGGGTCGCCGCTGCCGTGGCCGAAGAAGAGCTGGGCCGGCGCCAGGGCGCGCCTGGACCTGCTCACGGGGGCGGGCGTGCACCTGCCGGCCGACC
Organism: Georgenia muralis; assembly: GCF_003814705.1. Taxonomy (NCBI): domain Bacteria; kingdom Bacillati; phylum Actinomycetota; class Actinomycetes; order Allobogoriellales; family Allobogoriellaceae; genus Georgenia; species Georgenia muralis. Next base: position 1,283,850 of record NZ_RKRA01000001.1, on the reverse strand, counting down.
TGGGGCCCGCCGCGGTCGTCCCCGTCGACGACGTCCTGGACGCCGCCGTCGCCGCCTGGTCGGCCCGCCGGTACCACCGGGGCGCGGCCGTCTCCTTCCCCGGCCCGCCCGAGGTCCTCGACGGGATCGCCGCCGCCATCTGGGCGTGAGAGGCGCAGCGGGCCGGAGCGGCCCAGGGCGAGGTGGCTCAGGCGGAGGCGCTGAGGCCGGAGCGGCTCAGGCGGAGGCGCTCGGTGTGCCCGTCTCGTCGCGCAGGCGCGGTTCGGTGGTGAGGTCGGGCCGATAACCGAGCTTGCCGGCGTAGAACTCGCGGACCTTGTTCATGTCGGCGGCCACGTCGCCCGTCAGCCGCAGCGTGGGTCCCAGGCCGGTCGTCCTCCGCTCGGAGTCGACGTAACCCAGCGTGACGGGCAGACCCGCCTCCATCGCGATGCGGTAGAAGCCGGACTTCCAGTACTCCGAGCGTCCGCGGGTCCCCTCGGGCGTCACCACGAGGTAGAACCGCTCGCCCGACCGGATGCGGCCGACGATGTCGGAGACCAGGCCGTGCGGGCTGCGTCGGTCCACGGGGATGCCGCCCAGGGCGCGCATGAGCGGGCCGAACGGACGGCGGAACAGCTGGTGCTTGCCGAGCCAGCGTGTCTCGAGATCGAGCTCCCACGTGATGCCGAGCATGAGGATGAAGTCCCAGTTGGACGTGTGGGTTGCCCCGATGAGCAGGCCGGCGCCGTCGGGCGGCAGCGGCTGGGAGACGTGCCGATACCCGGTCATGGTCCACACGAGACGGGCGAAGGCGTGGCGGAGGGTCCTCACGTGCCCGACCCTATCGAGGTGGCGACGGTGCCGCCGCCGGCCGCGCCGGTCCGCGGCGGTGTGCCGTCACGCGCGCACGCGCGACGGCAGGAGGCGCAGACACCGGTCGGTGGGCGGGTGGGGCCCAGGGCTTGGCCTGTCTGGTGCGGGTGGATGCGGGTCGCCCGTAGTCTCGTGAGGGGCGTGGCCTGCGACGGCGTGAGGAGCGAGCATGAGTGACACCGGTTACGGCGACTTCGAGTTCGAGCGGAAGTTCTTCGTCCGCGACCTCCCGGTGGACGTCCTGCGCGGCGACGTCCCGGACCTCATCGTCCAGAGCTACTTCCTCGCCGCGGAGGGGTACGCCCTGCGCATCAGGTTGCAGGGTCCGGCGCGGGTGCCCCTCGAGCGCGGCGCCGTCGACGATCTCACCGTGCTTGCCCAGAACGCCGACCGGTTCACGTTCTGCGCGCTCACCGCCAAGGGCCCCGCCGCCGGCGGTACGCGCTACGAGGCCGAGCGGGACCTCGACGTCGCGGTCGGGCGCGAGATGGTGCGCCTGGGTGGCTCGAAGGTCGTGAAGTACCGGCACTCGGTGTGGCTCGGCGGCGACGGCTGGGTGATCGACGAGTTCCTCGGCGCCAACGGCCCGCTCATCGTGGCCGAGTGTGAGCGCGGCGGTCCGGTCACCGACCTCGTCATCCCGGACTTCTGCGAGTCCGAGCTCACGGACGACCCTCGGTTCGCCAACGAGTCACTCTCCCGCCGGCCCTACTCGGGCTGGGCCGAGCAGTACGAGGAGGAGCTGCGGACCCGGGGGCCCCGCTGGCTCACGGACTTCGGGACGAACGAGCGCGCCTGAGCGTTTCTCGACCTACTCGATCCCGGAGCCTCCGGCGATGTCGAAGCTCCACTGCTCCGAGCTGACGCCGACCGGTCGAGCCCCAGGCGCCTTACCGTTCCCGTGTCCACCGGGTCCGTGTCCGCCGGCCGGTCCGTGCCCGTGGCCCGCCGCGAAGGAGTCGGAGCCGACCCAGGCCTCGTACGTGGCCTCGTCCCTCCATCGGGTGACGACGAGCCAGGTGTGCCGGCCGTCCGTCGGCCGGAGCAGCTCGAACCCCAGGAAACCGTCGACACCCTCGACCGCGCCTGCGCGGGCGGCGAACCGGGCCGCGAGCTCGTCGCCGCTGTCCGCCGGGACGGTGATGGCGTTGATCTTCACGATGCTCATGACGCCATCATGACCCGCGGTGGTCCGGCTCGACCTGCCGTCGGTACCGTGGCGCATGCCCGACCCGCGCAGGAACGCCGTCGAAGCTCCAGATCTCGGACCGGCAACCCCGTCCGCTGACCATCGTGCCGACCGGAGCGGCGGCGCCCTCGTGGTCGTGGCGGCGACCGAGGCCGACTGGCAGGAGTACCGGGACGTCCGTCTGCGGGCACTCGCCGAGTCACCCGCTGCCTTCGGCTCGACCCTCCAGCGTGAGCGCGCCTTCGACGACGCGGTGTGGCGCGAGCGGGCGGGGTCCGGCCGGACACTCCTGGCGCGGTTGCGGGGAGCGCCGGTCGGTCTCGTCACCACCATCGAGGAGGAGGGCAGGCCGGACGAGCGACAGATCGTCTCCATGTGGGTGGACCCGGCCGTGCGCCGCTCCGGCGTCGGCCGCGCCCTGGTGCTCGCGGCTCTCCGGGCCGTGCGCGCACAGGGCGTGCGACGGGCGACGCTCTTCGTCGCCGACGGCAACGAGGCGGCGGCGAGGTTCTACGAGCGCCTCGGCTTCACCTCCACGGGCGAGCGACAGCCGCTGCCCTCCGACCCGGGTCGAGGTGAGGAGCGCTACGCCATCGACGTGTGAGCAGGTCCCGGGCCTCTGCTGCCGGACCCCGGCCTCAGCGCCGCGAGAACCGTGACCCCCCGTACTTCTTGTGGACGGCCTGCCGGCTGACCCCCAGGACGGTGGCGATGGCCGCCCACGAGGCGCCCGACACGCGTGCCCGGTGGACGAGCACCTCCTCGAGCATCTCCGTCTCCCGGCGCATCCGGCGGACCGCGCTGAGTCCTTCCAGGGGGTCCTCGCCCTCGGCCTGACCCAGCAGTGCACGCATCTCCGCTGCTCCCATCTCGGCTGCTCCCGACCTCTCTCCCCTGCCCGGCCCTGGTGTCAATATGCATTGACGAGATCAGTCTGTCAACCCGCTTTGACGTCTGCGACGCTCCGGCGGGTGAGGCGTGCCAAGGGCTCCGGGGCGTGAGGCCCCGAAGGGCTGCAGTGGGTGAGGTGTGGGAGGTCTGCGGTGGGTGGGGGGTGCGAAGGGCTGCGGTGGGTGAGGGGTGGGAGGTCTGTGGTGGGTGAGGCGTGCGAAGGGCCCGGGCCGACCGGAGGAGATCCGGTCGGCCCGGGCCGAGGTGGACGTGCGGAGAGCTCAGCGGCTCCAGACGCGCACGCCCCGAGACCGCTCGCGGCGGACGTGTGCCGCGTGGGCCTCGTTGATGAGCTCCGCCGAGCGGAGCCGGTGCAGCTCGAGCCAGGTGTCCATCAGCTCTCCTCCTCTCGTGGGGTCGTGGTGGGGTGGGCGCAGGCGGGTGCGGCAGGCACCAAGGTGCTTCTCGGCGCCCTCGGCGCCCTCGACGTCGGTGTCGTCACAGGCTCCTCCCGTGACCCGGGAAGGTCGGGAAGACCGGGGTGCCGGTCGGGCGCCGGGTCCGGACGGCGCCGAGCCGGGTGAGCCTCCGGTCCAGGGCACCCTGGAGGTGCCGCGCGGTGTACGAGTCCAGGACGGGGTCCATGGGATGCCTCCTTCGGGTCGGTCGGGGGCGCGGCGGCGCGCCGGTGCCGTGCCGCGGGGAGCGGACGGAGTGGGGGAGGTGCGGGGTCGCCGTCGGCGGCGCCCCGTCTCAGGCGCGGGTCGTGCCGCGCTCTGCGACGCCGGCGGGGAAGGTCCCCGGGGCGAACGCCTCGCCGACCTCACGCACGAGCGGCACGCCGGTGGTCCGGCGCTCCGTGGCGGGGCGGTCGATGAACATGGAGACATCGCACCACCGACGGCGACCGGCGCGCAACGGATTATTCGCTCCGGGTGGTTGACTGCGGGAAAGCTACCCGGGAAGGACCCATGGACCACACCGCCCGCCTGCCGACCTTCGACGACGTCGCCGCGGCCGCGCAGCGCATCCTCGGCCACGCGCACCGCACCCCCGTCCTGACGTCCTCCCGGGTGGACGCCGAGCTGGGTCTGCGGGCGTACTTCAAGTGCGAGAACTTCCAGCGGGTCGGGGCGTTCAAGTTCCGGGGCGCCTTCAACGCCCTGTCCCGCTTCGACGCGGCGCAGCGCCGGGCGGGCGTCGTCGCGTACTCCTCCGGTAACCACGCCCAGGCCGTCGCGCTCGCGGCCCGGCTGCTCGACGTCCCGGCCACCATCGTCATGCCGCTCGACGCTCCGGCGAGCAAGGTCGCCGCCACGCGTGGCTACGGCGCCGAGGTGGTCACCTACGACCGGTACACCGAGGACCGGGAGGAGATCGGCCGGGCCCTGGCCGCCGAGGGTGGCCTGACGCTCGTCCCGCCCTACGACCACCCCGACGTCATCGCCGGCCAGGGCACCGCCGCCAAGGAGCTCATCGAGGAGGTGGGCGAGCTCGACGTCGTCCTCACGCCGCTCGGTGGCGGCGGGCTCCTCGCCGGCACGGCCCTGAGCGTGCGGGCCCTGAGCCCCGCGGCCCGGATCCTCGGCGTCGAGCCCGCAGCCGGGGACGACGGCCGGCAGTCGCTGCGCAGCGGCCGGGTCGTGCACATCGACACGCCCGTGACCATCGCCGACGGCGCCCAGACGACCCACCTCGGCGAGCTCACCTTCCCCATCATCCGGCGCGAGGTGGAGGACGTCCTCACCGCCTCTGACGACCATCTGGTGGACGCGATGCGCACCTTCGCGGCCACGATGAAGATCGTCGTCGAACCCACGGCGGGCCTGGGCCTCGCCGGTCTCCGCCAGATCGCCGCCGACCTCCCCGGTGCCAGGGTCGGGGTGGTCGTGTCCGGCGGCAACGTCGACCTCGACCGCTACGCCCGTCTCGTCGGGCCCGACGCGGGCCGTCAGGGCTGACCCGCCCGCACCTCGGTGGGCGTGCGCGCGTCGTAGGCTGGTGGTAGGCAGGGACCATGTCGATGGCGCAGCCCTTCCAGCCCAACCTCCACCCGGCGGACGAGGACGGCATCCCCGCGGCCGACCCCGGTACCGGGGCCCCGGAGACCGCACCGGGTTTCGGCGTCGAGGGTGAGACGCCGCGCGTGCCCGCCGACACCGAGGAGCCCGAGGACGCCGACACCGAGGAGCCCGAGGACGCCGACTCCGCCGGTGGCACCGGTGCGCCCGCTGCCACCGACGCTGCCACCGACGAGCCGCGGACGCCGGGCGTGTGAGTCGCCCCGTGGCTGCCGACGGCGCAGGTGCCGTCCGCGCCGCCGGCGGGCGGATCGCGGTCACCGGCTCGACCGGCCGGCTCGGCGGGCGGGTCGCCCGGCGGCTCGCCGACGCCGGGGTGGACCAGCTGCTCGTGGTCCGCGACCCCGCGCGCGCCCCGGAGCTGCCCCGTACCGAGGTCCGTGCGGCCACCTACGGCGACCACGGGGCGGCCCGGGCCGCGCTCGACGGCGTCGAGACCCTCTTCATGGTCTCGGCGTCGGAGTCCCCCGACCGGGAGACGGAGCACCGGACCTTCGTCGACGCGGCGGTGGCGGCCGGCGTCCGGCGGGTGGTCTACACGTCGTACTTCGGCGCCGCGCCCGACGCGACCTTCGCCCACGCGCGCCTCCACCACGCGACGGAGCAGCACCTGAGGGCGAGCGGCGTCGCGACGGTCATCCTGCGTGACAACCTCTACGCCGACTTCCTGCCGCTCCTGGCCGGCGACGACGGGGTGATCCGCGGCCCGGCCGGTCAGGGCCGGGTGTCCGCCGTCGCCCTGGACGACGTGGCGGACGCCGCCGTCGCCGTGCTCCGCGACCCCGCCCGGCACGACGGCGCGACCTACGAGCTCACGGGCCCCGAGGCCCTCACCCTGGGCGAGGTCGCCGCCGATCTCACCGCTGCCGGCCGGCCCGTGCGGTACCACGACGAGACGCTCGAGGAGGCGTACGCCTCCCGGGCCCACCTGGGCGCACCGCGGTGGGAGGTGGACGCCTGGGTCAGCACCTACACGGCCATCGCGGCCGGGGAGATGGAGCGGGTCAGCGACGACGTCACCCGGCTCACCGGTCGACCCGCGACGACCCTTCGCGAGCTTCTTCGCCGGTCCAGTCCGGCGTCCGGCTGATCTCGAACGGGTGCGCCTCGAACCTGCGCCACCACTCCTCGGCGCCGGGCGGGCGGCGTGGCGCCTGGGTGACCAGCGCCCGCAGCCGGTGCTTGAGCTCGGCGAGCTCGGTGAGGTCGGGCTCGGGGGCGGGGTCGGGCGGGCGCACGGTCCCCAGGCTCCACGGCACGCGCTGCCGGGCCGCGGCGTCGTCGTCCTCGGGCGGGGCGAGCAGCGCGTCCTCGAGCGCCCACGCGTCCCGGCGCAGCGCGATGATGTCCCGCGTGAGCTGCTCCTCCGCGGGCGACGCCCCCTCGACGACCTCGGCGGCGCGCAGCCACCCGTAGGCCATCGCGATCGCGGTGAGCCCGGGGTCGATGGTCAGGGCGTCGTGGACGTCGAGGTCGGGGGTGATGACGACGGCGCCCACCGCCCGGGCGTACTCGACCTCGTCGCGCAGCTCCTCGTCGGACATGATCCCCGCGGTCGAGCGCAGCACGATGGAGAGCATGTCCTTCTGGGCGTAGCTCTCCTGGCGCGGCACGCCCGCGGGCGGGGCGACGACGGCGTAGACCTTCGTCGCGCCGAGGTGCTCGACGGCGACCTCCGTGGGCAGGGTCTCGCGCACCCCGCCGTCGACGTAGTGCTCCGAGCCCAGCCGGACAGGGGGGAAGACCGCAGGGATCGCGCACGAGGCGCGGATCGCCTCGGGGAGGTCCACGACGGGCTCGTCCGGCACCGGCTCGTTCTCCCGGTCCACGAGCCGGCCCGTCTCGGTGACGTAGCGCAGCTCGCCGGACTCGAGCCCCACGACGGCGACCCGCAGGGTGACCCCCGACGTCGCCACCCGAGCCGGGTCGAACACCTCGGGGTCGAGCAGCCGGTCCACGATCGGTCCGGGCCGGTACATGGACCGGGCGTGCTCGGCACCGCGGACGATGATCTCCAGGTCCGGCCGGGCCCGGCCCACCTCGCGGATGGCGGAGATGACGTCGACGACGCTGATCGGGTTCCAGTCGCTGCCCGCCGCGGGCTCGGCCACGGCGGCACGCGGGCCGCCACTCACGGGCGCCGCGCCGTCACCCACGGGCGCCGCGCCGCCACCCAAGGGCGCCGCGCTGCCGGTGGCGGCCGGCGACGTGCCGACGGTGACCGCGCCGATGGCGGGGACGGCCGGGCCGACGCCGCCCGGGGTGTCCCGGCCCAGGCCCAGGCGCTGCGAGGTGAGGGACGCCGCCCGGGTGAAGGACCGGCCGAGCGGCCCCTGCCGGCGCTCGCGGCGCGTGAAGGCGTTCATGAGGACCGGGCCTCGCACCCGGAGCCTGGCGTACCAGTCGAGCTCGGTGAACATGTCCGAGTCGTCCTGCATGTCCAGCCACAGGCGCTCGAGGTGGGCCAGGGCGCGTCGTTGGCCGGCGTGGTCGCCGGCCTGGGCCAGCACCGAGCCGAGGATCGCGCCTGCCGAGGTCCCGCTGATGACCTGCGGGGTGATGCCGACCTCGTCGTAGAGGTAGCGCAGTGCCCCGATCTGGAAGCTCGACCGGGCGCCGGCGCCGCTGAGGACGAGGCCGACGACCTCGGGCCGGGCGCGCCAGGGCAGCTGCAGGATCCGTCGCATGGGCACCAGGCTAGATGTAGCCCCATTAGGAGCAGTCCCGGGCCTGGTGCCCGGGACCGCACGCGATGGTGGTCCGGCGGGTGCGTCGCCGCGGCGTGGCAGCGCCGTCAGGACGCCAGGTCGAGCGAGCCCTCCGCGACGGCCAGGACCGACCAGGTGCGGCCGTCCTCGGACGTGAGGGCGTACGCGGGCAGGAGCATGGCCGCGCCGGAGGGGGTCGTGTACTGCGCCACCCCGAGCGTCGCACCGGTGATGGCGACCTCCTCCACCGGCCACGGCACGGGCTGCCCCGCCGTCACGGGCGCCGGCGGCTCGGTCGGGAACGCGGCATCGGGTGCCACCTCGCTGGTGACCGTGTCGTCGGCACCACCCTCGGCCGCGGCGGGGTCGACGTCGTCACGCATGATGCTCAACGTGCCGAGGTCGCTGAAACGCGGGTCCGTCAGCCGCTCCACGGCGCTCGCGGCGCCGATGACGGGGTAGTCACCGAGCTCGACGAGGGGGGCCACGGGGCCGCTGAAGCTCTGCACGCCGGCGCCGGTGAGCATGATGTACCAGCTCGCGCCGGTACGCCGGCCGTCGACGACGTGGTGGGCGAGGACCTCGGTCATCGTCGTGTCGCCGAGCGCGGTGTCGACGAGCTCGAAGCTCGCGGGGTCGAGGCCGGCGGCGGTGAGGACGTCCGCCGCCTGCGCGCGGGCGGCCTCACCCGTGGGCGCGGGGCCGAGGTCGACCGGTCCGCAGCTCTCCGCCGGCAGCGGCTCGACCATGTCCGAGGTGGCGGCGTCCTCGCCGGTGGCACCGGGCTCGGTGGCGCCGGGTTCGATGGCCGGGGCGGGCTCGGTCACCGCACCTGGTTCGGTGCCGCCCCCGACGGCGGCGCAGCGGAACGGCTCCTTGGTCGGGTCGTAGAAGCTCACCGACGTCATGCCGTCCGGGGCCACCGAGAGGGAGGGGCCGGTGCCGTCCTGGGGGCCGAGCACCCAGGCCCCGAACTCCTGGCGCGGTTCGCCGGACAGACCCACGGCGGCGCCCAGCTCCCGAACCTGGTCGGGGCCGAAGCGGGCGGTCGCGTCGTACGCCCACGCCACGGCGCTCCCGCCGTCGTCGCTCAGGCCCTGCGACCGGAAGGTGGTGTGCCTCGAGCTGGGCGCGGGGTAGATCGCCGTCGAGGCGTCCAGCGACGCGGGGCCGGACGAGGCGGCCTCGGGCTGCGTGCGGTCGAGCGAGATCGCCGGGGCGGCCGACGGCGTGCCGGCCTCCGGCACACCGAACGTCCGCCCGAGGCCGAAGGCGC